>JBIQJZ010000177.1:7711-7922 GCA_044507115.1 Flammeovirgaceae bacterium | reverse complement strand
TGTTGATGCCCAGGAAGTGTAAATCGATGAGCGCATTCTCCGTTTCTTCTTTGCTGAACCCACCGCAGATGATATGCGGAACGGTGTCCACTTTGTAATGATTTTGAATAGCCGCGCATATCCCGACGGTACCAGGTCTTTTTCGGATCGATCGCTTCTCCAGCAGACCATTCTCTTTCTTCTTATACACATACTCCTCCCGGTGGTATGT
>JBIQJZ010000177.1:2111-7701 GCA_044507115.1 Flammeovirgaceae bacterium | reverse complement strand
ATCGATGAACGGAGGCTTGAACTCCATCAAAGGGTCCAGGTTTCTAAACAGATTCTGGATGTTGTCGCCTTTCAACGGAGGAAGAATCTCAATTGTAAAAAGAGTCTTTCCATTGGCGTTGTTTATATGGTCACAAACTTTCATATTCTCGTTACATGCGTCGAATACTTGCGCAACACATCAACACATAAAATCTAAATGTCATAAGAAAGGTTCGGCGCCAGCCAGCGCTCCAACTCTTCCACAGTCATTCCTTTCCGTATTGCATAGTCTTCCACCTGATCCTTCTCAATCTTCCCGAGGCCAAAGTACTTCGAATCCGGGTGCGAGAAATAAAACCCGCTCACCGCCGCGGCGGGGTACATGGCAAAAGAATCAGTCAGGATGATTCCGGCATCTTCCGCTTTCAGCAAATCGAATAACAACCGCTTCTCTGTGTGATCCGGACACGCGGGATACCCGGGCGCGGGGCGTATCCCGCTATATTTTTCTGCAATGAGGTCGTCATTTTCAAGTTGTTCATCGGCCGCATATCCCCAGAATTCCTTCCGCACGCGCTCGTGGAGGCATTCGGCAAACGCCTCCGCCAGGCGGTCGGCTAGCGCTTTCGCCATGATCTCGGAGTAGTCGTCCTGCCGAGCCTTGCATTGCTCAATAATTTTCTCCAACCCGATTCCACCCGTTACAGCGAACATGCCGAAATAGTCCTTTCCTTTTTCGGGCGAGACAAAATCGGCGAGGCAAAAATTCGGGAGACCCGGAGCCTTCTTGTTTTGCTGACGCAGGAAATGAAAAGTGCCCACACTTTTATCGCCATCATACAGGTGAACGTCATCGCCGTCGCTCACCGCTTCGTAAAATGCGATTACACCGTTTGCCTGAAGACTCTTGTCGCGGATGATCGCATCCAGCATTCGGTTCGCGTCATCGTAAAGCTTTTTTGCCTCCACGCCGACCACGGGATCTTCCAGTATTCCTGGAAAGCGTCCGGCCATCATCCAGGTCTGAAAGAACGGAGTCCAATCCAGGTACCCTCTCAATTCTTCCAGCGGGTAGGCAATCAACTCCTTTCTTCCAAGAAATTTTGGTCGCGTGTATCGCGTTGCATTCCAATCGATCTTGACCCTGTTCTCGCGCGCTGCAGCAAGCGGGATATATCGTTTATCAGCTTTTCTGCTGTTGTGGTCGACGCGTAGTTTATCATATTCACCCTTGAATCGCTGCTTGATTCCTTCCCTCGATTCCAGATTAATCAACTCGCTGGCTACCGGAACAGAGCGGGAGGCATCCAGTACGTGAATAACCGGCCCGTCGTACACCGGATCGATCTTCACAGCAGTATGGATTCGCGACGTAGTTGCACCGCCGATCAACAAAGGATACGACAAGTTCTGGCGTTGCAACTCGCGGGCGACGTGCACCATCTCGTCGAGGGAGGGCGTGATCAGCCCGCTGAGGCCAATAATATCGACATTCTCCTTTTTCGCTGTTTCGATGATCTTTTCCGAAGGCACCATCACGCCGAGGTCAACCACGTCGTAGTTGTTGCAGGCGAGGACAATCCCCACAATATTCTTACCGATATCATGAACGTCGCCTTTGACCGTCGCCAAAAGGATTTTCGCTGCTGCTTTTTGTTCTGATCCGTTGAGTCTCTTTTCCTCCTCCAGATACGGAGTGAGATAGGTAACCGACTTCTTCATAACCCGTGCACTCTTTACAACTTGTGGAAGAAACATCTTTCCCGATCCGAAGAGATCGCCGACAACGTTCATCCCAGCCATAAGAGGTCCTTCGATTACAGTCAGAGGACTTCCGTATTTTTGACGGGCCTCTTCTGTATCGGCGTCGATATAGTCGATAATGCCCTTGACGAGCGAATGCGTCAGTCGTTCTTCGACCGTACCTTTCCGCCAGGTGTCATCCACTTCTTTCTTCTTCGCCGATCCTTTGACTGTCTCGGCGAACTCAAGTAGGCGTTCCGTTGCGTCGTCCCGGCGATTTAGCAGAACATCTTCCACCCGTTCGAGAAGGGTCTTGTCGATTGCGTCGTAAACTTCCAGCATCGTCGGATTGACGATACCCATATCCATGCCGTTGCGAATTGCGTGGTAGAGGAAAGCAGCGTGCATCGCTTCGCGCACCTTCTGGTTTCCGCGAAAGCTGAAGGACACATTGCTCACGCCCCCGCTCACGTGCACATGCGGAAGATTCTCACGGATCCATTTGGTCGCCCTGAAGAAATCGAGAGCGTAATTCCGGTGCTCCTCGATCCCGGTCGCTACCGGGAAGATGTTGGGATCGAAAATGATATCCTGCGGAGGAAACTTCACCTCGTTGACCAAAATGTCATATGCACGTTTGCATATCTCGATACGCCGTTCATACGTGTCAGCCTGTCCTTGTTCGTCAAAGGCCATCACCACCACCGCTGCGCCATAGCGTTTGACAAGCTTCGCCTGCCGGATAAATTCTTCTTCTCCACCCTTCAGGCTGATTGAATTGACAATACCCTTGCCTTGAATACACTTAAGGCCTGCTTCAATAACCTCCCACTTCGACGAGTCGATCATTACCGGAACACGTGAAATCTCCGGCTCGGAAGCCATCAGGTTGAGAAACCTCACCATTGCGGCTTTCGAGTCTAGCATCCCTTCATCCATATTCACATCAATGACCTGCGCACCACCCCGAACCTGATCGAGCGCGACCTCAAGCGCCTCTTCAAACTTATCTTCCTTGATCAGCGATAGAAACCGTTTGGATCCCGTCACATTTGTGCGTTCTCCGATATTCACAAAATTCGACTCCGGTGTGACCTCAACAGCCTCGAGACCACTCAGTTTTAAGTTGCTGTGCATGTATTTGCTCCTCTGATAATATCGTTCAACAAGGGATTCAGGCGACGGCTTCGGTTTCGCTAACTTTTCTGGGACTATATCGCTTAGCCAACTCGGCGATCGCGCGGATATGTTCAGGCGTTGTTCCACAACACCCTCCGAGAAGGTTCACAAGTCCTTCTTTCAGGTACTCCTCTACTTCGGCGGCCATTTCCTCCGCCGTCTGATCATACTGCCCGAACTCATTGGGAAGTCCGGCGTTCGGATAGGCACTGACAAACATCGGCGCCTTCTGATCCAGCACCTGGAGGTAGGGCCTGAGGGCGCTGGCTCCTAGTGCACAGTTTAATCCAATGCTGAGCAAGGGCGCGTGTGAAACGGAGATCAAGAATGCCTCGGTCGTTTGGCCCGATAGTGTGCGACCGCTGGCGTCGGTAATCGTGCCGGATACCATGATCGGAACACTGCGACCAATCTCGTCAAACAGGTCTTGGATCGCGAACAGGGCTGCCTTTACGTTCAGGGTATCAATGATCGTCTCCAGCAGCAGCAAGTCAACGCCGCCTGCGATCAGTGCACGAGCTTGTTCTTTGAACGCGACCGCCAGCTGATCGAAGTCGATCGCGCGGTACCCGGGGTTATTAACTTCCGGGGAAAGCGAAGCGGTCTTGTTAGTCGGCCCCATCGCGCCGGCGACAAACCTCGGTTTATGCGGTTCACGCTGCGTGAAATCGTCGGCGACCTCCCGGGCGATCCTCGCTGCCTCGTAATTGATCTCGTATACAAAGGGTTCGAGGTGATAATCGGCCTGAGCAATTGTCGTGGCGCTGAATGTGTTGGTTTCAACGATATCGGCACCTGCTTCAAAGTACTGCCTGTGAATTTCTTTGATGATGTCGGGACGCGTTATTGACAACAGATCGTTGTTTCCCTTTAGCGGATGTTGATGATCCTTGAATTTTTCCCCGCGGAAATCCGCTTCTGTTAGCGCGTGGCGCTGAATCATTGTTCCCATTGCCCCATCGATGATGAGGATGCGTTCTTTCAAAATGTCCTGGATTTTCATAGACCTTCGTGCTTAAGCATATCCAGAAGGCCCTCGGGAAAGACGGGTTACTTATCTTTTCACGCACCGTGTCCGGTGTGATGGGATTTAGCACAACACCCACCCGTTTCCGGAGGATAGGATGCTAAGACGTCAAAGGGCCCAGTCCCTCGGTCTTTCTGGATAAGCATTGCAAAGAAAGGCAATACAATTGAAAAGGACAAATATAGTGTTCTACGGTTCGCCCTCACCACTGTCAGAGAATCGTGGACTGTCCGGAAATTACTTACCTTTATCCCTCACACTCAACACTAATCGACTCAATCGATTGAAACTGGCAGCGATCGATATCGGCTCAAACGCAATACGATTCCAGGTGTCTACAGTACTGGAAACCGGAGAAGGTAAGCTTTTCAAGAAGCTGGAGTACATACGCTTTCCGATTCGGCTTGGGCACGACGTTTTCACGACCGGCAAGATCAGCACACGCAGTCAGACAAAGTTCCGGAAGCTCATGAAAGCATATAAGTTGCTTCTGGAGTTGTACGAGGTCAGCGACTACATGTTTTGCGCGACGTCCGCTATGCGGGAGGCGGAAAACGGACAGGCGCTGGCTGACGACGTACTCGAGGAACTCGGCATTCGGATCGAAATCATCGACGGCGACCGGGAGGCCGAACTGATCAACCGCGCTATCGAATCGTATCTCGACGACAAAACCTATCTCCACATTGACGTCGGCGGGGGCAGCACGGAACTCAACTTTTACGCCAAGGGCAAGAAGATCAAAACGAGATCATTCAAGATCGGCTCGGTCCGGGTCCTTGAAGGCAACGATTCCCCGGCAGTCTGGCGTGAAATGGAGCGCTGGATCCGAGAGGAAACAAAGAAGGAGTACGGGCGCGTTACGGCTGTTGGCACAGGTGGAAACATCAGCAAGATTTTTGAACTCGCACGGTTGCGTCCGGGCAAGACGTTGTCGCTACAGCGCATTCACGAATTGCGCGAAATGATTGCCGGCTACACGCTTGAGGAACGGATTTACAAACTGCAGATGAATCCTGATCGCGCCGATGTGATTATCCCTGCCACCGACATCTACACGCGCGTCATGGGGTGGGCCCGCGCCTCTAGTATCCTCGTACCGGATGTCGGACTCAAAGACGGGATGATGCAATTGATGGCCGAGCGGGCCGGTGAACAAAAGGTCTAGTGCGAGAAAAACACCGGGCAGTCGAGATCCCGGTGAATGTCTCTTAACCTTGTTCGATAGTTCAGCATGATCTCATGCGTTCCGCGTGAATACATGCGGATATCAGAGACTGTCCAGTCGTATGAATAGCCCACGTAAAATTTCTCACTTAGCTTGAAATTCACGTATGAGATCGCGCCGTCCCCACTGCGGTAGGAAGTCCCCAGGCTGATGAGTTCTTCGAACGCCACACTGAGGTTATAGTCCATACTCAGCGGTGTTCCGTCCTGTACGCGGAACAGCAGTGATGGCGTCAGGATCACTTTTTGCGTTCGCGGATCAAGCGGAAGCTTCACACCGCCATACAGATAGTAGAAGCGCGGCGTGCGCAATTGTTCCAATGGTCCGTTGAATAATTCGGAATGCGTGAGAATGACAGGGACCGAGAATCCGGCGAACAATTTCGGGTTGTAATAGAATAGACCACCACCGAAGTTCGGCTTGAACTCGTTC
>JBIQJZ010000177.1:0-2101 GCA_044507115.1 Flammeovirgaceae bacterium | reverse complement strand
GTCAGGTCCTGATCTACCCGCAGCTTGAGGGCGCTGAAATCTGCGTTGTAGTTATTGAACCCCATCGAGACACCCATGGAGAAGTACACCTTGCGTACCGGATCTTTGATGATGTAAGCGTAGTTTCCGAATATCCCAGTATTTGAATAGCTGCCGATGCGATCGACAGTCGCAAGCAATCCCACGCCTACCCGCCCCTGATACAGCGAAGTATGCGTACCAAACGTTCCAGTGACCGGCGCACCCGGGAAGTTAACCCACTGATTGCGGTACGTAAGCGATGCACTCAACTGAACATGGCTTCCAGCATACGCGGGATTTATCAGCAATCCGTTGAACAGATATTGGGAGTACACAATGCTGTGCTGCGCCTGCGAACCCATGGGAAGCAGGACAATGGCGAGCCAAAAAAGATATCGTTTCCTCATACACATTATCTCAATAGCTCAAGATATCCCGTCCGGGGTTCCGAGCCATCGCGTTTGTCAATGATATAAAAATAGGTTCCGTCGGGCAATTCATTGCCCAAGAGGTTGATGCCTCGGTTGGAGAGCCCATCGAACAGCACATCCTGATTATCATACCCGTTTGCTTCGTAGACCAGTGTTCCCGCGCGATTGAAAATCTTGACGTTGTTTCTCGGAAAGTCCTGGATACAGGCAATCTCGAAATAGTCGTTCTGACCATCGTTGTTGCGCGAGATACCATTGAAGACCAGGATGTCTGGCATGATCGTGAATGTCTTCTCAAGGCTACACTGTTGGTAGGTTGTCGCGATCACACTGAACTCGCCCTTTGGGAGACTGGATTGCATCATACCAAACCGCACGTCGCTACCGATGTGCCACTCCACCTCGAGCAACTGGACGTCGTTACTGAGGATCAGCACTGCCTCTCCGATGTTCTCCTCGCAATTGGTCGGTACGGTAGTGATATCAAAATCCGGCAACTCCTGGAACGGAAGAATTTCAGTGACAACCGGAGCCGAGATACAACCCGACTGAATCTCAGTTGCCGTCGTTGTATAAAGACCTTTATCGAGGTCGCGATAGAACTCTCCTACTTCATCGGCAATAGTCCGAACAGTATTTCCGTCGTACCACTGCAGGAGATATCCGAACGTGTTGCCGTTAACCGTAGCCTGCAGCGCTCCGTCCGGATCGACGCAGTTGGTCAGGTGTGACAACACGGTCACGGTAGGGATCGGCACGTTGACCGGTTCGTTTGCGATAAGAATAGAAGCAGTATTCTCACACTGCGTCATGACATCTGTTGCACGGACGACATACGTCGCCGCGGTAAGCCCCGTAACTTCGGGGCCGGTGTAGAACGGCGCGCCGGAAACAGCACCCGCAAACCAGTCAAACACAAATCCCGTGACCTGACCACCGACAGACGCATATGCTACTCCGTTGGGGTTGGCCGGATCACAGTAGGTCAGCGGATTCCGCTGCACGGCTTCTACGGGAGGCATGACGCGTTCGTCGGTTACGCGGGTGGTATAGGAGGTCGACTCGCAGAACGCATGGGTGGGGTGCACGGCGATTACCGTGTATTGGCCCATTGGCACTCCGGTCACTTCCTTCGTTGTGTACACAGGCGTGCCTGTCGCCGTCGGTCCAGTGTACCACTCATAGTTGTAAAGCGCTCCGCTACCGTTCAACGTGGTGGCGAATAGCGATCCATCGTCGTTCACACAATTTGTGCGCCCGACAGCGGAAGCCAGTACCTGAATGCGCACGGTTTCAACTCCGAAGTGATATGTTTCTGTATTGACGCAGCTGGTCACCGGGTTTGTTACACGAACAGTATACTGAAGCGGGTCGTCGTGGAAGACATCCAGCAGTTCGGGCGTTCCGGATCCCACTGGCGTTCCCGTGTCGTCGGCGCCTTCAAACCACTCGAAAACATAATTGGCGGAATTGAGCGGGTCGTTGTCAGCAGACACCTGGAGATAACCGGATGTCTCCGGAAGCACGCACACTGCAGGGTTGGTGAAGTCTTCAAGTGTAATAATCGGAAGGGCGGTTCGGTCGAACACGATTCCCGCGGTACTGGTGGAGATACAACCCAGCGCGTTTCTCACATTTACTGTGTAATC
>JBIQJZ010000176.1:0-7961 GCA_044507115.1 Flammeovirgaceae bacterium | reverse complement strand
CAAATGCTATTGGAATGATGCGCTACGCCTTGGCATATGAAGCCAAGATCCGCGAGATTTTCGGCATGCCGGTAAAAGAAGAGACAAAAGTTGTTAGCCCACGCGGGCGAAAAAGGCGATGACTAAACTCGGCTAGTTGCCTAAAAATGGGGATTGAGATCAACTTGAAGGTCTTGTCCACCTCGTGACACCCTCCGAAAAATTAGCATCATTAATTTTGTTTTTTATATTTATGGAATCAATCACTCTTAAACGAAGTGCGCGATCAAGCCGCATAGCAACTATAGTGACCCCGAATTGGTTTCCCTCATCAGGAATGGAGACGCGGAAGCGTTTGATGAGGTATACGATCGGTATTGGCTGAAGTTGTACGCCGAAGCCGCAAGGCGGGTGCGATCTGAGGATGATGCCAAAGATCTCGTTCAGGACTTATTCATTACTCTTTGGGAGAAGAGAGAGTCTATTGAAATCCGCAACTCACTTGCGGCATATTTGTTTACTGCAATAAGAAATCGCATTCTCAATTATATAAAGGCCAATATTGTCAAGGGAGACTACCTTGACACGCTTGCGGCGACAATCCATAGATTTGACCATCCCGCTGATGCCCAGGCCATATCCGACGATATGGACAGTTTTATCGATCAATGGATCAATCACTTGTCGCCGAGAGTTAAGCAGATTTTTATGCTCAGTAGGCGAGAAAATCTTTCAATCCGGGAGATTGCCCAAAAACTGAGTCTGTCCGACCAGACCGTCAAAAATCAGCTTGGGAAGGCTGTCAGTGATCTTCGTCGCTATGTTGGGCGTGGTGCCGCCAGCCTATCCTCGTTGTTAGGGATTTTTCTCGGCTCATAGGGGTCAATCAACACTCCTTCAAAAAAAATCTATTTTTTTCCTCTTCTCTATGGTACTCCCCCTTGAGGGAGTTGTCTACTATGGTAAGGATCCTCAAATCACAACAGTCATGTCGCGAAAAATTACAAAGGAAGAGGCTGAAAGATTACTAAAACGGTATCAAAACGGACAGTGTACACCCGAGGAGATGGAGATTGTCAGGCGGTGGTACCAGTCCTATGACGATGTGGAGGTACCTGGACTGTCCGACGTTGTTAAACAGGGGGCGATTAAGGCTGCCATGCGTGACAATATCTATAGAAATATCGAACGGCGTTCGACGAGCCGTGATGCACGCGAATCACGCTCGATTTTGCGCCGATTGCATCTTCATGAATATGCGGTGCTCTGGCCGGCAGCCGCAGTACTTGTATTAAGTATTGCTGTTGGGTTTTACTTCTATTCTGATAATCCATCGCGGAGCAAAGACGCAAGTCTTGCGACTAACGTGGAGGATACGCAGATCAAGGCACAAGTACTTCAAAGTTCGGCGCCTGTTCTCTACTTGCCCGATGGCAGCGTGGTCTGGTTGAAGGGTGATAGCCGATTGGAATTTCCGGAACGCTTCGATGCGACCACTCGTGAGGTGAGGCTTATCGGAGAAGCATTCTTTGATATCGCCAGAGACGTTAAGAAGCCTTTTATTATTCACTCTCCGAGTTTTACCACGAGGGTCCTGGGGACCAGTTTTAACATTAAGGATCATGAGTATCAGGATCTGCCGGAGGTTGCTGTGGTTTCCGGAGAGGTGATGGTATCGGTTGGGCATACAGATGGTGGAACGACACGCCAGGTAGTTCTCCGTCCCAATAAGAAGGCGACCTACTCCCGGAAGGAAGATGTACTTGTAGAAACGCCGGTAGACAACGGCGTCGTGGCCACAGTGGCGAAGCGAAAGTTCCTATTCGAGGAAGCGCGAGTGGCGGATATTATCAAGGTTTTTAACGCAGAGTTCGATATTGACATTCAGGTTTCGGATGAGACGTTGAACGGGTGTGTCATTACCGGTGACTTCAGTGGTCTTGAGATGCATGTCGGTCTAGAGGCTTTGTCGAAGGCGATTAATGGCGAGTATTCCATAGATGGGAGAAAGGTTGTGGTAAGTGGCCCGGGTTGCGACAGCAATCCTTAGCAAATTCGATCGAGGCTGAAAGAAAAGAACGCAGCGGGTATCACGACTATCACATGGTGTTAGTAGACATGTACAGATCCCGTAAAGTAGGAAGAGGATCCTCTTAATTATAGATATAGTGTTTAAAACAAACTGACCAAGTATGGAAAATCATCTACAGAACTATGCTTCATTTCGCAAGGTGATGAAGCTGTCCATCGGACAGGTGGTGATTCTATTGATCACTTGGGGTGTTTCGTTCGCCGCGGTAACCAACGCCCAGAAAGTGCTTGATAAAAAGATCACGCTGGAAATTCAGAACCAGTCGATGAAGGACGTCCTGAATGAAATTCAGAATCAGGTGCAGGTAAAATTCGCCTACAAATCATCGATCGGGGGAATTGGTGACCTCTCTATCAATGTGAGGAATGAGAGGCTCGCTGATGTACTTAATAAACTGTTTTCGCCTTATTCTATTGGGTACGAGCTAATAGAAGATCAGATGATCGTGATTCAACTGATTGAGTCGAACGATGGAACATACAACCGGGGGACCATGGAATACAGCCTTGGGTCGCTGGATGACGTGGTGTCAGGGAGTGTTACGTCTGAATCGGGAGAACCCCTTCCGGGTGTGAATGTCTTGTTGAAGGGCACGACTGAGGGAACGGTGACGGATGTCGATGGAAAATATTCTCTTAGGGTTTCTGATGTGAATGGAGTGCTTATCTTTTCCTATATCGGGTACGTCAATCTCGAAGTGCCCATCAACGGGAGGAACGTTGTGAATGCGACGATGACTGAAGACATCACCAAGTTGGAGGAAGTTGTTGTGGTGGGATATGGAACGCAAAGGAAAAGTGACTTGACAGGTTCTATCATTCGGGCGGATATAGACGCATTAGCGGAGTCACCGGCTACATCAATTTTTGAGGGACTAAGAGGTGTTGCTCCGGGGTTGGATGTGGGTCAGATCACACAGGCAGGTCAGGAACCGAGTATGTTGATTCGGGGTAAGTCTACCCTTGCAGGTTCGAGTTCACCGTTGATTGTTGTCGACGGCGTTATTTTCAGAGGGAGAATAAACGACATTAATCCTGCGGATATCGCCACGGTTGATATTTTGAAGGATGTGAGTGCTGCGTCGGTTTACGGGTCGCAAGCTACAAATGGTGTAATCCTGATCACCACAAAGAGTGGAGGTGGTGTAAAAGGCAAACCTGTGATTTCGTATTCAGGGTACTTCGCAATCAGTGACCCCGTAAAGGAGTTGGCTCCGCCAGGCGCTGAAGGATTTTACAAAAAGACTGAAGAATCAGACATCTTTCAAAGCAGAACTGCTGAATCTGGCTATCTGGAGAAGAATCCCAATTGGGATATTACAAGTGTTTTTTCTGTCAATGAGGAAGGCATGGCTTACCAGGACGGTCGAACAACAAACTGGTATGATGTATTGACGAATGATTTTATGTACAGTCAAAATCATAACATCTCAATATCCAATAGCCTTGAGAAAGCTAACTACCTCATTTCAATCGGTTATAATGAGCAACAAGGCTACTTGCACAATGAAAAGTACGAGCGCTTAACTGGTCGCATTAATATTACGAATTACATCACGGATTGGCTGGAGGTTGGTGTCCAATCATTTATTGGGGTCAACGACTACTCAGGTGCTACCGGCAACACAACAGACAGGTATATTGAACCGTATGCTACCGACACAGATGCGAACGGCGTTCGATATCGTACGATCCTCGCAGGCCAGATTAATCCATATCTCCAGTTTGAAAGAGACGATTTTAATGAAAGGCTGGCTTTATTTGGCAACGTTTACGCCAAAGTAGATTTCCCTTTTCTGCAGGGTTTGTCTTATAAGGTCAACGTTGCGAATAACTATCAACGGTCACGACAATACCGCTACCGGTCCTACGCTGCAGATTTCCAAGGAGAGGCCTCCAAGTCGATTGGATTCAACATGGATCAGCAAATGGACAACATTCTGTCGTACAATCGCACCTTTAACAATACGCACAATATTCAGTTGACCTTACTTTATGGTGCTGAATTACAGACCAACGACAACACTGAGGCTCTTTCCCGGAGTTTCATAAATGGTGTTTTGGGGTATAACAGGCTTCAGGTTGGCAGCTCGGAACAGCAACGCGCTTCCTCGGGAGCGTGGAAGGAGGCAAGCTTGTATTCCATGGCGCGCCTGTTCTATGGATTTAAAGACAAGTATCTCATCACCGGTACAATTCGGCGGGATGGATTCTCAGGCCTTGGCAAGGGAAACAAATTTGGTGTATTCCCTTCGGTATCAGTTGCCTGGAATGTGATGGAGGAGTCATTCGCTAATGACAATCTGTCTTTTTTAAGTCAGTTAAAATTAAGGACGTCATATGGTACTGTAGGTAATCGCACGATTGGCCGGTATCAGACTTTGGCGACTGTGGGTGGAGACTACGGTTTCATTGATCTCTCGAGTGCTCCGCTTTATACGCAAAGAATTACCAGTCTTGAAAGTCCAAACTTGAAATGGGAACGCAAGACAGGAACAAACGTTGGTATCGATTTTGGAATATTGAACAACAGAGTCGTGGGCTCGATTGACTACTACAACACTAACACCACGAATCTGTTCTATCGCGTGGATATCCCTGCCATCAGCCGCTACACTACTTTCCCGGATAATCTTGGAAAACTGCACAATCGCGGGCTTGAGATAATGCTTACGACCGTCAACATTGCGAAGTCGGACCTTCAGTGGTCTAGTTCAATTACCTACACAAGAAATAGAAATCAGCTGAAGGAGTTATTGGGATTTGATCTTGATGGTGATGGGGTGGAGGATGATTTGATCTCGGAGGGATTGTTTATAGGACAATCAATCGATGCCATTTTTGATTACGAAATCGATGGAAAATGGCAGTTGGGCGATGAGATTCCGGCCGGGCAGGATGTCGGCGCAAACAGACCAATCGATCGGAACAACGACGGAGTTATTGATCCCAGGGACAAGACGATCATCGGTTTCAGTTCACCTGCCTATCAATTTGCTATCAATAACACTGTAAACTATAAGAACTTTACATTAAAGGTTTCTGTGTACTCGATACAAGGCGGAAAGAATTACTACTTGGGGCCGGATAACTATGCAGAGTTTGATGCCATTAATTCTGAAATGCACTTTCGGTACGCTTTTCCCGCAGGTTTGGATTATTGGACGCCCGAAAATCCGAACGGAAGGTATCAAAGACCAGGAATCTATACGGCGAGTGGTGCAAGAGGCAATCTTTATGGAGACAGGAGTTTTGTTCGTTTGCAGAACGTTTCACTATCCTATAGCATTCCTCAGGCGGTGGTGTCCAAGGCAGGTCTGAAGAATGCGCGAATTTATTTCAGTGGTAAAAACCTTCTCACACTGACTAAGTGGAATGGTTGGGATCCAGAGACAAACCAAACGATTACACGGAAGGGAGTTCCGGTGTTGAAGAGCTACACAATCGGGATTAATGTTGATATCTAAAAAATAACGCCATGAAAGCGAATAAACATAAGAGACTAGGAATATCGAAGGTATTCGTGTTTATCTTCTTGACCACATTTTGGTCATGCGACGAGTTTGCATTCTTAGAAGAAATACCGCTGGACTTTTACTCACCGGAGAATGCTTTTGTTACGTATGCTGATTTTGATGCCGCAGTATTGAACTTGCATTCGGATTACCGGTCATTGTTCATGGAAAATGACGAAGGTTTGTTTTGGAGCTTGACAGAGTTAGCCTATCCGAATCAATCGCGATGGGACAACGTGCAATCTGTATTGCTGTCAACAAATACGTCGGATATGTACAGCTTGTTTTGGGTACCATCTTACCGGATGATATACAACGCAAATGCCATTATGGAGAGAGCGGAATTGAGTGATGAACTGACACCGGCGCAACGCAACAAGATACGCGCCGAGGCCGCGTTCTTTCGGGCACTTTCCCATAAGATGCTTGCCAACATTTACGGTGGAGTGCCACTGGTACTGGAAGAGACTAAAGAGCCTAAAAGAGACTATGTTCGTTCAACTCGTGAGCAGGTGTACGAGCAGTGCATTGAAGATCTTGAGTTTGCAGCAGCAAACCTGCCAAACATTACGGAGGTCGACGTCTCCCGCGTTAATAGGCTTGCAGCAAAACATTTGTTGGCAGAATTGTACATCTCGGTCGGCAAGTGGAACGACGCGATAGCGGCCGCGAGTGAGGTGATCGATAATCCTGCGACCGGATTGATGACAAATCGGTTTGGCAATAAGATAGCGCGCCCGGAATTGTTGGGATTTAATGACGATCCAAATTTCGACGGCGGTGACGTTTACTGGGATTTGTTTTTCAAAGGAAATCAGAGCCGGTCGGTAGGAAATACTGAAGCGTTGTGGATCATGCCGTTTGCGTATAACGTTCCTGGAGGTGGTGATGGCGGATACGGGGTCAGAGCGCAGATCCCGCGTCTTTGGCAGTTGAAGGTCGAAAATAACAACGGAAAGCTAGTACAGATAATTCCGCATCCTAATGAAAACTACGGCGGCCGTGGTGGTGGATTCGTTCGGCCGGGCTGGTATTTCGAACACGAGCTTTGGGAGAAAAGTGGCCCTGGCGATATCCGGAATGCGCCGCATAACATCATCCGAGACTGGATCGTCAAGAATCCGGCATCCGATCATGTTGGAAAGTGGTTGATTAAGGACAACTTAACTTTTCCCCAGAAGTCGCTTACCGATACGATGCGCGACTACTATCCTACTATTGCGAAAGGCGCTACGTTTGGCGACTTCCCGGATGAGCTCCTGATAGCTGATCAAACAGTGCCAGGTTCAATGGACCACACTGAGCCTTGTAAAAAGAACTGGAAGGACCAGTATGTTATCCGCCTGGCGGAAACCTATCTCCTGCGTGCTGAAGCGTACCTAGGAAAAGGTGAAAAGGGATTGGCAGCGGCGGATATCAACGCGGTACGTGGCAGAGCAAATGCTGAACCGGTATCGGAGGGAGATCTGGACATCGATTATATTCTGGATGAGCGAATGAGGGAGCTGCATTTCGAAGTGCCTCACCTGATGACTGTGCAAAGGCTGGGTAAGACGGTCGAACGAGCAAGAAAGTATCATCCTCTACTTGGTCCGACGTTCCTTGACCACCATAATCTTTGGCCTATTCCCTATAATGAGATTGAGAAGAATACTGGAGCTACACTGGAACAAAACCCCGGGTATTGATCTGGTAACATTTTTGAACTTGCAATGAATTAGCGGATATTGGTTGAATGATGATACATAGAAGGGTGACATTCCTCATGCTTGCGTGGGTACTGGTATTTGTTGGATCGGGATGCGAACAGGAGAAAGCACCGCCGAATATTATTTTCATTTTGGCGGACGACCTGGGTTATTCGCAGATCGGGTGTTATGGCACTTCTTATTATGAGACTCCGAATATTGATGGACTCGCTAAGGAGGGCATGCGGTTTACGAATGCCTATGCCGCCGCCTCAATATGTTCCCCGACACGGGCGAGTATCATGACCGGAAAATATCCGGCCAGGTTACACCTTACCAATTATATACCGGGTACTAACAAAGAGTTTCGCCTTCGTCAACCTGACTGGCAAAAGTTCTTGCCACTGGAAGAAGTGACTTTTGCAGAAGTGCTCAAGGAAAGAGGGTACCGTACCTCTATTTTTGGAAAGTGGCATTTAAGTATAGAAAAGGCGCCGCCACAAAGCCTGCCATACAATCCGGACAAGCAGGGGTTTGATGAGCACTTCGTTACTTACAAGCCTTCTGGAAAAGTATTGCAATCCTGGCAGGATGCCGAAAACGATGCTCATAACGTAGACACCATTACGAACTTAGCCCTTGACTTTATCGAGAGGAATCAGTCGGAAGCGTTTATGTTATTTGTATC
>JBIQJZ010000175.1:0-7965 GCA_044507115.1 Flammeovirgaceae bacterium | reverse complement strand
GTCAGCCAACCCTCGATCTTCCTGAAAGCGCGCTGTGTATCAAGTAATCCAATAGCAACAAAAATTAAGAAAAGCGAAAACAGGTACCAGTACACGTCGTAAGGAAACAACAGATTGCGCGGAAGGCGCGCCAACTCCGGCGTCGTATTCGTACCTGGAATCACCATGCGGAACAGAAAAAGCAGCGTTCCCATGGCAAACATAGGAATCAGTAAACGTCTCAGTTTCCCCTTCAGAAATTTCGGCCGATCGTCGATATGGGCGATGGGCTTATTTGCATAGACCCAGCCAGAAATCACCGCAAACAGCGGTAGTCGAATGTATTCCAGGGAATAGTAAAGGTATCGCAGGAAAGAATCGTCAGCAACTCTCATGCCGCCGGTGCTCGAATAGCCGATCATATGCCCAAGGACTACCAGAATGATCGCGATTCCCCTCAGCGTCTCGACGTGAGCGTTCTTCCGGGCCGGTTCCCGGAGCGGGAACATGTACGAGACCGGCGTATGGACTAATATCTTTCGTTCTGCTGCATTGCGCATAGGGCGGAAGTGGTATCACCCACTTCCTTAAAATTTCTATGCCCCCAGCGAAAGCTATTTCGAGGTCTGCTATTTCGAAGTCTTTTTGCCCCAGTGGAGATCGGCAAACTTCAAAAATTGATCCCAGTCATACGCGGTTACATCGTGTTTTCCGGCACGTATATGGTAACCGACCGTACCCATCACTGGTTCGTGTATACCGGGCATTTCACTGGCGGGAAGTCCCTGCTTGCGAAATAGTTCGTACACCGGGGAAGCGTGCTTTGCAGAAAGAAACTCGCCGTAGGGGTCTGCCCACTTGTCTTCTTCCGCGCTTGCTACGTAAAGCGGGCGGGGAGCAACAAGTGCGAGTAGCATGTGTTGGTCGACCGGGAGTTCCGCTTCATTCTCATTGTATCGATTGAAATTGTCACAGAACCAGTGAGGAAAAGCCCGGTTGATACTACCTATCGTTTCACCCACTGCGCGGCGGGAAAGCGCTGCTCCTCCGCATCCTGAGTCGTTTGAGATTACGATCGAGAAGCGCTCGTCTTCGGCGCCGGCCCAAAGGGAGGTCTTACCGAGACGCGAATGGCCCATAACCGCAACGCGTTTTGCGTCTACATCGCGATCCGTTTCCAGGTAGTCTAACGCGCGGCTGAGTCCCCATGCCCACGCGGCGATGGTACCCCATTCGTCCGGCGCAGGTCTGCGTTGCCCGCCCTGGTAGAACAGCGGATGAACACCATTCTGAAAATCGTCGTCGATGTCTGGATCGATGTCTCCGCAGTAGATTGTAGCCAATCCGTATCCGCGAGCCAGAATGGTTTCGACTGGCCATCGACTGGTCCGTACGCCCCGAGAAGCTTCTGTTGCGCGATTGTTGACGATTCCGAAGTTGCTACCAGGCCGCATCCACGCACGCGACAGTGTTATACCCGGATCGCTGTGAATGGTTTGGTTCCCATAGAAGTTCAGACCGAGAAACAGCGCCGGCTTCTTGATATGATTCGGAAGATAAATCAATATGTCCATGAAGGGTCCGTCTTCCTTCCCGGAGAACAGTACGCGCACTTCCTTTCGCGTGGCCTTGCCGCCAAGAGCCTTGGCATCAATAGACCGCATGACGAAACGCATACCTTCGGGCTTCCCTGGCGACCTTCCATAAACATGTTCGCGGAATAGTTCCAGGATCTCCTTGCGCCGTTGGTTGTTCCAGCCCCTTGCGTCGGCTACTTTCTTACCGTTTGCCAGGACGAGTGGATCGGGCAGGGTGTAAGCGGGGACTTTTGACTCGTCGTAGTTCGGGACGAATGGTGCGGTCGACTGAGCGAACGCGGTTGCACTGCCTGCGACAGCGAGAACGACCGCGATGAGTTGATTGAGATTTAACATGCGTACTGGTGATTTCGACAAAAAATAGGTTATTTGGCAATGCCGCACCTGCCTGACCGGACATCCAGGGGATTGCTGACTCAAATCTAGCTAATCGAAATGGAAGGTTGTCAACAAAAAGATGGTCGGGAAGAGATTGATTCAGGAGGTGGCAAATCCGAAAAATGAAGCCAACATCAGTTATCATCGCCATCCTTGCGCTGTGCGGGTCCTGCGGACCTGGAGCGCCGGAACAGTCACCTGCCGCGAAGCGCGTCATACGCGCTGTTAATCACCACGAGGTTCAAAAAGGAGATCGCCTGTATGCGTTGGTCGGCGCCACGCTCATCGACGGAAGTGGGGGAGCCCCATTGTTGAATTCATGCGTTATTATCCGGAATGATGTCATCGAATCGGTCGGGAGCCGGGATGGGTTGTCGATACCATCTGATGCGGAGATCATCGACCTTGAAGGCCTCACATTGTTGCCGGGGCTAATTGACGCGCACTATCACGACGAAGACAGCGATACGCTGACAACGCTTTACCTTCGCAACGGCGTGACGTCTGTCCGCGATCCCGGAGAGTGGATTGAGGCATATGACAATCTGCGCTCCTCGGGGAAGGTGCTTCCCCGGCTATTCCTGACCGGTCCACACCTTGACAGATATCCACCAGCTTACCCTCGGGATGCGCGCATCGTGAGCGACGCCGAGGAGGCGGGACTAGCTGTTGATGACCTCGCAGCGCAAGGCGCTACGGCAATAAAGGCATACTATGGCTTATCCATCGGCATGATTCGCGAAATCTGCAGACGTGCCAAGGAACATGGGATTCCCGTCACTGCGCACCTTGAAGTAACCGATGCCGTCGACGCGATCAATGCCGGCCTCGACGGTATTGAGCATGTCTCCACATTCGGACCGGTCCTTGCGCCCTCGCGTGATGTTGAGGTGTATAAGCAAAAAGTACTTGGTGACAAGAATGCACGGCGATGGGGTCGGTACGAAATGTGGAGTTCTTTTGACTTCGACACCAATACCGTGATTGATTCCCTGCTCACTTTCCTGGTTGAAAAGAAGACGTTTGTCAGTCCTACACTGGCGATTTTTGAACAGCGCTCCGATCGCAGCGACAGCATTGGCGTTCGGGGATTTGAGAACATGATCAGATTTGTCGGCTTGGCAAATGCACGCGGAGTGAAGATTGTCGTTGGTTCACATTCGTATGTACCCTATGCCGACCTCGGGTTTGCATTTCAGCGCGAGATGGAGATGTTGAAGGAGGCGGGACTCTCTAACATGCAGGTCATTGTCGCCGCTACTTCGGAGAACGCCAGGTTCTTCCGGGTGGACAGTTACCTTGGAACGGTTGAACCCGGGAAGCTGGCCGACCTTGTGGTTGTGGAGGGCGACCCTTTGGCTGATATCACAGCCATGCGAAACGTTCGGAAGGTGATGCTGAATGGGGTCTGGGTCAAGCAGTAGTCTTGGCAATTTCCAGGGGCGAAATCCGAGTCGATACTATCGAATAATAACTCGCTGGTAAATTGATCCCTGCCGGTGATCGAGGCGAAGCGAATAAATACCGGCATCCAGGTGACCCGCATCAATTCGAATTTGATAGTTATCCTTTCCGTCTGCTTTGTTCTGAAAAACTAGGGTGGACGTAACATGCTCAAGCAACGTCAATCGCAATGATGTTTCTTCTGCGAAGGAAACGGATATTTCAAAGACTCCGCTATTCGGATTGGGATACAGGGAAAACCCGGTAACAAACTCTTCGCCACTGATACGCCCCGGGTTTTCTAATGAATTCTTCCTATCGGAGATTACGACCGATTTCGTGAGTTGGTCGCGGCAATCACCAGACGCTACATCAAGTGTTATTTCGTAGCTGCCGGCGGATGTAAACTGTCCGTAGAGAAACTCCGATGATTGATCGAGCAATATCATATCTTCTGAAAAGATCCATTGGACCGTTTCAGGTATGGGCCATGTGATATCGATGATCACAAGGGTGTCCATCGTTAATGCGTTTGATGGAATGAGGAAATTTGCATGGAGGGATTCCTCAGGTTTGTTCAACAGAAACGTGTCGCGCCAAACGCATCCTTTCGGATCGGTGACTTCCAGCCAATAGGCGCCGGGATCTGATATGGTTAGTTGTCGTTCAGAGGATGATAGACCTCCACTGCTCATCCAAGCGTATGTCGTCCACCCAGGGCCGGGGTCGATCGTATACGTCTGCCCCTTGCACAGAAGCACCGGGTCTCCTAGTTCAAGCGTTGGTCCCTCAAAGCGCAAGGATTGCATCAAAACGATGCTGCATCCGTTTTCATCTTGTACTGTGACCCGATACTCGCCCTCGCATAGATTTTGGATGCCGTATTCCTTTGTGCCCGTTGACCACTCATACGAAAGGATACCGGTGCCACCCGAAGCACGCACTACGACCTTTCCATCACAGGTATCGGAACAGGATGGGTTGACCACCTCTGCGATGGAAGCGGTGACTGCCGTTGGCGCGGCGAGTGTGTATGTCTGTGACGCACTGCAACCTTGTTGGTCCGTAACCGTGGCGGTGTAGTCTCCAGCGGGTTTGTCAACAACTGTGACTCCATCATCTCCGTCGCTCCACAGTGCGGCTACAGCGCCGATTGCATTGGATAGCGATTGTATTTCCAGGATGCCGGTGCTTTCTCCCGCACAGGTTACAGCCCGAAGTTCAGCGATCGAGAAGTGTATTGGTTCGGGAGACCGCAACGTGATAGATGTTTCAGCAGTGCAGTTGTTTGCGTCTGAGATGTGCAGCAGATAAGTGCCAGGTTCAAGATTCTTTTGCTCAACCGAGGTGCCGCCGTTGGACCATTCGTAGTGTATCGGGGGGACACCACCTCGTACGTCCGCCTCTATGGCCCCGTCTGCAGCACCGTGACAACTGATTTCAAATCCATTCTTTCCCCCGGTTGACAAGGCAGATGCTACAAGTCGCTCCGGTGCCCTGAGGTGGTAGCTGGACACATCACTCAGACAGCCATTTGAATCCTGTGCCTGCACACGGTACACTCCGGCCGTTAGGTCCGTAGCCTGTGCAGTGGCGCTGACTGAAGGGGTCCACATGTAGGTTGGAAACGTCCCTGTTCCGCCAGTCGCGGTGACTCCGATGGTACCATCCTGTGCGTTCGCACAACTGATCTGAAACCCGTTGAAGTTGGATGAGACGAACGATGCGATCACGACGGGCGACGGATCGATCAGCTCTATGTCGCGATCGGTCCAGCACGAGCCATAGTGCTCGATCTCACTGTTGTTTTCGGCTCTGATCCGAAAACGTCCACCTCGCAATTGAGGAAACAGGAGCGTGTTGCTGTTTTGGATGTAGTCTTGTGCGATCGGGAAACCAGATTGCAAATCAAAGAGCGTGACAACGAAGTCGTTGATTTCAGTTTGTGAATGCCCGACGTCGACGGTGATCCGTCCGTCATCTCCATCGTGGCATCGTGGGTCGACCGCGGAGGTGCGCATGTCCGGTCCGGCGAGATAGATATCCACTGGCTGCAGCTGACTCGTTGTGTTGACCGCGCCGGTTACGCGAAAGTACTTGCGGCCGTGAGGTGGATCGAAGCCGAGCGCGGCAAGTTCCTCTCGCGTAATTGAAATTGTTGATTCTTCTTTGCCTTCGATTTCCTTGAATTCTCCTGTAATCGTATCGCTGACTTCCCATCGGAACGAAGGAGCGCAGGTATTGGAAATCAATGTCAATTCCTCGCACGATTGCACAAACTGTGAAACCTCGGAACGAGGATGAATCCTTATCCAAATGTAAACCTGTTCCGCTCGGCTTCTTCCGTTCTGTTCAATAAAATGTGTTAAACAGGGTGTCGCATGTGTTCCGGAATACGAGGCTACAACAGTTTCCATCACGGGATTTGATGGATCGTACGGCGTCCACGCTACGCCATTTACCGTAACGTGAATATTGCCGATGAGCGGATCAAGCCCTGAGATGGTAAATGATTTATCGCTCGTTGCAGAACTACCCGTCACCGTTGTGCCTGCGAACGTCACTGTAGCCATCGTGATGGATTCAAACGCGTAGTTGTCGTGATTGATCTGTAGGTCGATTTGCGCGACCCATCCTTGGGCTGCGACCTCTGACGCGGCCCCCAGGACGAGTGAAGACAATAGTATCGCGATGATCGGATTCATTCGTCAAAACGAGAACGTGATCTCACGGCTCATTGTGGTCGTTGCGCCGGAGCTCAGGCGACCGACGATGCGGTACGCGTAGGCATTCCCCGGAATAATTATGTCGATTAGCTCGTTTGTACCCGTATTAACGGTCCGGAGGAGTGAGAAAGGACCAGCATTGACAGATCGGTACACAAAATACGAAGTGATTCCAAACTGCGACGCCGCCTGCTGCCACGATAGTACCACTGCATTTTGGTCGGGTATCAGCCGGTGTTGCCTCCATTTCACTGGTGGGGGAGCTGTCAGTGGATAACAGATTCGTTTCACGGCTGCGGTAGGGTTTGATTCCAGGCCCGTGTCATCGCGGGAGATGATCGTGTAAAATGCGTGGCTTCGAGGTGCACACGTCCGGTCGTTGTAGTGATATACCGAATCGTTATCGGCGATGACCGTGGCGATGTATTTCCAGGTCTCCACAGGCGGATCGTTGCGAAAGATTTGGTATTCTACCACGTCATCGCTACCTGCAGCCAGCCAGGTGAGACACGATCCGACTGAATCCGGCGGACACGGGACAAGGATCGGTGGAAGTGGTCTAACATTGTCAGGCAGGCTGACACGTGATGCCGGGGAGAGGGCTGAATGGTTTTGGCTATGATCAATGGCCATGACGTGATAGTAAGCGCTTCTATTTAGCGTTCTGACTGGGATTGTGTCCACGTAGATGGTATCTTTTATTGGGGCGATGGTGATCTGTGCGGGTTCCTCCGCGGCAGTCCATGATCTGTAGATCCTGTATCCGTAGATATCAGTGTCGGCATTTCGCGTCCAGTTCAATGTAACATGGCCAGCGGTATCAACAGCAGCGGCAATGCCGCGCGGGACGGCGGGGGGTAGGCTGTCGGTGAGTTGAGCAAAAAACACATGCGACGTTAGCGATGTGCCATCGGTGGTCATCGCTCCGATGCGGTAGTAGTTCACTGCATGCGCAGTTGTGTCGCGATACGTTCTCTCGTGCGGTTCGATCAGGGCGGTGTTCAATCTGACGAACGGGTTTTCGCCGTCGTGCGAACGCTCGAGCGCGAACCCACGTATGGCAACGTTGCTTGCCTCCGGGAACATCCATTTAACCAAAACAGATGAATTGTCTTCGCTGACAGCTGAGGTAATATAGGGAACGCTTTCGGTTGTCATGATACTGCGGCCACTGACGGCGTCGGATGGAGGACCGTATTCTCCGAAAGGCGTAATTCCACGCACTCGGTAGGTGTACCGGACCTCTGGATCTGGTAGGGAGTCCGTGACGTGCACATATCGGTCGTCAGTCCCGGTATCAGGAGCCAATGTCGTTAATGGCACGTGAGAGATGCTGGCAAATTCTTTTCCTTCCTGTTTTCGCTCAACTGTAAACGCGGTGTACGTCGAGGTGACATCCCGAAGCCATTTCAGATTGACGGTTTTCGTTGAGAACATTGCCTGGAATTCGAGTGGTCTGGGAAGATCGACAGCGTCGTCCATTCCGGTAAAAACGCTTCCCTTATGTACGGTTCCGTTAATCAGCACGCGATATAGGTATCGCTCGCCGTGTCGGACAGACGTATCGGCAAACCACAGACCGCTTGCGCGCGCAACTTCGGGCGACATATCTGCGCAGAAAAGTGCGAATGCAAATCGCTGCTCATTCTCGCGCGACTGGTTTACAATCGTAAGCACATCCGGCTGCGCAAGGTCAACTTCAAAGCGATCGCCGAACAGAGCCTGTGCCGCGACAGCCGCGTATTCGCTGCGAGTCACCAGGGGCTCCCACCTATCTTCAGCCAGCGGACCGATCAACGCCACGAGGAGTTTTTGTTGGAGTTCCGAAATTAGCGCGCTCT
>JBIQJZ010000174.1:715-8025 GCA_044507115.1 Flammeovirgaceae bacterium | reverse complement strand
AACTCGCGACCCTCACCTTGGCAAGGTGATGCTCTACCAACTGAGCTACTCCCGCTTTTGGAGTATTAAAGCTGGGTGATGCTCTACCTCCCGATATCTATCGGGATGAGCTACTCCCGCTTTTTTGCCCCTGCATCTCTGCTAGGGGACTGCAAATTTAACGACCCGTTCTTAATATGCAACTACACTCCGAAAAATTGCCGTCCGCGGAGTTTCGGCAGGAAACAACCTGCGACGATCCGTGAAAATTAGCCTCTGGCGCATCAGCCAGCCTTTTCCAGCTGCGCTTCCTGCCTGAGTTGGCGGGCGTGTTCCTTGTTTTTCGAATAGCGAATATGATCGGGTACTCCTTTCAGGTCCCAGATCAGCCCAATTGCAGCGAATAGCCGTAAAATGTACCAGGTGATATCAATCTCCCACCAGAAAAATCCCTGTCTGCTGGCGGTTTCGTAATAGTGGTGGTTATTATGCCAACCCTCCCCGAGCGTGATCAGCGCCAACCATAAACTGTTCTTGGATTCCTCCCCGGTTTCATACCGCTGCTTTCCAAATTTGTGCATGATAGAGTTAATGGAAAACGTGCCATGGTAGAGTATCACCGTACTCAGAAAAAACCCAACAAAAAGTGTCGACAGACCGTGGTGCGTGAACATCAACGACACGCTTCCGCCGTTGACATAAGCCCCCAGGGCTGTCACGAAAACTGCAAGAACAACAGGCGGCACAAGATGGTATTTGTTGAGCCACACCAACTCCGGGTATTTCGCGAAATCGCCGATCGTTTTGTAGTCAGTCTTTTTGAAATCGGGGCCGACGATCCAGCCCACATGCGAATACCAGAATCCATATATCTTCATTGAGTGCGGATCAGCCGGTGTATCACTGTGGCGGTGATGGTGGCGGTGATGCGCTGCCCACCACAGCGCTCCTTTCTGAGCGGATGTCTGCGCCATGAAGGCAATAATGAACTGGAAAAAGCGAGACGTCTTGTATGACTTATGCGCGAAATAGCGGTGGTACCCCCCTGTGACCCAGAACATTCTGAAGAAATACAAGAAACCGCAGACAATCCAGTCGAACACAGTAGCGCCGGTCCAAAACGCCGCGAGTGGAATCAAGTGCACGGCAGCAAAAGCGATCTCCTGTTTCAGGATCGGTTTGCTACGTACTTCGGGAGTGATTGTACTCTGACTCATTTGAAGGAAACTGAAATCTAATGGTTCTGGTTCAACGACCAGTAAACACACAAAGGTCGGAAGAGAATTCTTATATATCCACTGAGATAAGTCACTTTTTGAAAGATCGGTAGCGGTAGCTCTCAGCAGCGGCTATTCCGATCGCCGTATGTCATGCCACTTGGGCCTACCTGACAAGTACCCTGGTGGTGAGTGGAACGCCGAGTTGAGGCGAGGCCGCCGTTATCAGGTAAATACCTGGTCGTTGTTCAGCAAACCGGAAGCGAAGCTCTTGCTCGTCCACTTCGCCGATAATTGGCACTTCCTTTCCCATCACATCGAACACCCGGATCCATGCCAACCGCATATCTACCATTTCATGGTGCTGAATCCGCAACACAAGCGACTCATCGCTGTCAACCGGATTCGGCACAGCAATCAATTGCGTTCCCCCTCCCGCGTTGTCAAGACGGATTGCGTCGGAGTAGCTCTGCGTACCATCATAATCTGTTTGTTTGAGTCGATAGTACAAAACTGCGGAGGGCGGGAGGTAGTCTACAAACCTATATGAGACCGCCTCTTTGGTGGTACCCGAGCCCGGTATCTCACCAACCGGACGGAAATTCTTTCCATCCTGCGATCGTTCGATTGTGAAGAAGTGATTGTTTGTTTCGGTGAGCGTCTTCCACGCCAGATTCGCATTCCCATTTGTCATGGTTCCTGAAAATGAAACCAGTTCAACCGGGAGTGGCGTCTGTGTAATGTTGGTAGTCCCGATGGTGAACCGGTCACCATTCGTCAGGCTATTGCCCGGCACCCGAAACGTATACAATCCGCATCCTACATTCGAAGAGGTGACGGAAATCTGGACGGTCATAGCCTCCGCAAAAACGCCATCACCATCGTGATCGATTAACAGCCGGAGATGAGATTGCGTTATCGGTCCTTGACCGCTCAGGTCAAACTCCAGGTCAATGTCTCCCACATTGACTGCACCCCCTGCCGCGTCCACTTCGCTAACCCTCCAAATCCTCGACAACTTCCCTTGAATGCCCGTCGGAAGGTCTGTCGTGCTCGTCACATCCAGCGGTCCGTTGTTGTGACCCCAAAGCAGAAACTCGTTGTCACCCAGGTTTGAAGGGTTTGAAATCCTGACAAGTCCACCTTTCGCAGCGGCGTGGATATTTGTGCTGTTCACCCTGCCGATACCGGCTACCTCAAAATCGAAATTACCGTTGCCCGGATTATCCATCTGGTAGACGTCATTTGCGGCAAGGGATAGCCCGTACTTTGCAGCCAGGTAATTTTGGATAATGATCCGCTGCGCAGAATTCACGCGTGTGTTGAAGATTATCACTTCAGCAACATCGCCGGCAAA
The DNA here is from genome assembly GCA_044507115.1 of Flammeovirgaceae bacterium. Classification (GTDB taxonomy): domain Bacteria; phylum Bacteroidota; class Bacteroidia; order Cytophagales; family Cyclobacteriaceae; genus Chryseosolibacter. The sequence goes on along the minus strand of JBIQJZ010000174.1, from coordinate 5,472 downwards.
CCCGGCCGTGCCCGACGTGTTTCCTCCGATATTGAACCGATGAGACGCATGGCTTGAATAGGTAGATGTAGACGCGACGTTAGCGATCTGGGTGCCGTTGCGATACAACTGTTTGCCCGACGAAGGATTTGCATCGTACGACCACACAGAATAGTCAGTAAGTCCTGTGAGCCCTCCTACTTCAATCCGCGTCGCGGTTCCGCAACAATCGCCGATGTCGAAATAGACACTTCCAGACCACGGAATATGAGTGGAGAACCGGTTCGTCTCGAGCGGGTCAGTGTTATACACGCACGATTGCTGCGTTGTGTTGTCGGCACGCACAACGAGAAATGAAGACGCTTCGTCGGTTATGAAGTTCGATGTTGTGAGGGTAAGACCTGTGCGAAGGCGATTACTACCATTGAAGCTGATCTCATTGAACCCATTGATAGCATTCGTCACGACTTGAGGACGCTCCGCCCCTGTTTCCGAAATGTCCAGCGCCGGGATACCGGCGGAATTCGTCCAGCTGTCCACGTTGGCGCCTGTCACATTAACGCCGTGTTCAGGCCTGAACCACAACTTCAACGAGGAGCTTCCTTCCGCATTTCCTACACCACCAGGGCCGTCCGTGGGATCAATCGTAACAAGGCCAAGCGTAAACCGGTGCGAATTGCCTATGGCGGTCACACCGGCAAATCGGTAAACATTGTTGCCAAGTGACTCGGCACCGGCAATCGGCGTCTGATCGGCGTATCCATCGTTGTCTGTATCGACAAGCAACCGCAGCGATTGGGATATGCGACAGTCGTCCGCAAAATCAAAGCCAGTTACACCATCCAGATAAAAGTCGATGTTGATAGCGCCGACGTCTCCACTTTCGCTTACTCTCCACTGTCGCGCCATACGCGACGTGACTCCCGCAGGAAGTCCCGCAGCCACGGTTGGCTCAAGAGTCGCATTGTCGTGGCCCCACATGAAGTATTCGCCGTCACCCAGACCGCCCGGGCCAGAGACCCTGACAATTCCCGACCCTTTTGAATCGTTGTGGATGTTTGATGAATTAACACGGCCAATACCTGCGACGTCATGGTCGTAGTTACCGTTACCTGGATCGTCCATGGTATAAACGTCACCGGACGACAGGGTAAGCCCGTACTTGGCAGCGAGGTAGTTGTTTACAATAGTACGCTGGGCCGAGTTGACGGCAAAGTTGAACGCAATGACCTCCGCGATATCGCCATTCCAGCTTTCGGTGGCCTGACGGCCTATCCCGAAGTCAGACCAGGAATCCAGTGTCCCGTTATAGGCGACAGACCCTACACTGTTGTTGTTAACGTACTGTTCGATCAACGATGACCCGTCGTAGCGATTGAGAATGCTATAAAACGTATTGACTGATGACGTAAAGTTGACGGGAAGATTGACCTGCGTACCGTTAGATTGAACACCACGACCCCAGACTCCGCCAGCGCTGCTGAACCACATTCCGATTACTTTGTCATTCGTATCGGAGGAGAAGCCGAGTCCGGCGGGAGCAGCCTGAATAATCCCGGGATTCGAAGATGGCAGAGACGACCATCGCGCCACGGCCCAGACAGAGGCTGCATTTCCGTCGGCAACACCGGTTGACAATAATCGGTCTCCTTCCGATGCCGTGAACCGGAGTGCCGGTAAGCCATTTACAACATTGGTGATAAACTGAGGCCTCTCTGTAGCCGTGCCATGACTAGCGTGCCTGCTGTTGCCCGACTGATCGTTCCAGTTCGCAACTTGTTGGCCGTTCGTGGCGGGAGTGGTTCCTGCGATGTCTGAATAAACACCGTTGTCGGCCCGCAGCCAAAGGACATTGCCCGTTGAATTTCCCACGCCCCCGGGACCTTGTTGTGCCACTGAGGCAACCGAAAGACAGAGCAATACAGCTACCGTCAGGATCCGCATCATATCGGAGATTATCCAATAAAATTACGAATAAATTCGCTTACCTGATCTGTACGAGACTTTTTTTTCGCTGTCGCTGCACGGAGGAGCTACTGTTTCTTCACGATGGAGATGACTTCGTTTAGCTTCAGCAGGGCTTCGACAGGACTCATCGTATTGATGTCGACCGTTTCGAGCAAGGTCTGAATGTCCTTCATACGGGGATCTGTCTCAAACAAACTCATTTGCGGCGAAGGTTTGGGGACATCGTGGAACTTCCGGTGTTCCTCGTTCTTGTGTTTGTCGCGTTCGAGAAAACGCAGTATCTCGTTTGATCGAAAAACAATCCGGTTAGGCATCCCGGCGAGCTGGGCAACATGAATACCAAAGCTGTGATTGGTACCTCCTTCCCGAAGCTTGCGCATGAAAATGATCTTATCGCCAACTTCCTTGACCGACACATTGAAATTTTTCACGCGGGGGAGATCCTCTTCCAATTGGTTCAATTCGTGGTAGTGCGTCGCAAAGAGCGTCTTTGGTTTGCAATCCTTTTGTCCGTGATTGTGAAGATATTCGACGATCGCCCAGGCGATAGACACACCGTCATAGGTGCTGGTACCACGCCCGATCTCGTCCATCAGTATCAGGCTTCGGTGGCTGAGGTTGTTGAGGATGCTCGCCGTCTCTGTCATCTCCACCATAAACGTCGACTCGCCACGCGACAGGTTATCACTCGCTCCCACCCTCGTGAAGATCTTGTCGACGATACCAATGTCAGCACTTTCGGCCGAGACAAAGCTCCCCATCTGCGCCAGCAGCACGATCAAAGCCGTCTGCCGAAGCAACGCTGATTTTCCCGCCATGTTCGGGCCTGTGATAATCAGTATTTGCTGTCTCTCGCTGTCGAGCAAGATGTCGTTAGGCACGTAACTTTCTCCCACCGGTAGTTGCTTCTCGATCACGGGATGCCGACCACTTCGGATATCGACAATCAGCGAATCATTCACGTTGGGTCTTGCGTAACGGTTAGACCGCGCAACACACGCAAATGACAACAGGCAATCGAGCCGCGCGACCACCCGTGCATTTTGTTGTATCTGCGGAATAAATCCGGCAGCATGATGAATCAGTTCACCGAAAATTCGCTGCTCAATGGCAATCAGTTTCTCTTCTGCGTGAAGGATCTTTTCTTCGTAGATCTTTAATTCCTCCGTGACATAGCGCTCAGCATTGACCAGTGTCTGCTTGCGGATCCAGTCATTGGGGACCTTGTCTTTGTTCGCATTGCTAACCTCCAGGTAATAACCAAATACCTTGTTAAAGGAGATCTTCAGCGAGCCAATACCCGTGCGCTCGATTTCCCGTTTTTGAATCTGGAGCAGGAAGTCCTTACCAGAAAAAGCAATCCTCGACAATTCATCCAGCTCATCGTCGACCCCTTCGCGGATAAGCCCTCCCTGATTGCTGGCGATCGACACATCATCACGCAGCTCCCGCTCGATTTTCTCAAGGAGAAATTCGCAGGGATGGAGTTGATCTGCCATCTTCTGTAGTTCAAAACATCTATCAGCCTTCAACGCTTCGCGCATCGGCGCGATACTTTTCAGCGATCGCTTGAGCTGCAGCATCTCGCGCGGATTGATCCGGTTAACGGCTACCTTGGAGATTAGCCTCTCCAGATCGGCAATATGTTTGAGGTGATCGCGAATACTGTCAGAAAAAGTTATATCGCCGAAGAACCTATCGACGATTTGCAACCGCTCCTCAATTGCGACCTTATCTTTCAGCGGCAGGATGATCCACTTCTTCAACTGTCGGGACCCCATAGGAGTTACAGTCTGATCCAGGATGTCGATCAAAGGAACTCCACCTTCCTGCTGAGCTTGCACAAGCTCGAGATTGCGAATCGTAAACTTATCTAGCCAGACATACTTGTCTTCGTCGATGCGCGAAATCGCCGAAATATGCGACGTATCCCTGTGCTCGGTATCTTCGAGATAATGAAGGATCGCACCAGCTGCGATAATCGCTTCTCCAAATCCTTCAATACCGAATCCCTTCAGCGAAGCCGTCTTGAATTGGTTGATCAGGCGTTCATAGCCATAATCAAATGCGTAAACCCATTCATCAAGCGCAAACGTATTGTATTCTTCGCCAAACAGCTTTCCGAACTTTTCCCGCGACGCCTTGCTGAAAATAATCTCAGACGGAGCGAACCCCTGCACAAGCTTTAGAATATAATTCTCGTTACCCTGCGCTGCGTAAAACTCACCTGTCGAGACATCGAGAAACGAAATGCCATACTCCTCCCTCGCAGCGAAGATCGATGCAAGGAAATTGTTCTGCCTCCGATCGAGCACGTTATCATTGAACGACAACCCAGGTGTTACGAGCTCGGTGACGCCGCGCTTGACAATACCTTTTACAAAGCGGGGGTCCTCCAATTGATCACAGATCGCGACCCGGTGTCCGGCCCTGACGAGCTTCGGGAGATAAGTATCTAATGCGTGATGAGGAAACCCTGCCAGCTCTATCTCAGATGCAGACCCGTTCCCGCGCTTCGTAAGTACAATATCCAGTACTTTACTCGCGGCGACCGCATCCTGCCCGAAGGTTTCGTAGAAATCACCGACGCGAAACAAGAGCAAGGCCCCGGGGTACTTTGCTTTGATAGCATTGTACTGCTTCATCAGCGGGGTTTCCGTCAACGTTCTTGTTTCAGCCATAGACAAAGGTAATATTGCAGTCGGCAATTGGCAATCTGGTCAGGGTAATTGACGAAAGACGACTATGAGAAAACTCGGGATTGAAGAGCTCGGCCGCATTTCCGCGGAGGACTTCAGGAAATCACCTAA
>JBIQJZ010000174.1:0-705 GCA_044507115.1 Flammeovirgaceae bacterium | reverse complement strand
CCTCGACAATGTGCGAAGCCTGCACAATGTCGGTTCGGCATTTCGCACAGGTGATGCATTTGCGGTGGAAAAGATTTATCTAACGGGTATTACCGGAACGCCTCCACACCGCGAGATTGAAAAATCCGCACTGGGTGCTACAGAGACGGTAGCCTGGGAGTATGCTGAAAATACCGCGGAACTTCTCACAAAACTCAAACAAGAGGGCTACACCGTGGTCGCCGTGGAACACACTTCCAAAAGTGTATCACTCCGCGACTTCCGGTCCGAACCCGAAAAAAGATACTGCCTTGTATTCGGCAACGAGGTACACGGCGTCAGCGATCAAGCCATCCAACTCGCAGACATCGCACTCGAAATCCCGCAAGTCGGCACAAAACACTCTCTGAATGTATCCGTATGCTTAGGGATCGTTGTGTGGGAGATCTTTCGTGAGTGGTGAGTGGTGAGTGGTGAGTGGTGAGTGGTGAGTCGTGAGTCGTGAGTCGTGAGTGAGTGTGGGGGTTAGAGGAAGGGGTACTTGTCGCTCATGTATTTGATATACGCTCGCAGGTCGCCGCCGAAATGCTCCTGCCATTCTTTCACAAAAACATCTTGCTGCGACTGATAGCGAATAAAGTTCATAAAGTAAGCGTTGTTGGGTAACTCTTCACTGAACCGTTGAGACGTCCTTCTCTTCGTCGCTCGGAGCGTCAACGTATCAAG
>JBIQJZ010000173.1:1541-8046 GCA_044507115.1 Flammeovirgaceae bacterium | reverse complement strand
GCGCCTCTACCTGGATCGGAACCGATGACCGGCGAAGTGATGGCGGGTAAGCATATTTTTATAGAGAACGGATGTGTCGCATGTCACTCGCAGCAGGTGCGGAATGTTGAAATGGATAAGGTGTGGGGGCCCCGACCGAGTGTCGCAGCTGACTATGCGGGGCACACAAGGATGGCCTGGTGGATGAACACTGCTACTCTAATGGGGACGGAACGAACGGGGCCGGACTTGACCAACATCGGAGCCAGACTTCCGAGCGCGGAATGGCATCTTCTCCATTTGTTCAATCCGCGGGCCGTTGTGTCGGAGTCCGTGATGCCGGCGTATCCGTGGATGTTTGAGTGGAAGGAAGAGCTTGACGAGAGCGACCGGGAAGTAAATGTTCCGGCTGAGTTTCGGAAAGGCAGGTCGGGCCATCTCGTAGCCAAGGAAGAGGCAATTCGACTCGTAGCATATTTGCAGAGCCTGAAGCAAACACCGCTTCCCGATGGAATACCATCACCCGAGTTCCTCTATCGGAAAAATACTGATGTCGTAACGGAGGGTGCACACGACCTGGATGGCGGAAAATTATATACCACGCATTGCCAAGCCTGTCATCAGGCCAATGGCGAAGGGCTGAAGGGGGCGTTTCCGCCACTTAAATCGAGTCCGATCGTGCTTGACGATGACCCACGTATCTTGATTGCGATCATCATGAAGGGATATGATGCGCGCGCTGAGTACGCAGCGATGCCTGCTGTCGGGGAAATCAGTGCGTTAACTGCTGCGGAAATAGCTGCGATCATTAATCATGAGCGCAGTTCCTGGGGAAACAACGCGCGCACTGTACCTGTGGCGGAGGTGGATTCTATTCTCAATTTTCTGAAACGTAACGATGTCAACCTATGAGGTACGTATTGACATTTTTATTAACCGGATTGCTTCTTAGTACCAACATCGTGGCAATTGCTTGCGACGTTTGCCAAAGCCAGCAGCCAAGGGCGCTTCGAGGACTTGCCCACGGTGCAGGGCCTGAGAGCGACTGGGATTATGTAATCGTCGGGAGTACGGCGCTGATCGCGCTTGTGTCACTCGTATATGCGATACGGTGGACAATCAGACCCGGAGAGCGAGACAAGGCGCATATCAAGTACAGTATTTTCAATCGAATTGAGTCATGAACCAGAAGAGCAAGGTTTTTATTTTCATTGACGATGCAGATCAACCTATTGCTGAGTTCGAGGCGCCGGTACGGTTTGAACTTGATACGCGCAAGTTAGTGGACGGAGATCATGTCCTGAGGATTGTCGGAAAGGATCCGTCGGGCAAGGAAGGCGTTCGAACCATCCCCTTCACCGTTCGGAATGGTCCTGCGATTGCGATCGAAGGATTAAAAAAGGATGATATCGTTGATGGCCTGCTACCGATAATGGTTAATGCTTATGGAAAGGGAGATCAGCAGAGGTTTTTGATTGAGGGAAGCGAGACGCCGCATAGCATTCCATCATGGTTGTGGGTATTGATCATCCTGTTTTTTGGATGGGCGGCGTATTATGGAATCAACTTTTTCTAGGAGTTACATTTAAATCTAACAATGTTATTATGGAAACGATAGACACCCTGACGCTAGGCGAGATCGTCAGACAGAACTACAAAGCAGCGGATGTGTTGGAAAAGTATTCGCTTGACTTCTGCTGCAACGGAAATCAGAGCATAGAGGATGCGTGTGCTGCCCGCGGAATTGACCCCGAGCAGGTGCGGACGGAGTTGAAGAGGCTTGAAAGTGATGCAAGCAAAGACGGTAGCAATGATTTTAATTCATGGACGTTGCATGCTTTGGTCGACCACATCATGAAGACACACCATGCGTACGTAACCGAGCAAACACCGAAGATCAATGCGTATCTCGACAAGATCGCCCGAGTTCATGGCAGTCGTCATCCTGAGTTGCTCGAGATCCGGACAATCTTCAACGAGGTGGGTGGCGAATTGGCCGTACACATGAAGAAGGAGGAACTTATGCTATTTCCTTTCATTACTCGAATCGAACGAGCGAAGAACAAAAACGAGTCAGCGGAATCACCGTTGTTTAAATCGGTTCAGTCGCCTGTGCAGATGATGATGGCGGATCACGCTGATGAAGGAGAGAAGTTTGCACGGATCGCGGCCCTTACCGGCGGCTATCAGACGCCGACAGATGCATGCAACACGTATGCGCTGACATATGAGTTGTTGAAGGAATTTGAAAGAGATCTTCACCGGCACATTCATCTCGAGAACAATATTCTGTTCCCCAGGTCCATCGAAATGGAAGCAGAGCTGAAAAAGTGAGTGGGCGAAGGCGGTTCTATGGTTAGTGTTAAACGGGTTTATGAACCACCTGACAAGGGGGACGGTTTCAGGATCCTGGTCGATCGGCTTTGGCCACGTGGCTTGTCGAAGCGACCAGGGTCCATTGATCTTTGGATGAAGGATGTCGCACCTACTTCAGAGCTTCGAAGGTGGTTCGCGCACGACGCTTTAAAGTGGCCGGAATTTACGCGAAAGTATCTGCAGGAGCTTGGGGATAAGGAAGATGCCCGGCGCACGCTACGAGACCTCGAGAAGGAGCACAGCACTATTACGCTCCTGTTCGCCGCCAAGGACGTGGAGCATAATCAGGCTATTGTTTTGCAAAAGTGGTTGAGGAGCAAGGTTTGAAGGTGCATTGTGCCTGCCGGCTCGCTCGAGCGTCCTGGAGTCGTATTGGTTGATGGGTGAGCCATGTCTGGCCTTTCAAATCGGAGCGGTGCTACCCCAACGTTATTCGCCCGGTCTTACCGGAGGCTCTAGCGAGCCGTGGGTGCGTTTGTCCTATTGCGTAGCTAGAGACAGGGAACTCCTACGGAGTTTGTGTGCGTGTTTAGATGGTAATCGGTTGATGGTGATATTGAGGCTGCTTGTTGTTGGTTGGGCTTTTCGTATCTGGTGTTTGTGAGAAGAGAAGTTCTGGTGACTGGGCCCCCGTACGGTACCACGATTGCCGTACCTGACATAATGCATGAGGGTTGATTGATGAGTGTTGTTGTCACGACCCGCGCAGAAGACAGCAATATTTGTATCGAAGCTGCCCAAACTCCGTAGGAGTTTCCTGTTTCTAGCACGAATGATTAAACGTGATTAGTACAGATCTTTGGCTCGTTAGAGCCTCCTGTAGGAGTTTCCTGTTTCTATCGTTAATTTGTAGAAGAGTTAATAGCTTTACGGTGGGTATCGCCGATACTGCAATTCTATTAGCCTTGACATGACAACAACTCTCTATATTAAGAACATGGTGTGCGACCGTTGTATTATGGTTGTGGATCAGGAACTTGAGAAACTGGGACTGAAACCCGTTAACGTCGTGCTCGGCGAAGTCACCGTGGAAGGGGAGATCAATCCGGAGATTCAGAAACAGTTGGACGACTCACTGCAACGACTCGGCTTCGAACGAATCGATGACCGTAAGGCGAGACTGATTGAGAATATCAAGAAGGAAGTTATTCAACTCATACACCACGAAGACCTCAAACACAGGAAGTTCAACTGGTCCCATATCCTCTCAGACCGTCTCCAGTATGAATACAACTATCTCAGTGGCTTGTTCTCATCAGTGGAAGGGATCACATTGGAGCAGTATATTATTCGACAGAAAATCGAAAGGGTTAAAGAACTTCTGTTCTACGACGAACTCACGTTGAGTGAGATCGCCCACAAGCTTGGTTATAGCAGTGTCGCTCACCTGTCCGGCCAATTTAAGAAGGTGACAGGATTCACACCTACCGAAATGAAGAAGGCGAGGCTTCCACGCAAGCCCCTGGACCGCCTTTGACGTTTTTCCCGATTCACCACGAAATGTTGTAAACAACCCTCGGAGATATGTAAAACTTATCTTCCTCGATGGTTGTAATATTGTTAGGCATTATTGATGAATATGGAAACAAACGCTGCTACGGGAACGAGTGCTGAAAAGCAGAATGGAAACTATCAAAAACAGACGTTTCCTGTCTTGGAAATGACATGTGCGGCTTGTGCCGTCAGTGTCGAGTCGACCCTAAAATCTACCGGCGGCGTAAAAGATGCAGCAGTGAACTTTGCCAATCAGACTGCGTGGGTGGAATACAATATTGATGAAACGGATCCCGAGGCTCTGAAGCGCGCAATACAATCCATCGGATATGATCTGGTAGTGGATGCTGAGGAACCAGAGGCTGTGCGCGACGAATACCAGCGCAGCTACTATGAGCGATTAAGGAAGCGCACGACGTGGTCGGTGATTCTTACTGTTCCGGTCGTTGTCATTGGCATGTTCCTGATGGATATGCCGTATGCAAATGGTATTTCGTTTGTGCTGTCGGCACCGGTGATATTTTATTTTGGTCGCCAGTTTTTTGTCAACGCATGGAAGCAGGCGCGCCACGGCAAGGCTAACATGGATACGCTGGTGGCGTTGTCGACCGGGATAGCCTTCGTATTCAGTGCCTTCAATACCTTCTTTTCGGATTTTTGGCTACAGCGGGGCATTGAGCCGCACGTGTATTACGAAGCAGCCGCTGTCGTGATCACGTTTATTTCTCTTGGAAGACTGTTGGAAGAAAAGGCAAAGTCCAGCACCGCGTCAGCGATCAAGAAGCTGATGGGTCTGCAGCCGAAAACAGTTCGCGTTGTCGTCGACGGGGTGGACAAGGACATTCCGGTGGCTGATGTAAGACCGGGTGATCGGATGCTGGTTCGGCCGGGCGAGCGTATCGCGGTCGACGGTGAGGTCGTCAGTGGCTCATCCTATGTCGATGAAAGTACGATTACGGGAGAGCCGCTGGCAGCACTAAAACAATCGGGGGACAAGGTCTTTGCCGGGACGATGAACCAAAAAGGAAGCTTTCAGTTTGAAGCCCGGAAAGTAGGCGGTGATACGATCCTTGCACAGATCATCAGGATGGTACAGCAGGCTCAGGGGAGTAAGGCTCCAGTTCAAAAACTGGTGGATAAGATTGCCGGGATATTTGTGCCGATTGTAATTGGCATCGCACTGTTGACGTTTGTCGCGTGGATGGTTCTAGGTGGCGAGCAGGCTTTTACACACGCGTTGCTTACTTCGGTGACGGTCTTGGTGATCGCGTGTCCCTGTGCGTTGGGGCTGGCAACGCCGACGGCCATTATGGTTGGCGTGGGCAAAGGTGCGGAGAATAATATTCTGATTAAGGATGCAGAAAGCCTGGAGTTGGCTCACAAAGTGGATGCGGTAATCTTGGATAAGACGGGGACTATTTCCGAAGGCAAGCCATTTGCGACTGACGTGAAGTGGTATACCCATCACGTTGCGTCCAACGCTGCGGTTCTTCTCAGTCTCGAAGCCCGATCGGAACATCCGCTTGCTGATGCGATTGCCGAGCGGATGCGACAGGAGGCTGTTACACCCGTGCCACTAACCGAATACGAGAGTATCACCGGTCAAGGAGTAAGAGGTCGAGTGGGAGATGACCATTTCCTCGCAGGAAACAGACAAATGATGGAAGCCTTCGGAGTGAACATACCCGATGTTGTCCTGGTTGATGCGGATACCCTTAGAAGCGATGCAAAAACAGTGGTGTATTTTGCACGGGAGAGAGATGTACTGGCGATTGTAGCCGTCGCAGATAAAATCAAGGAGACGTCGGCCGAGGCGGTTGGAACTCTTCAGCGGAAGGGTATCGACGTATACATGCTGACGGGAGATAATCAGCAGACGGCCGACGCAGTTGCGAGAAAGGTTGGAATCAAGCACTTCCGCGCCGACGTCATGCCTTCTGACAAGGCGGATTTTGTTAGGGAATTGCAAGCGCAGGGTAGGGTCGTCGCGATGGTTGGCGACGGGATCAATGACTCACAGGCACTCGCGCAGGCTGACGTCAGCATCGCTATGGGTAAAGGGTCGGATATCGCGATGGATGTAGCTAAGATGACACTGATCACATCGGACTTGCGTCTCGTGCCGAGAGCTTTTGCCCTGTCGTCCCGGATAGTATTGGGTATCCGGCAGAACCTGTTCTGGGCGTTCATTTATAACGTGATCGGCATACCACTTGCGGCTGGAGTCCTTTATCCGGTGAATGGATTCCTGCTCAATCCGATGATTGCCGGTGCTGCTATGGCGTTGAGTTCGGTAAGCGTAGTAGCCAACAGTCTAAGGATGCGCCAGGCAAAATTTTGAACTTTTTAAAACTTATAAAGCAGACTTCAATGAATACAAGAAAGGAAACGTACCGCGTGGAAGGCATGACTTGTTCCGGTTGTGAGCGCGCCGTGCAGCGATCTGTCTCAGCGCTGGAGGGTGTGACGTCGGCTTCGGCTAACGCAAGTGCCTCAACGATGACGGTTGAATTTGATCCCCTAAAGGTTAATGTGGATCAGGTCAAGGACGCCGTAAGCAAGTTGGGTTACAAGTTCGCTGGGGAGCATACAGCGGGTGATCGGGGCGCCTAGCCAACGCTAGTCCGCGTTATTCCCCTTCGGCCTTTGGCGTCTG
>JBIQJZ010000173.1:702-1531 GCA_044507115.1 Flammeovirgaceae bacterium | reverse complement strand
TAGGTCAACGTCAGGTTGATTTGTCGCCTGCGAAACAGGAAGTTCCCTTCGGTGTAAAAGTTAGTGCCCTCGGTTACAGATCGGGCACGTCGGCTGTTGAATACGTCGAGCACGTTGAAGTGGACGGTTCCGTTCCCTTTAAATACATCCTTGCTCATAGAAAAGTCCAGGTAATACAGCGCTAGCCGGCGCCCTTGGGCAGTCCGCTGAGGAGCTTCGTAATTGCTTCGTACCTGGATATCGAAACTGTGAGGAAGCACGAACCGAGACGTCTGTCTCGCGAACCAACTATACGTGGTCGTGTTGTAGGAGTTTAGGATGTTTGTTCCATCAATTTCAGCGTAGAACAGGTTGATGTTTGCATCGAACTTCCACCAGGGGAAAATCGCTATCTCGCCGGTGAATTCGGCTCCAGTGGCTTGTTCGGAGTGCAAATTCTGAGGAAGTGTTGTTGAGTTTCCATTCTCGTCCACACTTCGGATTCGTTCGATTTTTCCACTCGTGCTCCTGTGGTAGATGGCAGAGGTAAACGATCCGGTTTCGAAATACTTGATATGGCCAATCTCGAACACATTGCTGTATTCCGGATCAAGGTTGGGATTTCCGCTAAAGTAATTCCGGCTGTCGGAATACGTCATAAACGGAGATAGATCGTTGTAGAACGGTCGTCGTATCCGTCGACTATAGCTCCCCTGCAGTGCGTGTTGCTTCGGAAGGTTATATGTGACGTGCGCGCTTGGAAACAAGTTTACGTACTCGCGTGGATTGACTTCGCCGGTCTCTTCCAATGTTGTTTTTACATCCGTCCATTCCGCACGGAGTCCCGCCT
>JBIQJZ010000173.1:0-692 GCA_044507115.1 Flammeovirgaceae bacterium | reverse complement strand
TTACTTCCTTTGCGCGCAAGAATGCCGTACGCCGCGTGAATATTCTCATCGTAGTAAAATAGGTTATCGAGACCGGGCAGAGGAACGTATTCACCACCTTCATTCTTGCGATCGACGATGTAATCGTTGGCCATATCGCGGTTGCTGCTTCGGACTCCCGTCTCAAGCTTTCCACCCTTACCCAGCGGTCGCGTGTAGTCGATCTGGAAAAGCAACTGCTTTTCGTACTCGTCGTTAATCGACCTTTCTAGTCTCCCGCGGTCGAAATCCTCAACTCGGTCCGGGTTGAAATAGCGGTGTGTAAACAACTGATACGAGCTTTCCCAATTGTCGAGAAACTTAACTTCTGCAAGGAGTTCGTGATCTTTCTGCGCGAAGGTTTTCTTATAAATGAGTGAGTATTCCGAGTTCGGCTCAGCTTCATCTTGGTCCTGGCGTCGCATTTCGATACTATCGAGGTTTGTCAGTGTGTGACGATAATTTTCATAGTTGATATCTGTGATTCTTCTGACGTCGCTTCGCCTGAACAGATAGGACCCGGTGAGGATGTTTGTCTCGGTGAAAAAGATGTCGATCCCACCGCGTATGTTGTTGTTGAATCCTGTGATTTCCGCATCGTTCTGTTGGCGATGATACTTCGTTTCCAATCCGTATACTTCCTGGTACAGCGATCCGACGCTTGGTTGTATGCG
>JBIQJZ010000172.1:0-8273 GCA_044507115.1 Flammeovirgaceae bacterium | reverse complement strand
GGCCGTCCCTCTGGGACTTGCGTTTCATGTCGTCCATTGATTTCTACCATAAGGTCCGTCCCTATGGGACTCGTCGGGTTGATACGTGATTTTTGTTTAACCTCAAATATTCGTGACAACCCACGGGCCTGCCTGCGACATCCAGGGCCGTGGTTATTCATATTGCACCCCCTTCAGGGAACCTGCTTCTGTCCATTCTCATCTCGTGATTTTTTTCGGATTGACAAATCGCAAGACCCTGAAGGGGTCTAATATGAATAGCCATGGGTGCAATCTGTCTGTCGCAGACAGGTTGCACCCATGGTTAAACGGTCCGGCGTCTGCGCGGACCCTGAAGGGGTCCAATATGAAATGTTACTAATTCAATTGAGGTCGCGTTGCATCTAGAGTGTTCGGAGGAATAACCGCGATAGGGGACCTAGTACCTGAGATGTTTCACCGTAATCCCATCATTGATCAACTGCTTCAGGGATTCAATGCCGATGCGGAGGTGGCGGTCAACAAACATTTCAGTAACGGACTGGTCGCTTTCTTCTGTCTTGACTCCTTCGGGCACCATCGGCTGATCGGAGACGAGCAACAATGCTCCCGCGGGAATCTTGTTGTAGAACGCGGTTGAGAATATGGTGGCGGTTTCCATATCGATTGCCTGCGCACGGATTCGGCGAAGGTATGCTTTGAAATCTTCGTCCCACTCCCATACTCTGCGGTTTGTGGTATATACGGTGCCCGTCCAGTAGTCGTGACCAAAATCGCGGATGGTTGTGGAGATCGCTTTTTGCAGGGCAAACGCCGGTAACGCGGGAACTTCAGGAGGGAAGTAATCATTCGATGTTCCTTCTCCGCGGATGGCAGCGATCGGAAGGATCATGTCGCCGATACTGTTCTTGGTTTTTAATCCGCCACACTTTCCGAGGAAGAGTGCGGCTTTGGGTGCGATAGCGCTGAGGCAGTCGATGACGGTCGCGGCATTGGGACTTCCCATGCCGAAGTTGATGATGGTGATTCCATGCGCGGTGGCGCTGCGCATTGGTCGGTCAAGGCCATTGACACGAACGTCGTGCCATTCGGCGAATAACCTGACGTAGTTCTCGAAGTTCGTTAGGAGAATATACTTCCCGAAATCTTCGAGCGCCTGACCGGTGTATCGCGGCAACCAATTCCGAACGATGTCCTGCTTTGTTTTCATATGCTGTTGAGCGACTTCCCATCGCGATGGATATGCCGGCTCTTTCGGTTTTTCACCCTACATTCGCGTTATGTACAAACTCAATTTGCCGGAGTTCGATTTTAAGCTGAAGGAAGCCGAAGGCAAAGTATGGATTTTTGACGGGATACGGAAAAAGTACCTGCTGCTGACACCGGAGGAATGGGTGCGCCAGCATTTTCTGCATTATCTGATATTGCATAAAGGCTATCCCAGGAGTTTGATTCGCGTGGAAGGCGGATTGGTGTACAACGAGTTGAGGAAGCGAAGCGATATTGTCGTTTATGACCGGAACGGGAAGCCATGGATGGTCGTTGAATGTAAATCGCCGACACTGGCTCTCTTGGGGTCGGCGTTGTCGCAGGTATCTGCCTACAATGCTAGGTTGAAGGCGGAGTTTGTCTGTGTTACGAATGGTCTCGTACATCTTTGCGCACGCGTCGACTGGGCCTCGCGCACCACGATGCAAATGACGGATATCCCGGAATACCCGGGGGGATGATGGCTAGTAATTGGTTTGACCAATTACTAGTTGAGGATGTCTTCGACCGATTTACTCTCCAGGTTGAAGGCGTCTGCCACAGCCTTGTAGACCACTTGTCCTTCCACGATATTGAGTCCCAGACGCAGGTCCAGGTTGTCGAGACAGGCTTTCTTCCATCCGTAGTTGGCAAGTCTCACGGCATAGGGAAGCGTAGCGTTGGTCAACGCCAGCGTTGAGGTGTAGGGTACAGCTCCGGGCATATTCGCAACACAGTAGTGAACGACGTTGTCGATGATGAAGGTGGGATTCTCATGCGTCGTGGGTGTACAGGTTTCGATGCATCCTCCCTGGTCAACTGCCACGTCCACGAGTACCGTACCGGCTTTCATATGTTTCAGCATATCGCGGGTGATGAGACGGGGAGCTTTTGCGCCGGGAATCAGAACCGCTCCGACGATGAGATCGTGATCCCGCACGAGTTCTCGGATGCTGTACTCGTTTGAGACCATCGTGTGCACATTCTTCGGCATAACGTCGTCCAGATAGCGCAACCGTTGTAAGTTAACGTCCACGATGGTGACGTCCGCGCCCATCCCGGCGGCGATTTTTGCAGCATTCGTGCCGACGATGCCCGCGCCGAGGATTAGTACTTTCGATGGCTTCACACCGGGCACGCCGCCGAGGAGGATGCCTCGTCCCTTCAGCGGTTTCTCCAGGTATTTGGCGCCTTCCTGAATGGCCATTCTGCCCGCTACTTCAGACATGGGTATCAGCAGTGGCAACGTGCCGTCGGAGCGTTCTACTGTTTCGTAAGCGAGGCATATCGCACCGCTTCGGATCATCGCCTGGGTAAGCCCTTCATGTGAAGCAAAATGAAAATAGGTGAAGACCAGTTGTCCGCGGCGGATCAAGGTGTACTCCGGCTCAATCGGCTCCTTGACTTTGATGATCATATCGGAGATGGCGTAAACTTCTTCTGCGTCGGGCAGGATCTTTGCGCCGGCGCCTTCGTACTCGGCGTCGTAAAAGCCGCTTGCTTCTCCGGCGGTATGTTGCACATACACAGTGTGACCGCGTTTCACCAGCTCCTGCGTGCCAGCAGGCGTGAGCGCAACGCGGTTTTCATTGTTTTTGATTTCCTTCGGAATGCCGATGGTCATAGTGTGACGAATTTGGGTTCGTCCCAAATATAGGAAGCGGTAAATCAATGCGATGCGATTTCTTAACAGAAGTATATTTGCCCAATATTGTATAAGTCGGATGGAACTATGGCATATATATTATTGGCAAAATGCCTTGTATTCGCGAAAAATTTGGCGGTATAATCAACCGCAAAGGGGTGGAAGTCAGCGACTGCGAACGGTGCGACTTTTTACCGTGTTTGAAAGGTAACCGGATATGGCTATTTTTGATCTCACCCGGAAGCTCCGGTGTCGGCCTGTCTTAGGCTAAGGGTTCATGGTGAGTAATGAACGTTTTTACTTTAACGACATCACATTGAGCATTACCAAGGAAGCAAAAACAAAGTTCTCGAAAGCCAGGGTCAGCGAGATTCTCTCTGATTACCGGTTGGCGGTTGAGAGCCGCGAGGCGAGTATCATCGGGCGCAAGGAGGTCTTCATGGGGAAGGCCAAGTTCGGCATCTTTGGTGACGGAAAAGAGGTTCCCCAGATCGCGATGTCAAAGGTGTTTCGCAACGGTGATCACCGCGCGGGATACTACCGCGATCAGACATTCATGTTCGCGATCGGGGAGCTCACGGTTCAGCAATACTTTGCACAACTCTACGCGCATACAGATGTGAACGCTGATCCTGCCACGGCAGGTCGACAAATGAATGGGCACTACGCGACGCGCATGCTCGATGAGCAGGGCAGGTTTAAGAACCTTGCAGAAGTAAAGAACAGCAGCTGCGACATATCACCGACAGCGGGCCAGATGCCTCGCCTGCTTGGTCTTGCGTATGCTTCCAAACTCTTCCGGGAGAACCCGGCACTGCGCGAGTTGACGCACCTTTCAACGAATGGAAACGAGATCGCGTTCGGATCGATTGGCAACGCGTCAACTTCCGAGGGTATGTTCCTCGAAGCGATCAATGCTGCGGGTGTTCTCCAGGTACCGATGCTGACATCGGTGTGGGACGATGCCTATGGCATCTCGGTTCCTCAGGAGTATCATACGACTAAGTCTAGCATTTCAAAGGCTCTCGCGGGACTACAGCGCACAGCGTCGGAAAAAGGTTTTGAAATTATGACGGTGAAGGGCTGGGATTACCCCGCGCTCATCGAGGCATATGAAAAGGCGGAGCGTATCTGCCGTGAGGAGCATGTACCCGTACTGCTCCACGTAGAAGAACTCACACAACCGCAGGGGCACTCGACTTCAGGATCGCATGAGCGATACAAGTCGAAGGAACGCCTCGCATGGGAACTTGAGTTCGATTGCAACAAGAAAATGCGCGAGTGGATTATCGCCGAAGGCATTGCCTTGCCGGAGGTGGTGGATGAGATTGAGCGTGATGCAAAGCGATCTGCAAAGGCGGCGCGTGGTCGGGCATGGGAAGCGTTCATGCAGGACATCCGCAGCGATCAACATTTTGTTGCAACCACGATTGCGAGCGCTGCGGAAGAAATTGCCGAGAAGACCGAACTCGAAGAGATCCGCGAAGAACTGGTCAAGACCATCAATCCTACGCGGCTGGACAACATGCGGGCCGCCAAGAAGACACTTCGGTTGTTGCGCCATATGAGCGACAATCCCGCACGCGAGGCGCTGGCTAAATGGATCATCCGTCAGGAGGAAGAAAACTGGGATCGCTATAGTTCACACCTTTACAGTGAATCAGACGAATCTGCTTTGCGCGTGCCGGCTATTTCGCCGCGCTACGACGACGACTCATCGCTTGTCGACGGCCGAGAGGTATTGCAAAAGTGTTTTGATGCCGCGCTTACGCGCGATCCACGGGTGCTGGCATTCGGAGAGGATGTCGGCATGATCGGAGATGTTAACCAGGGTTTCGCCGGTCTTCAGAAGAAACACGGGGAGTTGCGTGTGACGGACACAGGTATTCGCGAAACGACAATCATCGGCCAGGGCATTGGTCTTGCTATGCGCGGACTGCGACCCATTGCGGAGATACAATATCTCGACTACTTTATCTATGCCCTCGCTACGCTTTCGGATGATCTTGCGACACTTCGCTATCGGACGAAGAGTGGGCAAAAAGCTCCGCTGATTATACGTACGCGCGGTCACCGCCTCGAGGGAGTGTGGCACGCGGGGTCTCCGATAGGAATGATTCTGCACAGTCTTCGCGGTATCTATGTACTCGTACCGCGCAACATGACGCAGGCTGCGGGCTTCTACAATACGATGCTGCAGTCGGATGACCCGGCCGTGATCATCGAGTGCCTCAATGGCTATCGGCTGAAAGAAAAATTACCGGAGAACATCGGCGAATTTACCGTCCCGCTGGGCGTGCCGGAGATCCTTCGGTATGGAGATGATTTTACGATCATCACTTACGGCGCGATGTGCCGCGTGGTGCTCGAGGCAGCACAGGCCTTGGAAGATGTCGGTATCTCGTGTGAGGTGATTGATGTGCAGACACTTTTGCCATTCGACCGTCATCACACGATCGTCGAATCCTTGAAGAAGACTAACCGCGCATGTTTTGCCGATGAGGATGTGCCGGGTGGTGCGTCTGCATTCATGATGCAGCAGGTGCTCGAGGTGCAAGACGGATACCGCTATCTGGATTCAAAGCCAATCACGATCACGGGCAAGGAACACCGGCCCGCGTATGCGTCGGACGGGGATTATTTTTCCAAACCAAATGCTGAGGAGATCTTCGAACGGGTGTATGACGTGATGCGCGAAAGCGATCCGGATAAGTATCCCGCGTTATACTGAAGTGACTTACAACCGGAACTCCGGCGTTTCAATCTCGATACTTTCATTCAGTGCCCGGTCGCGAATCTTGACGCGCAACTTCAGGGTCTTGATGCTGAAGTTTATTTTGAATCCGGTGGAGGTCATGGCGTATCTCAAGTTACCGTCAACAGCGTTCTCGCCGTCGGAGAGAATCGTGAATCGTCCGTCGAACGTCTGGCAATACTCCTCGTACCAATCGAATTCGCGGAAACCACCCGGCGCGGTAGGATCCTTCACGAGAAAATCGACTTCTATATTGTTGTGCGTCGGGTTACGTGTGTAATAGAGTGTATCGCGGATCTGGTAGTACAAGGGAGACGATCGCGGAAAGCTGTCGACCAGCAGCATTGACTCGGCGACGGCAGCTTTATCCTCCGCGCGGATCAGGAGTCGACGACCGGTATTGTTGCGCGGATTGTCGGAATCACCAATCGGTCCGCCGAGGTATTCGTAGTTCTTCATAACAGATGGACCACAAGTTTCTCCTGCGGGGAGGAAGCTGTATTCTGGTTTTTTGCGTGTGCTGTACGTGACCAGCTTGCCGCGATTCGGGTCCGAGATCAGGAGAAGTTCAAATTCATAGCTGACGATAAAGCCCGCCTCGGTCGCTATCGGCTCGACCTTTCCGTTATTTTCCTGGTAAAAATTGGCGTAGTGATAGGGATCGGAGCGGTGGCGCAGATCCTGTGCACTCAGTCCCAGATCACCATCTCCGTCTTTGAAATTGAGATAGAGGATCAATGAATCGAAGTCACTCGGGTCAGATGTTTCAATGAACTCGATGCCTGCGTATTCGATTTGCGGTTTCGCCGGAAATTCCGGAGGATCGAAGCAGGCACCAGTTGCGAGCGCGAGGAAAGATAATAGCGCTAAACCCTTAATTAACTTCATTTTACTTTCTTAATTACGTCAAATTACGGAACGCGTGGATACTTCTGAAAGCTTTGCGAGCGATTTATATTCTGTAAACGAAGCCAACTTCGCTGATATTGCTCTACAACTCTTTCATTTTCAAGCACAAAACAACGACGTATACCGGCACTATCTCGCGCATCTCGGCATCGTTCCGCATACGGTGAAGGACACTGCAGACATCCCGTTTCTTCCGATTTCTTTTTTCAAACATCACCTTGTAAAAACCGGTGCCTGGAAACCTGAAATGGTATTCTCAAGTAGTGGAACGACGGGGCAGATGACGAGCCGTCATCCGGTGCGAAGCCTGGAATTTTACCTTTCCCACGCCGCGAGATGCTTCCAGCATTTTTTTGGGGATCTGACTGACTATCACTTTTTTGCGCTGCTTCCATCGTACCTGGAACGCGGTGGATCTTCACTGGTAACGATGATCGAGCACTTTATCCAGGAAAGTGATTCTGCGTATTCGGCGTTTTACTTACATGATGTTGACCGCCTGCTGCGCGATATTCAGGCAGCGAAGTCGGGATCCAGGAAAACGATCTTGTGGGGAGTAACATTTGCACTATTGGACCTGGCTGAGCGTTATAGTCCCGATCTCAGCCATTGTCTGATCATGGAAACAGGCGGGATGAAGGGGCGACGGCGCGAGATTACCCGACCCGAACTTCACGACGTGCTGACAAAAGGGTTTGGGGTGGATCGGGTTTGCTCGGAGTACGGTATGACCGAGCTCCTTTCGCAGGCCTATTCAAGGGGTAGAAACGCTTTTTTTTGCCCTCCGTGGATGAAGATCTTAGCGCGGGACATGACCGACCCGATGGCGAAGGGGTTACTAAATACCACCGGGGGGATAAATATCATCGACCTGGCAAATGTCGATTCAATCGCCTTCATTGAGACGGAAGACATCGGGCGGGTCTATGAGGACGGATCGTTCGAGGTTCTGGGCAGGTTGGACAACAGTGACATCAGGGGATGTAATCTCCTGGTCGAATAAACCTTACATCGGTTGAATGGCCGAAATTGCCGCTAGGTTTGTTTTCTTGGGGAAAGAATAATATTTTTGTTTAAAACCAATTGCCCACGCTAAATGAAAAAGATCGTCGTTTTTCTTCTCTTGTCGGCTTTCGTTACGGCCTGTAGCCAATATACCTGCCCGACGTATAGCAAGAAAGAAGCTCCCCGTTCAGTAAGCGAGAAAGAAGCCATCGTTTAACCTACTCAAAGGTACTTCTCGACGTCTTCAGGCGTGATTTCCTCGCTGCTCATGATGACGAGTCGCTCGATCACATTCCTCAGCTCCCTGATATTTCCGGTCCAGTCGTGACCCTTCAGCTTGTTTAGCGCTTTGGGCGAGATTTCCTTTTTCTTCTCTCCGTGTTCTTCCGCAATATCCTCCAGGAACTTCTCCGCCAGCAGCGGAATATCTTCCGTGCGTTCGTTCAGAGCCGGTACCTTGATGACAATTACACTTAGTCGGTGGTAGAGGTCTTCGCGGAACCTGTTCTCAGCGATTTCCTTTTTCAGGTCCTTGTTGGTAGCCGCGACTACCCTGACATTTACAGTTATCTCCTTGTCTCCGCCGACCCGTGTGATTTTGTGCTCCTGGAGGGCTCTCAGCACTTTTGCCTGCGCTGACAGGCTCATGTCGCCGATTTCGTCGAGAAAAAGGGTACCGCCTTCCGCGAGCTCGAACTTGCCGATCCGCTGTTTAATCGCCGATGTGAAGGA
>JBIQJZ010000171.1:0-8315 GCA_044507115.1 Flammeovirgaceae bacterium | reverse complement strand
GCGTCGTACACAAAATGAAACGCTATTTTCATCCAAATTGATCGAAGATGAAGTACTCTCGTACACGGGAATTTCACTGGGTGTTGATGATCGCAGCGATTGCGCTCCTGATCGCGGGATGCAGTCGACAGCCTTCCGCCGAACGCCCCAACATCGTTTACATCCTGGCCGATGATATGGGATACGGAGACTTATCGTGTTACAATCCTGAGGGGAAGATACAGACCCCGAATATCGACAGGCTTGCGCTGGGAGGAATGCGATTTACAGACGCCCATTCGCCATCCTCGGTGTGTACACCGACCCGTTATGCGATTCTCACGGGGGACTATCCATGGAGAAGCCGGCTCCCACAAGGGGTGCTACGGGGTTATGGGCGCACGCTCATCGAAGAGGATACCCATACGGTAGGAGCGTTCCTCCAACATCAGGGCTATCACACCGCTGTTATCGGCAAGTGGCATCTTGGCCTTGACTGGCATATCAAGCCTGGACACGAGGCTGCACTCGCAGAGGGGGCCTACGGAGTTCGTCCTAACGGCGTAGTAACCGATATGATTCCGGACGACATTGACTTCAGCGTTCCACCGTCGGCCGGACCGCTTGCGCGTGGATTCGACTACTCCTACATACTTCCGGCATCGCTCGATATGGATCCGTACTGCTATCTCGAGAATGATACGCTGACCGATATCCCTTCCGCCAATACACCGGGGAACGATCTCAACACAGGCTACACCGGGGCGTTCTGGCGCGCCGGCAAAATGGCGCCGTCCTTCCGGTTCGATCAGGTGCTTGTGAATTTCAGAGACAAAGCGATTAAATATCTCTCCTCGCGAAAAGCGGCTAGTAAACCGTTTTTTCTATATCTACCGCTTGCTGCGCCGCACACACCGTGGGTACCAACAGAGCAATTTCAAGGGACTTCTTCTGCGGGCGCTTACGGAGATTTTGTTCAGATGGTGGATTACAACGTCGGACGCGTGCTATCAGCGCTTGATAGCCTTGGCCTGGCTGACAACACCGTCGTTGTCTTCGCCAGTGACAACGGACCATTCTGGCGACCAGCATCGATAGACACCTACAACCACAGGGCTGCCGGTCCCTGGAGAGGGATGAAAGCTGATGCCTTTGAGGGCGGCCACCGCATACCATTCATTGTCAGGTGGCCTGGTAAGATTGCCGCGGGTACCGTCAGTGGGGCGACGACAACGCTGGCCAACCTTTCGGCTACCTGTGCTGAAATTCTCGGCGTACCTCTTCCGAATGGCAGCGCGCGCGACAGTTACAGTATTCTCTCCGTGCTGAAACAAACGTCGGACACCGTGGAGCATCAGAAGGTGGTGGTTCATCACTCTTCGATGGGGCATTTTGCTATTCGGCAGGGAAGGTGGAAGTTTATCGATAAGTTGGGCTCGGGTGGATTTTCGGAACCAGCTGTCGTTTCGCCTGTACCGGGAGAACCACAGGGTCAACTTTACGACCTTCGCGAAGATCCTGCTGAGACGGTCAACCGATACCATGAAAATCCGGAGCGGGTGATCCAAATGCAGGCCTTGCTCGACAGTGTGCGGAGCGCGAGTCCCGCTTATGTGCGACCGGAGAGGATCAAACCGTAGCGCCCGAGCAACTTGATCCTGTTCCTGCCGTGCAGCCGTAGCAATGCTGGTTGACACGAATGGCGCGTTCCGACAACACTGCTGCGTCGAACTTGCTGATGTGCTGCGCGTCGCAAGCCACCTGCATGTCGAGCATCTGATTGAAATCACAATCGTAAAGGAATCCATCCCATCCAACGGAAAGGGTGTTGCGACACATCACATGCTGCGCAGCTTTCGGGTTGAATGCCTGGACAAGGCGATTCATATAGTGCTCATAGTTTCCGCTGGTGATAAGATAGTCCAGGTATCGACTGATCGGCATATTCGTGATGCAGAATAACTGATTAAAATGGACGCCGTAATTCTCCGCCAATTCGCGTTTGAAATCTCGTTCGAGAAGCTCTTGGCTAGCCGGCAGGAAAGCTCCCGCCGGATTGTATACCAGGTTCAGGATGAGACCAGAATTCTCCATTCCGTAACCAACGGCATTTAGCATCTTCAGGGCCTCCAGAGAATCGGCGAAGACTCCTTCGCCGCGTTGTCGGTCAGTCCGGTCCGCGCGATAGAAGGGCAGTGATGAAACCACCTCAACCTGGTGCTCGCGATAAAAGTCTGGAAGATGCCGGAACCTCGGATTGGCGAGTATGATGGTCAGATTACAGCGGACCATCACGGCCTTGCCTAACGTCCTTAGCTCGCGGACGAACCACTCGAAGTCCGGATTTAACTCCGGTGCGCCGCCAGTGATATCAACCACTTTAACGTCGATATCACTCAGTACGTTCAGACACATTTCCATCGTGTCACGGCGCATAATCTCTTTCCGGTCAGGGCCTGCGTCGACGTGGCAATGTTGGCAGGTCTGATTACACATTTTGCCAATATTTACCTGAAAAATCTGTAATGGCTCGGGTCGAAGAGGGTAGATGCCCGCTTCGGCAAGTTTCTCGCTGAACGGCACGATAGCTCCTTGATTTTCGAGGATGTGAAGCTGTCGCTCGGGCGATGCCAGTGGACTTTGACGGAAACGGAGTGTCTTTTGAGCCATCTTACATCGTGATCTCGTCGACCTTGTTCATCATTTGAACACCGTGTACCAGCGACGATCCTCCGCGGATAGCTGCGGCCACATGTATGGCTTCCATCATTTGCTTATCTGAGCATCCTTTCTCCATCGCGTCAGTTGCGTATGCGTCAATGCAGTAGGGGCACTGCACAGTGTGCGCCACGGCCAAGGCAATCAGGGACTTTTCCCGGGCTGTAAGAGCGCCGTCGGCAAACACGGAATTGTAGTATTCAAAAAACTTGTCCGCGAGTTCCTTTCCGAATCTTCCGATGTCGCCGAACTTCTTAAGGTCCTCTGCGTGGTAGTAGTGTTCACGTTGCGTACTCATATCAAATTAGATTTTCACGGAAGGTAGTAATCTTTCAGTAATCATCATATAGAAACTCACCTGGTTGCTCGATGCCGGTAATGTCGATGAATTTTTATTATTTCGCGTTGTGAAACATACATTCCGGAACTTCGGGGTACAAGGTAATATCTACTGGGCGCTCTTCGTGAGGCTATTGCTGGCGATGTTTCTCTTTTCCCTCTGCCGGATCGGTTTCTACCTGTATAATGTTTCCTTTTTTCCCGACATGACGATCGGGAATTTTATACGGCTGTTGTGGGGCGGCCTGAGGTTTGATCTCACCGCGGTTCTCTATGTGAACCTTTTGTACATCGTTTTAACGATTGTTCCGACTGACCTTCGGTTTAGACATGGTTACCAGGAGGTGCTGAAGTATCTCTACTTCCTCACGAATGGCATGGCCCTTTTGACTAACGTCGCTGACTTCATTTACTACAAGTTTACACTGCGGCGCACTTCCGCCGACATATTTCGCCAGTTTGAAAACGAGCAAAACCTCGCGCCGCTTCTTTGGCAATTTTTGATCGACTACTGGTATGCCGTAATTTTTTGGATACTGCTTTTGTTTGTCATGGTGAAGGTGTACAAGCAAATCCGCATCCAAGGCCCTCAAGTCAGAAACCGAGTGGTGTATTATGGGGCAGGGCTGTTGGCAATTCCGTTGATTGCGTATCTCATCGTCGGAGGTATCCGCGGAGGGTTCCGGCACAGTACGCGCCCGATCACACTCAGCAATGCTGGGGAGTATGTAAGCCAGCCCAGGGACATCAGTATTGTTCTAAACACCCCCTTCGCACTTATTCGCACATTCGGTAAGACAAACGTCCAGCCAGTAGATTTTTTCGACGTGGACGAATTGGAAGCTGTCTATAGTCCCGTTCATCTGCCTGCCGATAGCAGTCAGTTTCGGAAGTTGAATGTCGTGGTCATTATTCTGGAGAGTTTTTCACGCGAGTTCTCGGGGGTACTCAGTCGTGATATCATCGGTGAAGAATACACCGGTTACACACCGTTTCTCGATTCGCTGATGTTGCACAGCCGGACGTATTACCACGGGTTTGCCAATGGGAGAAAATCGATTGACGGGTTGCCATCCGTCATCAGCGCAATTCCGTCTCTTGGCGTTCCGTATTTTCTATCGCCTTATTCAGGCAACAAGATCAATAGTCTCGCGTCACTGTTGCGCCAGGAAGGATACCACACGTCATTTTTTCATGGAGCGCCCAATGGTTCAATGGGCTTTAATGCGTTCATGAATATTGCGGGGGTGCAACATTATTTCGGTATGGATGAGTACGGCAACGACGATGATTTCGATG
This sequence comes from Flammeovirgaceae bacterium, assembly GCA_044507115.1. Taxonomy (GTDB): domain Bacteria; phylum Bacteroidota; class Bacteroidia; order Cytophagales; family Cyclobacteriaceae; genus Chryseosolibacter. The sequence continues at coordinate 3,980 of JBIQJZ010000171.1, read as the reverse complement.
GCCTGTGGGGCATCTGGGACGAGCCCTTTTTCCAGTACTATGCCGCGAAGCTAAATGATTTTCCGGAGCCTTTTTTTTCCTCTTTCTTTTCGGTTTCTTCTCATCACCCGTTCGAGGTCCCGGAAGAATATGACGGGAAGTTTCCTCGTGGCACCCTGCCGATCCATCAGTGCGTAGGTTACACAGACCACGCGTTACGTCGGTTTTTCTCGACGGCATCACGCATGCCGTGGTATCGGAATACGCTGTTTGTGATCACCGCGGATCACACTTCGTCGAATATCGAAACCGCCGAGTTCCGGACAGGGTGGGGGGTGTATTCGATACCGATCATCTTCTTCAGACCGGACAATAGTCTGGCGCAAATGGACAGACAAGTCGCGCAGCAGACTGATATCATGCCCAGCGTTCTTGGGTATCTTGGTTATACCAAACCATTTGTCGCGTTTGGGAGAAATCTTTTTCAGGAGGCAATGACACCGATCGCGTTTAATTATACAGACAATACATATCAGATCTTTCGCGATGAGTATATGCTAACCTTCGACGGCACGCGCTCCGTTGGCTTGTACAACTATCAGCAGGACCCGCTGATGCGGAATAATCTGATCGATCAGCGCGTCGACCTGGTTGAGGTCATGGAGCGGGAGATCAAAGGAGTGGTTCAGCAATACAACAACCGGATGATCGAAGACAGGCTGACGGTAGAGAACGCAACCGCGGTATCGCGCTGAGCCAGCCTGTCGAGCGCGTCTTATGCGAGGTTGTGATATACGGTCTGAACGTCGTCGTCCGACTCGAGTACTTCTACTAACTTCAGTACCTCGTCTTGTTCTTCTTCGCTCAATTCTTTTGTCGTACTCGGAATGTAGTGCAGTTCGGAACTTTTCGCCTCGAGCTGCGCGGTTTCGAGAAATTTTTGCATATGACCGAATTCCGTGAACTTGGTGAAGATGGTGATTTCACCGTCTTGTGTTTCGATCTCCTCCGCTCCGGCGTCAATCAGTGCGAGTTCGTGGTCATCAAGGTTTAATTTCTCAGCGTCGAACTTGAAGACTCCTTTGCGCTCAAACATGAATGCCACGGATCCCGAGTTCCCCATACTTCCTCCGTTTTTTGAGAAGTGCAAACGGATATTCGCAACAGTGCGTGTGGGATTGTCCGTGGCGCACTCGACTATGATCGGGACACCATGTGGGCCATATCCCTCGTAAACAACTTCCTGGTAGTCCTTTTCTTCCTTTGACGAGGCGCGTTTGATCGCTGCTTCAACCCGATCCTTCGGCATATTCGCGCCTTTTGCGTTTTGGATCGCCATTCGCAGTTTTGGATTGTGCTCCGCGTGGGGACCGCCCTGCTTGACAGCGATCGAAATTTCCTTACCTATTCGTGTGAACGCTTTGGCCATTCGGTCAAAGCGAGCAAACATCTTGTGCTTTCGTTTCTCAAAAATGCGCCCCATAGTGGCTGAAGTTAGGTTTGCAAAATAATATTACTGAGCTAATTAGGCAAAGGAATCGGTCTGCATCCTGCTTCTGGTCGCTACGGCATGAATTTTTCCCATCTTTTACAAAGTACCATGTCGATATGCAACGGGAGTTTCTGGTAACCGTTCTCTTGCGGACACTATTCACGATCACCGCGGCGGTGCCAGCTTGCGCGCAATACGTACCTGGCAATGCGCAGTCCTTTCAGTTTATGCCGTTGTATAACCCGGCATTCACAGGCGTAGAGCCGTACGGTGACCTTAAGTTCAGTTACCGGTACCAATGGAGCGGTTTTGGGTCATATTCGCCGAGGTATATCAATCTCGGATATTCCACGAGGGTTGTAAAACCGTTGGAACTCGCGCATAATTCCCCGAGGATCAGCGAGCCTTCTGCACTGCGTCCTGAGAATCTTCCGCGCCGTAAAAGAATGATCCACGGCCTGGGTGCAAATGTGTTTCACTCCAAGGTAGGAGCATTTGAGACAATTGGAGGCAGCGTTAACTATGCGATACATCATCCGCTGGGAGGAACGTCCCGCCTTGCTGCGGGCGTTGCGATGCTAATTGAGGGGCGCAAGCTCAATATCGGCGAAGTGGGAGTGAGGGATCCCGATGTCTTTTATGACCAGTTACTCAATGGCGCGGCCCCACAAACCAGTATGAACCTTCGCGCCGGGGCATTGTTATACGGCAATCGATACTATCTCGGTTTCAGCTACTATCCGTTGGCGCTCAAAACTGCCGGGGAACGGGACCTGTCTTTGATCGATGGAATTTATCGCGGGTCGCTCCAGGCGGGTGTTGCCCTTCAGCTGGGCCCGGACGTCGCGCTGAAACCCAGTCTGCTGGCCCTGATCCTGGTGGATGATGACGTCGTTATTGACTATCACGTCAAGGCTTACTTTCGTGAAAGTATCTGGATCGGAGTTTCCTATCGCGACATAGAAAGCGGAATGGCAATGGTGGGATGGAATTTCAGCGATGCACTAAGCGCTTCATATGCATACGAGATGTCGCTCGGCCCGCTTAAGCAATTCAACGACGGTAGCCATGAACTTGTGCTGTCACTCCGGCTGAATAATTTCAGGAAGTATTCTCAATATACATGGTGATGACGATCAGACTCGTGTTGATACTTTGGATAATCCCGTGTACAGTTATGGCGCAGTTGCCAGAGTTCCAGCAGGTGACGCGCCTTCCCGCGGCGATTAATACTGCGGGGGAAGAAGGGATGCCGTTACTTTCACCCGATGGGCAGTTGCTTTTTACTCGCGCCCTGTACGCGGGGAACGTGGGGGGCAGGTTTTCGGGAGTTGACACTTGGTCTTCCGCGTATCAGTCCGGCACCTGGAAGCACGCCAGCAACGAGCTACCTGGTGGCAAAAATGACCGCGGTCACAACGCCGTGGTTGGGATCAGCAAAGACGCCAAACAGGTGTATTTCCTCAGTGCAAAACCGGGGAAGCATGTGGATGCAATCTATGTCACATCGCGGGTCGATAATCAATGGTCGCAGCCGGAAGCTATTTTTCTGCCTGGGATTGAAAACCGCGAATTTTTCGGTGTCCACGTGTCTGCAGATGCGCAGGTGATCCTGCTGTCGATGAATGCCCCCGACAGCCGCGGTGAAGAGGATATTTATTTTTGCACTCGAGGGCCTGGTGGAGAATGGAGTGCGCCGCGCTCCCTCGGCCCCACTATTAACACGGCGGGATTTGAAATATCTCCCTTTCTTTCGCCGGATAACAGGCGCTTGTATTTTTCCAGCAATGGACACGGCGGCGAAGGAGACGCTGATATTTTTTACAGCGATCGCTTATACGACTCGTGGGAGACGTGGTCTGCTCCGGTGAATCTGGGAAAGAGCGTTAACTCTGCAAAGTTTGATGCTTACTTCTCCACGTACGGCGATTCCGTAGCGTATTTCGCGAGCAATCGCGACGGGCGGTACTCCGATATCTATGAAGTCCGTATTGTTCCGAGCCGAAGTGTGCTGGCTCCGGGGCAGCGATATTTGTCGGATGCTGAGTGGCGACACGAACTGGCGGGTGCCGTGTCGAGTGAGGTAGCGTTCGCAGCGGGTCGTACTACTTTGACGCCAGCCCAACAGGAACTTCTTTTCTACATTGCTGACCGGCTGCAGTTGCAGCGCTCAATCTCATTCCATCTGATCGTACTCGAGGAGGAGGACGAGATGAACAGCGAAAAGCGGCTGCGGGTTGTTCAACAGCACCTCTCGATGGCTGGAATCGATGCAGGGCGGATCATTACAAAGCAGATCGCAGAACCGAAGAAGGCTGCGGGCGGAAGAATTATGATCAGACTAGTGGAATAGCCGCCGGAGCCAACCGACCTGAGGAAGCGCTCCCCCGGGGATCTATCTGAACGGTCTGTAATGGCTCTCGTGTGCGAGAGCCAACATCTCCTTATCACCCGAAGTGTCTCCGTAGGCGATAATATGGTCGAACAAACTCAGGTCGAAATGCTGACG
>JBIQJZ010000170.1:0-8354 GCA_044507115.1 Flammeovirgaceae bacterium | reverse complement strand
CGTCATCTCCATATTGGTCGGGAAGATTTTCGGCGGCGAACTCAAGATCAGCAATGATCCGCGCATATACCTCATTGACTGTTGCACGTGGAATGTGCGTTTCCGCCGGATCTGTAGACGACACCGGCGCCGTAATGAGTGGAACACCTCCCCATAATGTCACAAGATGGAAGTAGTGATACGCCCTGAGAAACGATGCTTCCCCTAGAATCTGATTTCGCCGACCTCCGACGTCAATCTTCGGATCGTTGATCAGCGGTACCCTGTCAAGGACGACGTTGGCCTTCGCAATTGCATTATACAACTGGCTCCAGTTGGCAAACAGTCTTCCGTTCGTCGGGTTGATGGTCAGGTCGTCAACAGCGTAAATTTCCGGGTTATCTCCACCCGCGTAGTGATTATCGGAAATCACGTCGCTGAAAATAATATTATCCCAGATGTAGTATTCCTGAGCGAACGAATCATACGCACCGATAAGCGCGGCCTCCGCATCATTTGCAGTTCGATAAGCATTCTCCATCGTCGTCACCGACAATGGGTTGAGCGCCAGGTAATCGTCGCACGACGGCAGCGTAAGCGCAATACCAAAGGCGAGGATGTATGTTTTTATTTTCATGGCATTTAGTCTTTATGTCGTTTTTTAGAGCGTCAAGTTGATACCGAAAATGAGACTTCGGGTCTGCGGATAGGTACCGAAATCCACGCCAAGTGCAATGTTCTTGAGTGTGTTGTCGTCACTCAGCCCGAATGCGCTGACCTCCGGATCGAACCCTTTGTAGGAAGTGATGGTAAAGAGATTCTCTCCGGTGACATAGACGCGAGCCTGACGGATTCCCGCTTTCGCCAGCAAGTCGGAAGGGAACGTGTAACCCAGGGTCACCGCTTTGAACCGCAGGTAAGAGCCATCTTCGACAAACCTCGTCGAGATAAGCGAATTCGCGTTGCTGTTAGGTTGAGCCTTTGGGATGTCAGTAACATCGCCGGGCTGTCGCCACCGGTTCAGCACGACGTGCGATTGATTCTTGTAGTCGGTCATGCCTTCCGTTTCAATGCGCGTAGCGTTGAAAATATCGTTGCCCTGAGAACCTTGCAGGAAGATGCTGAGCGAAAAATTCCGGTACCCTAATGTGTTTGTCATCCCGTAGAGGAAGTCCGGGTTGGGATTGCCGATGAAGGTGCGGTCTTCCGGCGCGGGCGAAAAGGTGCTTTCTCCGTTTCGGTCAACATAGTAAAGCATGCCAGTTGCCGGATCGACTCCGCCGGCGATATACCCGTAGAAAAGTCCGAGTGGTTTACCTTCGACGGTAAGGTTAGGCTCTCCGCGACCAGCGACGCCCCCGCCGAAATACTGCTGTCCGACAATGTTAATGACTTTGTTCCGGTTGAACGATAGGTTGAGGTCGGTGTCCCACGTCAATTCGCTCACGAGATTGTGAGACGTCAACTGAAACTCGAGGCCGCGATTTTCAATGTCGCCGATGTTCTGCACGCCGACGTCATATCCGGTTGACCGGGGTAACGGCACATACTGCAAAAGATTGGATGTCTTCTTGATGTAGGCATCAGCTGAGAATTCTATCCGGGAACTCATCAAAGTGATATCCAATCCCACGTTGGTTTGCTTCGTCGTTTCCCATTTGAGATCATTGTTCTGAATCGATTCAGGATATGTGCCGGGCAGGATCGCACCGCCGATCGGGTAGTTGGCGCCCGATGCAACGCGACCGAGGTAGGCGTATGGCCCAAGATCGTTCCCCACTAACCCGTAGCCCACACGTAGTTTCACGTCGTCGGTGAACCCTACTCCGTCAAAAAATGACTCTTCCGAAATTCGCCAGCCGACCGATACCGACGGGAAGTTGCCCCAACGCGTGTTCTCTCCGAACGCCGACGATCCGTCGCGACGGAAATTTGCGGTCAACAGGTATTTCCCGCGATAGTCGTAGGTCACGCGGCTAATAAAAGAGGCGTTGCTCTTCTCCGACTTGTCGTTGTTTGCACTCACGATCACCGAGCCCGCGCCAGTGGTCGTAACGGAGTTTCCGGAAAAGCCGGTCTTCTCAATCCGGTTATTCTCCCAGCGCGTCTTCTGTGCAACAGCGCCGACCAATACGGAGAAGCGGTGATCCTCAATCGCCTTCTCGTACGTGAGGGTGTTGTCAATAATATGATAGTTGCTGAGGTTGGTTGAGTTTATACCGCGTCCCTCAGTCGCCCGTCCGTAGCTGGTGGTAAAAGGATCCAGGAAGTAGTCATACATTCCCATCTGATAGTCGATCCCTAGATTGGTGCGGAACGTCAGGTTAGGAATAACGTCCACTTCCGCGTATATATTTCCAAGTAACCGTTGATTCTTATAACCGCGCACAGGTGCGTCAGTTGCGGAAAGTGGATTCTCCCAATCTTGAAACGGGTTGATGGTGTAACTTCCGTCCGGCCGGAAAATTCCGATGTTCGGCGGAGTAGACAGCATGCCGAGAATCACGCCGCCGCTGTTCACGTTGGTATTGTCACTGACGTCGACATCGTGATAGCGTGTGTAGCCGAGGTTGGTGCCAATTGTTAACCAATCATTCAGCTTCTGATCAAAATTCACCTTGAAATTATACCGATCCATTTCAGCGCTTCGCACGGCGCCGATTTGCTGGGTCCAGCCCCCCGAGACATAGTACGTCGTTTTGTCGTGTTGTCCGGAGATAGAAAGCTGATAGTTTTGTGATCTCCCGTTCTGAAATATCTCATTCTGCCAGTCTGTGTTGGACGTATGCTGACTCCAGTCGGTTGTTTGCCCCATTTCCGTCATCAGGTCGCGGAACTGCTCGCTGTTCAACACCTTCAGGGTCTTCCATACACTTGAAAATCCCGCATAGGCGCTGAACTCCAGTTGCGGCGTTGCACTGGATCCCTTCTTGGTGGTGATGAGGACGACACCGTTCGCCCCCTGTGTTCCATAGATCGCTGCCGAAGAGGCATCCTTCAGCACGGTGATGCTCTCGATATCCGCCGGATTGAGAGTCCGCGTATCGGAGGAAGGAATGCCGTCAACAACGTACAGCGGTTCACTGCTTCCGGCGATCGAACTCGTACCCCGAATGCGAAGACTGAAGCCCGCCGATGGCTTGCCTGACGGTGTAATTACCTGAACGCCGGCGGTCTTGCCCTGAATGAGGTGACCGAATTGACTATTGGGTCGAGATTCGAAGACTTCATCGCCGATGACCGCTACCGCGCCTGTGATGTCCTGCTTCTGCTGTGTACCGTAGCCGATCACGACGACTTGTTCCAGCGTCGTGATATCTTCCTCCATCACCACATCGACAACTGAGCGTCCGTTTACCGGAACGCTGCGCTGCTTGTAGCCGATAAATGAGAATACCAGCGTCCCATCGGCCGGCACGCCAATACTATAGCGTCCCTCCGCATCTGTAATCGTTCCGGTGGTTGATCCTTGTACAACAACATTGACCCCGGGCAGGGTCTCGCCGTTCGCAACCGTCACGCTGCCTGACACGGTATGCTGTGCATGGGCATACCCAGTTCCCAGCACTACCGCCAACAAAATTCGTAACATCCTTTTCATACACTGATTGATTAGGTTCCGTCTCCAAATTTGCCAATGATGATCCACAAACACAAGGTAACTTATTGATTAAAAGCTACTTACATTCGTTTTGATACGCTTTAATCACATGCGTTTCGCCACGCTTGAGCGTTGATACTCAGGATTTCCCGGTTGCGGCAAAACAATCGATTGATACGCATCAAAAAATACGTTACCAACTAAAAAAACCGTGACAAACGGTGAAGTGGGGCAGTGGTGGACTCTAGGAACTCACCTCGCGCATCAGCAGGATCGAGTCCCAGCCTTCGTGGCGGAGCGCCCCGTTTCTGTGCTTCTCCTTCATCGCCCGCCGGATCTTGGCGCTGTATGCCCAGCATGTGCTCTGCCGGATCTTGAGTATGGATGAAAGCTTGTGTGACGAGATATTTCCCTTTGAGTTATAAACGAGAAATATCATATAGAAAGTTTTCGTAATGGGAAGTCGGGTGTTCTGAAGCAAGGTGTAAGCTGTGGCGGATTCTTCATAACCACAGCGTGTGCAGCGGCGGCTAAAAGGAGCGCGTCCCTCACTGTAGTTCGCGTGAGTACATCGCACGCATGCAAACCCGTGCTTCCACTTGATATCGGCGAGAAACTTGAGACAGCTGGCATCGTCGGGATACATCTGACTGAACTCCTCGAAATCGACATCCTTGGAGAGGATACGCGCCTCGGTTACTACCTCAACATCGTGTTTGAGCTGAATGTTATCGCGCGCGAGCAGTGCATTCATAGCGGCAATTTCATCCGCCTGTTGTGCAAGTTGCTGATTGGCCGCCGCGAGCTGCCTGTTTTGCTGTTCGATGAACTCTGATTTCTCTACGAGTTCCCGAGTTTTGATCCTTACCTGTAGCTCCAGTTGTTCATTTAAGCTGTCCTTGAGAGCCTGATTGATGTGAAGCTGCTCAATGATCTTCTTTTGAGCTCGTTCCTTTTCGATCCGCATAACGCGAATCTTATCGCCATTGGCGAAGGACAGGAACATCATCTCCATGATGAATCCGAACCCCAGGCTGTAATGTGTCAAGCCACCCAGGGGAAGCCAGTTGAAATCGAGATATTGGATCAGTTTGATGACTATTCCGGCGAACAAAAATGAGTAGCCGACAACCATAAAGCGCGCCGGGCGATAACCACGCGCCAGGCAATGAATCGCAGCAAAAAACGCAGCGCCGAAGGGTATGATCTCAATGAAGCGAAAGCGAAACCACTCCGGCGCGACGGTTAGGCTAAGCACAAGAAACACCGTGCGAAAAACAAACGCCGCCGAAAGCATCGCAAAAAGCGCGGGATGCGCTCGGCGAAGATTGAGAAGCGAACCTGCAAAGAAAAGGGCAAACGTAGAGGCGAGGTACAACATTACACCCGCCGCATACTGGTTCCAGTTAACGGCCGAAGGCCAGAGATACTGGTACGCGATGCCGTCTGCGCTCATCTCGTACAGGCCAATGCTGATCAGATACAGAATGTAGAAAATGTAAAGCTGTTCCCGGACTGCTGCGAACATCAGCAGGTTGTAAAAACAGAACACGAGTATCATTCCGTAGAAAATCCCGAAGAAGAAATACTCATCCAGGGCGTAGTTCATGAAATAATCCGTCGAGCGCAACACGACAAGCACGTTGGCCTGCTGCCGGGACTTAATCCGAAAGTAGTATGTGTACGTGCCTGCTCTGTCCTCCGGAAGCTTGACAAAAAAATTCTTGTGATTGATTGTGCGCGCGTGGAATGGCAACTCATCACCAAATGATTGCCGGACAAAGCCGCCATCGTTCGGAGTAAAAAAGTCGAGTCGGTCGATGGTCTGATCAAAAAACTCGATCTGCCACTGATGCCGGCTTAAGCTGTCGTGCGCGATGCGGATGCGATACCAATACGAAGACCTGCGATTATAGTTTTCGGGACTGAATGTCGGGCTCGGTTGAAACCTCGTTGCGAATGCCGGGGTACAGACGTCGTCGATTTCCAGCGTATCCGACGAATCCTCCAGAAACTCGATCTCCTGAAACGAGAAGAGATATTGTTGCACCGAATCCCGAATCGGAACGGGGCGTTGCGCAGCCGCCGGCGAATAGCAGGTTAACCACACCAGCAACCCTAACCAGGACGCATGGAAGAAGACACCCATGCGGTGAAGGTAAAACGAATAGCGGACATTGGAAAGGAACACCCCCCTACTCACTACTCACTACTCACTACTCACTACTCACTACTCACTACTCACTACTCACTATTCACTACTCACTACTCACTTCCCCCCTTTCTGCAATTGCAAGACCTGCAAGGCGAGTTGTTCAACGAGGGGAGCAGGGGCCGCCATTTCCCCGCTCGGGAACTGGTTCGAAAAGAACGCTTTCGCTGCCCACACCTCGAGGATATCATTGATATCGACGCCATAGGGATCATACAGCCGGTTGTCAGACACGAGTAACAGCTTGCTCTCCTGCCCTGCAAAATTGAAAACACGTTTAAAGACGATGCCGTCGTTTCTCGTGACCAGTATGTATAACTTTCCGTTCCGAATCGATGTGACATCGTCGACATACTCTGCGAAGATGATGCTACCCGGCTGCACGGGTAACATCGAATCACCCTGAATCTCGAACGCGCGATAAGTCCTGTTGCGCGGAAGTACCGGCATACTGATCTTGGGAAGGTCTCTGACGAACTCAGGGTCCTGAAAGCCTGACAAATATCCGGCAGAAGCCTTTTGCATCACAAGCTCAACGTTCTCCCGGTCGTGCGCATCCACGGTAATGGCAAGCACCTCGCGCTTTTGTTTGCCTGGACCGCGCCACGATTTCTCCGGCATCGCGCTGAGATCCGCCTGGATCAGGTTTTCAAGATTCACTTTAAAAAGTCGCGCAACGTCTGACAGCACAGTTAAGGGTGGCGTCGCTCGCCCTTCTTCGTACGCTCCGAGTGTCGAATGCTTGATTGCGAGTCGCTCGGCGAATTCCCGCTGCGTCAGACCTGCATGTCCGCGCAAGAATCTCAGATTCTGGTTTACTCTATCCATATAGGTGTGTTTTGCCGACAACTGTTGCGCGTCGGCGGGAATGCACGCCGATATCACCCCGAAAATTTCCGGGAGCGACAATCTCACACATCCCCGCTTTCACGGCGCAATATGCTATGGCAAAATAGCTGACACAAACCTAAACTTTTTAGTTGATAGTTGCAACATTATACTAATATTTTTAGTTATTTCGTGAAGTGGAACGCAACATCATACACTTGGATCTGGACGCGTTTTTCGTCGCCGTAGAGTGCAAGAAGAACGAAAAACTCCGCGGACGCCCCCTTATAATAGGTGGGAGCAGCCGGCGTGGCGTGGTCGCGGCATGCAGTTACGAAACACGGCGGTTCGGTGTGCACTCGGCGATGCCGATGTATCTCGCCTTGCAACTGTGCCCGGAGGCCAGGGTGATATCGGGCGATGCGGAAGCCTACACGCATGCCTCGCACGAGGTGACCGAGATCATCGCCGAGCACGCGCCGGCATTCGAAAAATCCTCCATTGACGAGTTCTATATCGACGCCAGCGGAATGGATCGGTACTTCGGCGCCTTCAAATGGGCGAAGGAACTGCGCGGCCGGATCATGCGCGAGACCGGACTTCCGATCTCGCTCGCCCTGTCGGTCAATAAGCTTGTTTCGAAAGTCGCCACCGCGGAGTTTAAGCCGAATGCGGAGGCACAGATCGCACCGGGCACGGAACGCGACTTCCTGGCGCCTCTTGCAGTGGAAAAATACCGATGATCGGCAAACAAACGGCGTCGTTCCTGTACGATATGGGCGTGCGTACCGTGCAGACACTGCGCGACATGCCGGTACAATTTCTTGTCAGCGCACTGGGGAAGAACGGCCTTTCTCTATGGAAAAAAGCCCACGCGGACGATACCTCGCCGGTGATTCGATACAGCGAGCAGAAATCGATCTCCACCGAAAGCACCTTCGACTCCGACACCATCGACGTGGCGCGCATTCGGTCCATCCTGATCGCGATGGTCGAAAAGATCGCCTTCAACCTTCGCGAACAACGCAAGCTGACTTCCTGCGTCACCGTTAAAATACGCTACGCGAATTTCGATACCGAAACAAAACAACTGCAGATTCCCTATACAGCCTCCGACGACACCATCCTCCGTACAGTGCTCGACCTTTTTGACAAGCTGTACAATCGCCGTATGCTTATTCGGCTTGTTGGCGTCCGTCTCAGCGGACTCGTTTATGGAAACAGCCAGATCAACCTCTTTGACGATACCGCAGAGAACATAAATCTCTATCAGTCCATCGACCATATCAAACACAGGTTTGGAGTCGATAAACTGATCCGCGCGAACACCATCGACGTCAATAGGCGCATTCGAATGGAGCTCAACATGTTTACGCCAAAATCAACCCGTGCAATGAAACCGGAATCGATATGAAAGTACACGCACAACAATCCCCCACCGCCCTTCTGAACGGCGCGAAGGAACTTTTCTTCATCATCTCCCCTCCCCGGCACATCCTCAGCGATGTCTCCGTGCTCAAAGACGATGTGCATTACCTCATTGGACGTGAGACCGAAGATCGCTATGCGAAAGGAAATATCGCATTGTTCCGATACAGTGACACTGAAGATCGGATGGCGCATCTGATACGCTTCGTCGAAGCCCGCGCACGGGAGCTTGATCCATTCAACATATTTCTGAAGGACTTCGGCGTTCTGTACAACGGCTCGTTTCGGACGATCTACCTCGACATC
>JBIQJZ010000169.1:0-8363 GCA_044507115.1 Flammeovirgaceae bacterium | reverse complement strand
GGATCGGTCACTTCAAGGTTCCGCATTTCGAGTCGGTCGAACCAGAGCAGCTGAAATCCGCTAATTGACACCTTGAATCCTGTCGCTTCGGAGAAGCCGCGCAGGTACCGGCTGACAAGTTCTTGTTGTACGGCGGGAATCTGTAAGAAAAGAAAGACCGAGATGACGAGAAAAAACAGCGTCGTTACCGAATACGCTAATATCTTAACAATTCGTTTTTTAACTTGCCGGTTCATTTGTCATCCATGCACCCTGTCATCCTTGCTATTGAATCATCTTGCGACGAGACTTCCGCCGCAGTTATAAAGAACGGCAAGGTACTTAATAATATTATTGCCTCACAGGAGGTACACCAAAAATACGGGGGTGTGGTGCCGGAGCTTGCGTCGCGAGCTCATCAGCAAAATATCGTGATGGTCGTGGAGGAGGCGATGGAGAGGTCCGGCATCACGCGTTCGGATCTCGACGCGATCGCGTTCACACGGGGACCAGGTCTTATTGGGTCCCTGATGGTCGGCGTGTCATTTGCAAAAGGAATGGCGCTGGGTCTTGATATTCCGCTGATCGAGGTCAACCACATGCAAGCGCACGTGCTCGCGCATTTCATCGACTCACCGGTGCCCAAGTTTCCTTTTCTGTGCCTGACTGTCAGTGGGGGGCACACGCAGATAGTCCTGGTCAGAGATTACCTCGACATGGAGGTCATCGGCCAGACGCAGGACGATGCAGTCGGGGAGGCATTTGATAAGGCTGCCAAGATTCTTGCCATGCCGTACCCCGGGGGCCCCCTGATCGACAAGATGGCTCAGGCCGGGAATCGCCACGCCTTCCGGTTTCCGGAGACTTCTATGCCGGCACTCGATTTCTCGTTCAGTGGAATCAAGACTGCGTTCCTGTATTTCATCCGCGATGAAAAGAAGAAGGACCCGGATTTTGTATCAAAGCACCTGGCAGATATTTGCGCAAGCTTACAACACACGCTGGTATCGATGTTGCTGACCAAACTGGAGCAGGCAAGCGAGCTGACGGGAATAACTGAAATCGCTATCGCGGGCGGGGTTGCGGCAAACAGCGGTTTGCGAAATGATCTGAATTACCTCGCATCGCGGAAGGGCTGGACGGTCCACATTCCGGCGTTTGAATACTGCACTGACAATGCGGCGATGATTGCCATGGCTGCTCATTTCAAATTTTTGAGGTCCGACTTCGCCTCGCTGGATGTAACGCCGCTGGCGAGGATGCCAGTCTGAGAAGACGCGGCTCACAACTGAGGGACTCTATCACTAAAACCCTGCGAAAAATTTTGCCGCTGGGAAAAATAAGATCAATTTTCGGGCATGGGTAAGCAGCGCTTTGCAAAAGATATTAACATCCGGAACCGGCAGGCGTCCTTTGAGTATGAGCTGCTGGATAAGTATGTCGCGGGGATAGTCTTGACCGGAACCGAGATCAAATCGATCCGGGAGGGCAAGGTGAATCTCCAAGATGGCTACGGGTATTTCAGGAACGGAGAACTCTATGTGAAAGGTGTGACGATCTCGCAATACGCGCAAGGGACTCATTACAACCACGAGCCTACCCGTGAGCGGAAACTGTTGTTGAAACGTTCCGAGTTGAGAAAGCTGGAAGCGCAGGCAGAAGAGAAAGGTCTGACCCTCGTGCCGACACGACTCTTTATTAATGATCGGGGTCTTGCGAAAATCGAGATTGCGCTCGGTCGCGGTAAGAAGTTGCACGATAAACGGGAGAGTATTAAGGAAAAAGATATCCGCCGCGAGCTCGACAGAATGAAATTTTGACGAGCACTCCGTGGAGACATCGTGATACAGTTGGAAAATTCCTTCATATGGATGAAAAAGAATTCGGCGTTTGTCGATTGAGTGTGGTGAGCGTAAGGAGGGAGCCTATGGACCGGGCTGAACAGGTGACGCAACTTCTGTTCGGCGATCACTATCGTGTATTGGCTCACTCGCCGGATGGGAATTGGCTTAGGATCAGTAGCTATTACGACGATTACGAGGGGTGGATCGACGTGCGGCAACACCAACCGATTTCTGCGGAGTACTTCGACCATATTAACCACGCCGAGTTCAAAATCACGACGGATATAACGTCATCCCTGCTCAACCACAAGAGTCCCCAGATTGTGTTGATCGGCAGCATCATACCGATCTCCAGTTCCGAGTTATTCCGTATGGAAGAACAATTCGCCTTTAACGGCGAGGCGAAAAACCTCGGTCAGCGCAGGGAGTTCGAGTACCTTCGGATGATCGCGATGAAGTATCTCAACAGCCCATACCAGTGGGGCGGCAAGGGGCCGTTCGGTATAGATTGCTCGGGGTTTACGCAGATGGTTTTTAAGATTTGCGGATACAAGTTGTTGCGGGATTCTTCCCAGCAGTTCAGTCAGGGCAGATCCGTAGAGTCATTATCCGAGACGAGACCGGGTGACCTGGCGTTCTTCTCAAATGACAAGGGCGATGTCAGCCACGTCGGGATTTTGCTGACCGAAAACAAGATCATCCACGCGTCGGGTAGGGTCCGCGTGGACCAGCTCGTCAGTGAAGGAATTCAGCAGTCTGGTTCCGGAACGATCACCCATCGGTTGAAGGCGATCAGACGGGTCCTCGCCGAATAGGCAACTCACCGGGTGTTAAAAAGCGCTTTGGTAGTTGCGGGATTTGGATTATCTTACCATCATGAACGCGAGGGTCCTCGTCCTTAATCAGGATTTTAGTCCACTCATGGTGTGTTCCGTGGAACGCGCGTTTATCCTTGTGTACCTGAAGAAAAGCGAAATGGTTCGTCCGGCGAACGGACATAAGTTGCGGTCGGTTACCCATACTTTTCCGATGCCCTCTGTCATCCGGTTGAACCGATATGTGAACGCCCCTTACAAGGGCGTTAATCTTACCCGGCAGAATATTTTCAAGCGCGATAGCAACGAGTGTCAGTACTGTGGTACACGCAAGGACCTGACGATTGACCATGTGATCCCTCGCGCCCGTGGGGGAGTTGATTCATGGACGAATCTCGTGACAGCATGCAAAAAATGTAACACCCGCAAGGGCGATTATACGCCCGAAGAAGCAGGACTTCACCTGCGTAAAAAGCCCGCGAAACCCTCTTACTCAATCTTTCTCAAAGATCACATGAACGATCAGGGAAGTGAGTGGGATGTATTTCTCAACGGCCATCAAAGTCATTAGTCGATATGTTTAGTTTGGAAAGAAAAGTTGCAATCATTACCGGCGCTGGAAGCGGTATCGGTAGGGCTATTGCTGAATTGTTTGCAGCGCGAAAAGCCCGCGTCATCGCGCTCGACATCAATGCGAAGGCATTAGAGGAAGTAGTCGAAGGAATCGCGGCAAAAGGTGGACAAGCGTCTGCCCTGGTCTGCGATCTATCACGGCAGGAAGACGTCGTCGCGGCGTTTGCGAAAATAGCAGAAGAGCATGGTCGCATAGATATTCTGCTGAATAGTGCGGGTATCGCTCACATCGGTAAACTCGACAATACTTCCGAGAAGGACTTCGAGCGGATCGTCAACGTCAATGTTAAGGGGGTGTACAATTCGATGTACGCATGTATCGGCCAAATGAAAGCGCAGGGAGGAGGGGTGATACTCAACCTCGCGTCGGTGGCTGCGTCGTTGGGTTTGTCCGATCGGTTTGCATACTCGATGAGCAAAGGAGCGGTACTGAGCATGACACTCTCTGTGGCCAAGGACTACATCGCCGATAACATTCGCTGTAATTGTATCTCACCGGCCCGCGTACATACGTCGTTTGTTGACGGATTTCTCAAGGCCAACTATCCAGGCCGGGAGCAGGAAATGTTCGAGAAGCTGTCGAAGACGCAACCGATCGGCCGCATGGGGAAACCGTCCGAGATCGCTGCCCTGGCGCTGTATCTCTGCTCGGAAGAAGCTGCATTTGTCACAGGGTGCGATTACCCGATAGACGGGGGCTTTGTTAATCTGAACACCTGATACGGAGGCGTCTTTCTGGTGCCACCGTCCAAACTTTGTCGAACCGAAGAAGTTTTATTAATTGCTGGTCGGAAAGAGCAAACCTCTTAGCCTTGTAACATCAACACTCACTTATAACATCTGACTTATGAAACTTCTACGCTTTGGAGATGCCGGAAATGAAAGACCAGGTATTCTGGTGGACAACGAAATTCTGGACGTGTCTTCATTCGGCGAGGACTTCGGTGAATCCTTTTTTGAAAATGATGGGATCGCGCGGCTTTCCTCATGGCTTGCGTCTAACGCGACGGCGCTCCCACGTGTCACGGGTGACGTGCGGTTCGCCGCGCCATTTACCCGGCCTTCGAAAATTGTTTGCGTAGGTTTGAACTACAGCAAACACGCTGCGGAATCGGGAATGCCGTTGCCAACGGAGCCAATTCTGTTCTTCAAAGCGACAACAGCACTCGTGGGTCCGAATGACGACGTGGTCATTCCCCGTAACAGCGTGAAGACAGACTGGGAAGTCGAGTTGGCGGTTGTCATTGGAAAGCGAGCAACCTATGTAGAGGAGAAAGATGCGATGAAATACGTCGCTGGATTTTGCCTTCACAACGATTATAGCGAACGCGAATTCCAACTCGAGCGCAATGGACAATGGGTGAAAGGAAAAAGTGCGGATACATTCGCGCCGATTGGTCCATACTTGGTTACGACCGATGAGTTGTCCAATTACGACAACCTTCGATTGTGGTTGAAAGTCAACGGGAAGACATTGCAGGACAGCAATACAAATGATCTCATCTTTGGAGTTCCGTATCTGGTAAGTTATATCAGCCAGTTTATGACCCTCCTCCCTGGCGACGTCATTTCCACGGGTACGCCTGCAGGTGTAGGTCTTGGATTCAAGCCTCCGGTGTATCTCAAGCCCGGCGACGTCGTGGAATTGGGGATTGACGGACTTGGAACGCAACGGCAAGTAGCCAAGGCGTGGAGTTGAGGCAGATTGAACCACCAATATGATGAAGATTGATTCACACCACCACTTCTGGAATTACGATGCGAATAGACATGCGTGGATCACTGACGAAATGGAAGTTATTCGTCGGGATTTTCGTCCCGGCGACCTGGCGCCGTTACTCGCGCAGCACGGCATCGATGGTTGTGTGACCGTTCAGGTCGATCAAACGGAGGAGGAGACAAAGAATCTCATTGCCGACGCGGACCAGCACAAATTTATTGCCGGTGTTGTCGGCTGGATTGATCTGCGCGCCGATAACCTGGAGTCGCGGCTGGAGCATTTTTCAGCGTATCCCAAGTTGAAAGGATTCCGCCACATCGTTCAGGGAGAGGGCCCCGGGTTCCTCGAGCAGCCATCGTTCATCGAGGGCGTTTCGAAGTTGGAGAAATTCGGCTTTAGCTACGACCTGCTGATCTATCATCATCAGTTGAGCGAAGCGTTGACTTTCGTTGGAGCTCTAAAAAGTGCGAGGATCGTGATCGACCATATCGCGAAACCCTCTATCCGAACCGGTGATATCGACACCTGGCGAAAACACATGAGCGCAATTGCAAAACACCCGAACGTATACTGCAAAGTATCCGGGATGGTGACCGAAGCGAAGTGGCCCGGGTGGAAGTACGAGGATTTTGTTCCATACCTGGATACCGTCGTCGACGTGTTTGGCGTAGATCGACTGCTGTATGGATCCGACTGGCCGGTGTGCCTTGTCGCGGCGAGTTACGATCAACAGTTTTCAATTGTGAAGGACTATTTTCAGTCGTTCACTGAAACGGAGAAGGAAAAAATTTTCGGTGCGAATGCGGTAAGCTTTTATAAACTCTAGCATATGGATCTGCAACTAAAAGATAAAGTAATCATCGTCACTGGCGGGGCAAAAGGGATCGGTGAAGGTATCGTTGAAGTACTCGCTCGGGAGGGCGCGCTCCCGGCCATTGTTGGTAGGAACGAAGCTGATAATAACCTCGCGCTTAAGAAGATTGGCGACAGGGGATTTCAGGTCGCCGCCGAACTGACGAAACCGGACGAGTGCCGCGAGGCGATCGCTGCTGTGATTCGCCACTATGGCCGAATAGACGGACTTGTCAACAATGCTGGGGTGAATGATGGCGTGAATCTGGAAGACGGATCGTACGAAGCGTTCATGGCGTCGTTGCACAAGAATCTTGTGCACTACTATCTGATGGCACATCACGCACTGCCGGAGTTGAAGAAAACAAAGGGTGCGATTGTCAACATCGGATCAAAGGTTGCAGAAACCGGCCAGGGCGGAACATCGGCGTATGCTGCGGCGAACGGTGGACGCAACGGACTCACACGTGAGTGGGCTGTGGAGCTTCTCAAGTACGGCATACGAGTCAACGCAGTCATCGTCGCTGAGTCCTATACGCCACTCTACGAAAAGTGGATCCGGACATTACCGGATCCTGAAAAGAAGCTGAACGAGATCAACCAGACCATTCCGTTTGGCAACCGCATGACCACGGCGGCGGAGATCGCCAATATGGTTGTATTCCTTCTGTCCGAGCGGTCGAGTCATACGACAGGTCAGTTGATCCACGTTGACGGGGGATATGTTCACCTCGATCGAGCAATCAACACAGTCGCTCAGTAAATTCCCGTTAACCATACCTGCTATGCTGCCCACCGGTGCTACTTCCAGTAACGCGACCACATCTGGCAATCGCTACCTCGTGCCGTTTGTTCTGGTTACCAGCCTTTTTTTTCTTTGGGGTATCGCCAACAGCTTAAACGGTCCGCTGATCAAGCATTTTCAGACGGCGTTGAATCTCAACCGCGCGCAGGCCGGAATCGTTGATTCAGCCTTCTACATCGGCTATTTCGTGATGGCGTTGCCGGCGGCGTTCCTCATGAACCGCATCGGCTACAAGAAAGGAATTCTCATCGGGTTGCTGTTGTATGCGCTGGGTGCATTTCTCTTTTTTCCCGCAGCTGAGGTTCGCGTCTACGGTTTTTTTCTATTCGCCCTTTTTGTGATTGCGTGTGGGCTTGCTTTTCTGGAGACGGCAGCAAATCCGTATGTGACCGTCCTTGGCGATCCGGCTTCGGCGGAGACACGTATCAATTTTTCGCAGTCATTCAATGGCTTGGGGACTATCCTCGGGCCTGTTATCGGAAGCCTTTTTATTTTCTCCAGCACGGAGTACACCAATGAACAGTTGCAGGCAATGGAGCACGCGCAGGCGGAAGTCATCCGTATAGCGGAGGTGCAATCCGTTCAGGTGCCTTACCTGATTGTCGGTGCGGTCGTATTGTTCATCGCCATTCTGTTTGCGTTCACCAAGATGCCCGAGATATCAAATCCCGCGGAGCGCACGGCGACATTTAAAGGGATTACGCGGCATAAGCACTTGATGGCGGGCGTCGTTGCTCAGTTTTTCTACGTAGGGGCGCAAGCATCTCTGTGGGGGTATTTTGTCGACCAGAAGTTGCACTACGCGCGGAATGAGCATCTGGAGATCGTGCAATTCATCTACCGCTATTCGGATCAGATGACGCCAACACAGATAGCGGGGTTTCACTTGTCATTTGCATTTGTCCTCTTTATGCTCGGACGATTTGTGGGTACGTGGTTCCTGACCCGCTATCCCGCGAATAAGCTGCTGGCTTTGTACGCATCTGCTTGTATATTCCTGATGTGTTACGCGCTTTTTGGTACCGGTTTACAGGCGGTCCTGGCGATTAGCTTGACAAATTTCTTTATGTCCATCATGTTTCCTACCATCTTTGCCCTTTCGATAAAGAACCTTGGAGAACAGGTCAAGATCGGTTCGGGCCTCGTCATCATGGCGATTGCTGGTGGAGCGGTCTTGCCTCCGCTGACCGGCTGGGTCTCCCTGGGCGGTGTGGAGAAAGCCGTGATCGTTCCGCTCATTGCATTTATCGTGATCTTATACTTTGGTGTGACCGGTTATAAAGTACGGTCGACCTAAACGAGTTGCCGGAATGAAACGATACTACCTTGCACTTGATTTGAAGAACGATCCTGCGAGGATCGCTGAGTACGAAGAGCATCACCGAAATATGTCGCCCGAAATTTTGAAAAGCATTCGCGAATCGGGAGTGGAGCGCATGGAATTATTCCGCGCTGGAAATCGACTCGTCATGGTTATGGAAGCAGGTGAAGACTTTTCGTTCGAGAATAAAGAACGCATGGACCGTGAAAATCCCGCGGTGCAGGTGTGGGAGACGTTGATGTGGACGTACCAGGAGGCGTTGCCGTTTGCCAGACCTGGCGAGAAATGGGTGTTGATGAACAAGATATTTGATACGAACCAAGGGGATGGTAGTGAGTGGTGAGTGGTGAGTAGTGAGTAGTGAGTGGTGAGTGGTGAGTAGTGAGTAGTGAGT
>JBIQJZ010000168.1:0-8556 GCA_044507115.1 Flammeovirgaceae bacterium | reverse complement strand
GCCTTCTCGGTCGAGCTCGATGTGTTTATCGCTGATCAGCACCTGTGTGAGCCGTGACCCGGGAAGTCGCCATACTGCGACAGCCTGCTGGTGTGCGCCGGAGCGAGCGAGAATGAAGGAGAGTAGATCCCTTTCTGTGTATTTGGGTGCAGCGTTTATCGGAGCGACGGTCATGCTGCGGAACTTATTGGTTGATCTTGTCGAGTACCGCCATAGTGATACGGCTGATGCAAACAAGATCTTCTTTTTCATCTACGATACGTATTTCCCAAACCTGAGTTTTTTTTCCAATGTGAATGGGGCGCGTGGTTCCTTTGACGTATCCGGAGCGCACACCGCGAATATGATTGGCGTTGATCTCCAGCCCGACACAAAATTGCCGCGAGATATCAACGCAGCAGGTAGCCGCGACGCTGCCGAGCGTTTCGGCCAGCGCTACCGAAGCGCCTCCGTGCAAGAGACCAAGGGGCTGGTGTGTCCGAGCATCAACCGGCATCCTGGCTTCGATGAAGTCGGGACCGATCTGCGTGAACTCGATTCCGATGCGTTCGGACATCGTGTTTCGGGAAAGGTTATTAAGGTGCTCTAACGTGATATTTTCAGTGAAAATCCCCATCGGTTTCAGTAATTCGGTGTGCAGTGGTCATGTTTGAACAATTTCCCTATTTTTGCCGGCTGCTATGCGCAGCGACAAAATAATGTAAAAATTGGTCAGTAAAAAAGTTTACCTCGTACGGCACGGTCAAACGGATTTTAACCTGAAGAATATTGTACAGGGGAGCGGAGTTGACACAGACCTCAACGACCTGGGTAAAAGACAGGCCGCGTTGTTTTTCGAAGCGTACAAGCACGTGCCGTTCGATAAGATATACACTTCTGCTTTAAAACGGGCGCGCCAATCCGTTCAGCAATTCATCTCCAATGGAGTCCCGCACGCCGCGCTTGTCGGCCTGAACGAGATCAGTTGGGGTACCAAGGAGGGTCACCGCGTAACGCCTGAAGAAGACGCGTACTACCACTACATGCTCGAACAGTGGAGGCTTGGTAGCACGCATCTGAAAATCGAAGGCGGTGAAAGTCCGGAGGATGTGGTGGTTCGAATGAAGCCGGCCGTGGATTACGTCATGTCCAAGGAAAGTGAGAAGACGATACTGATCTGTATGCACGGTCGTGCCATCCGCATTCTGCTTTGTTACCTGCTGCACTACCCATTGAGTTCAATGGATATGTTCGAGCATCAAAATCTCGGTTTGTATGTATTGAACTACTCCGGTTCAATGTTCATGGTCGAGAAATACAACGACGACACTCACCTTCGTCCCATCTGAGCGAGTGCCGAGCGCGCCTTGCTGTCGATGCTGTTCTTGTATTCATGCCTTCGGTAGGCGAGCGCCCTTTGAAAGTACTCCTCCGCTTCTTTTATTTTGTCTTGAGATTGGAAGATGTAGCCGAGTTGCAGACATGCGTTGGGTGCGAAATACCAATTCTCTGGCCCGGTCATGTTGATCACGTCCACATAGTATTTTTCAGCTTCAGCGTTTCCGATTTTGTGGAGGAGCCTGGCTTTGCGATAGAGATACTCCACCTGGTCGCGCTTGATAAGTAAGTCCATGCTGGTAATTCCCGAAAGGATATTCCCGGCATCTTCATAATAACCGCCATCGGTGAGGTAGCGTATCCTGGAAAGTTTAACGTTTGGCAAATCCTTGTCCGCGAGCGCGTGTGCGGCTGATTTATCTGCCTCGGTCGACTCTTTTCCCTTTGCCTTAGCTTCTGCAAATGCCGTCAACGCATCGTTTTCATTGCCGTTGAGCCAATAGCACAAGCCGATCTTATAGTGCGCGTCCTTGATATAGTTCTGACCAGTCTGGTGTCCGATAAACCATCTGTAGGCGGCAATGGCGCTCATGAAATCTCCCTTGTGGAGATAGGCTTCTCCACGCAGGTAGTCGGCATAGTAGAGCGGTACACCTGCGTTTGATTGGGAGAGGCCTTCGAGCATCTCCAGCGCCAGTTCATTGCGGGAGCATTTCAACGCGAGCGAACCCGCCAGGAACATCGCGAGGCGATTGTCTTTTTCGTCGACAAGCACCTGCTGCATGCTCGCGAGTGCTGATTCCGTTCTTGCCAGCAGGAAGCCTTCCACGAGAGCATGAAGTATCCTGGCCTCCAGCGCAAATGGCGAGTCGGTCGCAGAGGACACTGAGCGTAGGTCGTCAAGCCCGCCCGATACGCTGCCACGCATATTCAACAGGCTGAGAACCCAATTGTATTTTTCAGGTACGGATCCGACCATGATACGCAGCAGTCCGGAAGTCTTGCGGATCGGTACGTAATCAGGAAATTTCTCGCGGCAACTTTCCGCGATCTGATATGCCTGTCGCAGTTGCAGTGCGCCATCAAACTCATGACCGAACTTCAGGTAGACAAACGCCCAGTGAAGTCGAATCTCCGCCTGTAGGAACTGATAATCCCGTGGTGAGCCTTTCAGTTTCTTGTCCAGCCTGCGAAGGAACCGGTCTTCGTATTCCGCGAAAAGTGTATTGTCTTCGGTGACGAGTAGTTCGATTGTTTCTGCCAGGGATGCGATATAGGTTGCGGCGGCCTGATCTTCGTCGGGGACTAGCTGCAGGGCCTCCGCAGGCTGGAGGTTCAGCGCCAGTCGATGCGCAGTGTGGAGATTGGCGTTAAAAACCAACTCCTGCGCCGGCACAGAGATCGCGATAAACAAAAAGAGGCAGACCCATAGGGCTGCCTTCTCCTCGCAATATTTTCGAACAAATGAATTACTCGACTTTTCTTCTGCGACTAGTGGTGGCAGCTGGAGTCTTGGAGCTTTTCGGTTTGTCTGCTTCATCAAGTGAGTCCATGTCAACATCCGCTAAAATACGCCCGGAATGTTCATCGATCACAATTTTTTTCTTTTCTCTTATCTCGGCGATCTTCTGAGCGGGAATCACGATGTTACATCCTTCTGCCGCGCCTCTGACAACACGGACAACAGCGAGTCCGTTCGAAAGGCTTCCGCGCAGGCGTTCGTAGTATTTCAGTAGCTTGTCCTCGATCTTTTTGGTGGCTTTCTCACGGTCTCCCAGCAACTTCTTCTCTTCTTCCTGGCTCTCTGCGAGGATTTCATCAAGCTCTTTTTTCTTGTTGTCAAGGTGCTCGCTTCGTTCCGCGATCAGGGTGTTTGTCTTTTCGATGTCGTCTTTCTTCGACTGGACGAGGTCCTTTGCTTCTTTTACCCGCTTTTCGCAGATCTGGATTTCAAGTTCCTGGAGTTCGATCTCTTTGGTGATGGCGTCGAATTCTCGGTTATTTCTGACGTTCTTTTGCTGCTCTGTGTACTTCTTAATCAGTTTCTCTGCCTCTTTTACTCCTTCTTTGTTCTTCTTGATGCTTTCCTCCAGGTCTTTCAGTTCCGATTCGTGGCGTTGAAGCCGTGTCTTGTAACCTTCGATCTCATCCTCAAGGTCCTGTACCTCGTCCGGAAGGTCCCCTCTTAGTTTCTTCAGTTCGTCAATTTTTGAGTCTATTGCTTGGAGTTTTACCAGGGCTTCAAGTTTCTGGGCAATTGTTTGATTTTCCATCTATTTACAGGTAGCTTATTGGATTCGTAACCGTCCGGGAAAAAGAGATCGCAAAATTAGGAAATTTTTTCGTCAAAACCTCCCCGAGCAACTCCTTTGTAAAGACCTCACTTTCGTAGTGCCCAATATCAGCGATTATTAGCTGATCCTCAGCATCAAAGAATTCATGGTATTTGAAATCGGCCGAAACGAAGGCTTGCGCACCCGCCCGGCGGGCCTGAGGCAGCAAGAAACTGCCGCTTCCGCCGCAAACGGCGACTTTCTTGATAGGCTGATCGGGTATGCGTGTATGGCGGATTACCTTTAGATCCATACTGTCTTTCAAACGCCGAAGGAATTCAGTTGGTTCCAGCGCTTCTTCAAGTTCGCCAATCATTCCCGAGCCAACCTCTTGGTTTTCGTTGACCAGCCGCGTCAGGTAGTAGGCCACTTCTTCGTACGGATGTACCGCTTTTAGTGCTGAAATGACCCGGGAACGGAGGTGGTCGGGGAAAATTACCTCTACCCGGTGCTCATCAACTTCCTCCTGAACAGCCCGCTGGCCAATGGTTGGGTTCGCTTCTCCATTCGGTTTGAAAGTCCCCTTACCCTCGACGCGGAAGCTGCAATTCTGGTAGTTGCCGATTTGCCCCGCCCCGGCGCCGTAGAGAGCTGTCAGCACATCGCCTGTCTGCTCGCGCGGAACAAATGTTACCAGCTTGGTAAGTGAATCAGTCTTAGGAGCCAATATCCTTGTTCCGGCCAGGCCTATTTTTTCGCAAATCTTCCTGTTTACGCCGGTGTGCACGCTGTCGAGGTTGGTATGGATCGCGTAGATGGCGATGTGGTGCCGGATGGCTTTGATGACCGTCCGCTCGACATACGTGGCGCCCGTGAGTCGACGCAGGCCTTTAAAAATGATCGGATGGTGGGCAACGATCAGGTTGCAGCCCAACTCAACCGCCTCATCTACAACCTGTTCTGTACAATCCAGTGTTACTAGTGTACCGGTCACTTCTGCGTCGGGGTCTCCGGTGAGTAACCCCGCGTTGTCATATGACTCCTGATACGCGAGTGGAGCGAAGGATTCGAGATAAGCAGCAACGTCGCGGATGCGCAAACTCCCCATAGCATTCATATAGCGCCAATGTAGTAACACCCGAGCGATTTTGACGACATGATCTGGAAAATTTGCGCCGCTGGCGCGATTTCTGAAAGTCACCTATTTCGACTTTCTTGCCGACATGAAGCCTGGGCTCCTGCTTTTTCCGTTCGCTGTGCTGTTTGATGCTGTCACGACCATCAGGAACCGATTGTACGACACCGGTGTCAAACCGGCGGCCAGATTTGATATACCGGTGATCGGAGTTGGCAACCTGAGTGTTGGTGGTACCGGTAAGACGCCGATGGTTGAATACCTGATCCGGCTTTTGTCGGCCGAGAGACACGTCGCAACACTTAGTCGGGGGTACGGTCGCCGGACAAAAGGTGTGCGGATAGCCGAGGCGACGGACAACCCTGCGACGCTGGGTGATGAACCCTTCCAGTTTTACCGGAAATTCGGAGATCGGACAGTAGTAGCCGTCGGAGAGGATAGGGCCATGGCAATACCACATATTTTGCAGGAGCGCCCGGAGGTCGAAGTCATCTTGCTTGACGACGCGTTTCAGCACCGCCGTGTCGTCCCCTCATTTCAGATACTACTCACCGACTTCAACCGACCGTTTCCAAAAGACTATCTCTTGCCCGCAGGGCGACTTCGTGAGTCCGGACGTGGTGCAGCTCGCGCGGATGTCATAATTGTTACGAAATGTCCGACGCGAATCTCCGAAGACGATATGTTACGGCTCGAACGCCAGATACGGCGCTACTCAGACAAGCCCGTATTCTTTTCGACTATCGCTTACGGCGATCCGGTGCCTGCAACGGGGAGTCCGGGAGCTGAGATCGGCAACGTCGTTCTGATCACCGGCATCGCGAACTCTGTCCCGCTGAAGGTGCACATAAGTGAGCGGTACAACCTCGTGAAGCATATACGCTACGGGGACCACCACGCCTACACTCCGGGCGAGTTGAAGGAAGCGTGTGCGCTTGCCGCTGCTAACAACGCTGTTGTTCTGACGACCGAAAAAGATGTCGTGAAAATGGACGCCGAATTGTTTGCTCGTGCCTCCGTTGGATTGTATTATTTGCCCATTGCCATTTCATTTCTGAAAAATGGAAAGGAATTTGATGAGATGGCACTTGACATCGTCAGATCCCATGGAAGATAAAAATTTACCGCGCAATACTCCTCGACGTCCCGATCGCCGAGTATTTTCGCGGGTGCGATTCTGGAATACGTTCTTTCTGATGGGATTTGTCTGCTTGGCAATGGATATTGCTCAAGCGCAGGATTTGCCACGCCGTACCGGCTCCCGTGTTATCGACGACACCACCCGCCAGGTGTACGGGCCAAGAACTTCAACCTATTATCATGAACGGGACTTCTTCTTTAATCGCCCGGTGCTGAACCCAATCGACACGGTCATACACAATTATCACAGGAACTCGAACTATGTTCAGAAGAACGAGAACCTTTACCAGGACCTCGGGAACATTGGCACAGCGATTCGTCCGATTTTTGAACAGGCACCTTCACTCATTGGCGCGAACACGGGCTACCACGTGTACGATATGTATTGGGATTCTGAACCTGTCAAATATTTCGACACCAAATCGCCCTACACGAACATGCAACTAATCCTCGGGGGACAAGGGCGGTCAATCACGCGCGCTGGCTTCAGTCGCAATATCAATTCGCGCTGGAACTTCGGATTCAACTTCCGCGGCATATTTGTGGATAAACAGATTCAACGACGAGGAAAGAATGACCGCATCACCCGGAGCAATTACTACGATGCGTACACAGCCTATCGAAACAAGGATAGCACGTACCACCTTTTCATGAACTTTCGGCGGATGTTGCATCGGGTGAATGAGTTCGGGGGGGTGCGTGTGGATCCCGAATTCTTTGTAGGCCTTAGTGATTACTTTGATGAGAATGCAAGACCCTGGCTGACTACAGCATCTTCCGATGATCTCAGGACAAATTTCCACCTGTTCCACCAATATCGGGTCGGGAGCGGGCTTCAGTTTTATCACACGCTGGATCGCTACAAGCAAAAGAACAAGTTTCTCGACATCTCCAACGCGGAACTTGATACGCTTTTCTTCGGCCGGACCATTCCGGCTGCGTCCGACAGTGTTCGGGATGCCGCCACGATACGCGCCGTCAGGAATGAGGTTGGATTCAAGGGCAATCTCCTCAAACTTTTTTACAACGGATACTACGCTATCCGCCACTACCACATGAAGTACAATCACCTGCCGACCGACACGCTGAATCTCGCCCGCTATCCGGATGAGAAGGGTGATGAGCATTACTTCGGAGGGCGAATGTCGCTCGCGCTCGATTCACTGGTCGAACTGACGGGCTGGGCTGAGATCATTATCCCGGACGGGAACTACCGGATCGAGGGCGCCATACGCAGCAAATGGTTTTCTGCATCCGTCAAGCAGTTGCTGTATAAGCCTTCCTATCTGGCGCAGGGGTACAGGGGGCGCCATGACTACTGGGACAACTGGCTCGCGCCGATGAACGGGTTGAAAAACATTGAAACGTCGCAACTGAACGGGTTCTTGCACTACCGCAGCAGTGTGTTTAGCATCTCTCCGGGTATTACATTCACACGGCATCGCAACTATGTGTTCTTTGACAAAGTGAGCGACGAACCTGGTGCTCAACAGGTCATGCCTGTGCAGTCGGGAGGCAATCAGATACTGGCATCCCCCGAAGTCCGATGGTCGTTCACCTTCTTCCGGCATTTGACGCTGAGCAACCGCTCTATCTACACGATATTCCTGGAGAATAATGATGACGCGGTTCGCATACCCGACTTGTTCGTCAATGCACAGCTCGCGTATTCGAATATTTTCTTCAATGGCAATCTCGACATGCACGCCGGAATCGACGCGCACTGGAAGTCGGCATACTACGCGCGTGGGTACTCTCCGTCCATTCAGCAGTTTTACAACCAGGATGAATTTGAGTCGCCGGCGTTCCCACTGGTGGATGTTTTCTTCAATGCGAAGATCAAACGCGCACGCGTATTCTTCAAGTACAACAACCTCATTCAGCTGATACAAGGCACAGGCTATTTTCCGACGCCTTACTATCCGGGGCAACGGACAATCTTCGACTTCGGTTTCGACTGGTCTTTCTACGATTAAATAAATGTTGTGATGCGTGAAAAGTTTGTGCTCGGCCTGGAATTGCCGACCGATCCGAGATGGGTCAATATTGCGGAGAAAAATATCTCCGACATCCTCACCGACCACGCTTATTGCGAACAGAAAGCGGCGTCTTCATGTATATCGCTTATAGTGATGTTTCCTGAACGGCAGGAGTTGGTTGACATGCTCACCCCGGTTGTCGCGGAGGAGTGGAGTCACTTTGAACGGGTCATCGAGCAGATCAAGAAGAGAGGATTCACTTTGGGCAAGCAGCGAAAGGACGAATACGTTCACAAACTTCAGAAGGTCATTCGTAAAGGCGGCTCACGCGATCAGTTTCTTACCGAGAAGTTGCTGATGAATGCACTGATCGAAGCTCGCAGCTGCGAGCGATTTCGTTTGCTCTGGAAGTACATTCCGGATGCGGAACTTTCGAAATTCTATTACGAGTTGATGGTTTCCGAAGCAGGACACTACAAGAATTTTCTCCAACTCGCAAAGGTCTATAGTCCTGAAGAAACTGTAATGCAGCGATGGTACGAGTGGCTGGAAGCCGAAGCGGCTATCATGAAATCCCTCGAAGTAAGAGGAGATCGCATGCATTGACAGGCGCCACGTGCCTATGTCTTTTGCTTCTTTTTCTTCGCCGCGGGGAATAGGACGTTATTGAGAATAAGCCTGTATCCGGGGGAGTTCGGATGCTGGTGCAGGT
>JBIQJZ010000167.1:0-8569 GCA_044507115.1 Flammeovirgaceae bacterium | reverse complement strand
AGCGGTTCGATCCTGGGTAGCGCCTATTACCGATACCGGACGAGTGATATCCAACGCGTCGTGCATATCGATGATGACGGTACTACACGGATATTCCCCGTCAACGTCGGGAACACCAATGCATACGGCCTTGAATTCAATTTCTCGTATACCGTTGGAAAGTGGTGGGATATCAATGCCAATGCAAACTTCTTCCGGGCGATCACCGAAGGCAGATACCTGGACCAGGAGTTGAGCAGGGACACATATGCGTTGATGGCGCGTACAACATCGAAAATGAAACTTGGTGCCGGGTATGAATTCCAAACATCGCTCTACTATCGCGGCGGTATGAAAACAACACAGGGCCGGACATTGTCGTCTTACTCGCTCGATCTGGCACTGGCCAAGGATGTGCTCAAAGGGAAGGGAACCGTTTCAGCTAACGTGCGTGATCTGCTCAACACCCGGAAGTGGAGATCAATCACTGATATCCCCGAAGAGGATTACTATGCCGAATCCGAATCACAATGGGCCCCGCGCCAGGTGCGCCTGACGTTCACCTACAGATTGAACCAATCGAAAAATCGCGAACGAAACGGTCGGAACCGAGGTGGCAACGAAAACTCCGGTGAGGGTTTTGAAGAGTTCTAGTTTTCCAGCGCACGCGATATATTTCGCTGTGCTAGCTCAGGGTGAACACCGTTCAACTGCCGCCGGTCACTTCGCGTCCTCATCCTGGCGGACCTTCCGCGATAGATGATCAGTGCAACTGAAGCAACGGCCAGTGCGGCGCCGAGTATCCTGACCATCCGTCGCATGCTCTCCGTTGGTGGCGGAAGATACATCACACCCTGTTCATTCGCGATCGCGGGTTCTCTCACATACCTGCCATCAGCAGGTAGGGCTTCGAATTTAAAATGAGCAGCGAGACTCTTCAACGCACCGCGCAGATCCTCACCCCGCATCACGCGGCCGTGTCCGGTAGCAGCGATTTCGGGAGACAACGCCGCGAGCTTGAAAACGGAAAGCTCCGCGGCAGCCCAGTTGCAGGTGAAGTAACGGGGTGGCCCCGAAAGGTGCTTCGCGCGCGTGAACACGGACGAGATAAATGATTCAGCCTTCGTGGTGACGAATGCATCCCCCGCAATCAGTACACGATCACTCTCACGAAACAGGCTGATATGACCAGGGCTGTGTCCGGGGGTATGAATGTATTTCCATTCTTTGAATCCTGGAATAGAATTGTCGTCCGGCAGCGGACGGAGGAAGTTGCGTACATCGATCGGCCCCTTCGGATACAACCACGACACACTGGTCATCAACCCACCCCCGACAGTCGGGTCAGGTGGAGGATACGCCGACCCCCCGGTGAGATACGGGAACTCAAGTGGGTGTGCATAGACCGGAACATTCCATTCCTCGACTAATGCAGGTAAGGCCCCGACATGATCGAAATGGCCGTGAGTAAGGATGATGCATTCCGGACGGACACCCTCGCCAAAGAGATCGGATGCCATGCTACGAATCCGCGGAGCCGACCACTTAAGCCCGGCGTCAACAAGTGCCCACGCCCCTGTTTCGCGATCCTGGATCATGAAATAGTTTACAAAAACATCTCTGCGTCCCCAGACACCGGGAACTACCGAGAACAATTGAGAAGTGAAGGACTCCAGCGCATCGAGATTCATACTTCAGGGATTTGTGAATGCCCTGTCGATAACAAAAGTATGCCCGAGCGAGCGCGTGTTAAGGTACGAAGCAGCGCTACTTCTTGCGTGTGAGGGTCACCATCACTGGCAGGTGATCCGATGGATAGTACGTGCCATCGTTATCCTGGATTACCTGATAGTCCCTGGACTCCCAGTCGCGTGTGTGAAAGATGTAGTCGATGGCTGAGCAGGAACGCGCACCCACGGCGAATCCGCAGGAAGTACCTGGCGTATTCGGGTTTGAGTCCAGGAGCTGGAGACCCGCAGGGTCCATCATCACCTGATAAGGGGGTGCTTCGCGTGTGAAGTTGAAGTCGCCTGTCATGATGATCGGCAGATTCTGACTGAGCGCCAGTGCGCGCTCCTTGATTAACGCTGCGCTATGGCGGCGAGATTCTTTTCCGACGTGATCAAAATGCGTGTTGACTACAAAAAACCGATCTCCCGATCGCTTGTCTTCCAATCGGCCCCACGTAGCAATACGAGTAATAGCCGCATCCCAATCTTTGCTACCGGGAACCTCCGGAGTCTTGGACAGCCAGAATGTACCTTGATCGAGCACCGTAAAACGATCCCGGCGGACAAACACAGCGGAGTGTTCGCCCTTCTCCTGGCCGTCGTCGCGACCTACGCCGAAGTATATGAAATCTGTCATACTTCCGGCGATATCCTGCATCTGATTATGCTTGGCTTCCTGAACGCCAAAGATGTCGGGCTGATATTTCTGGAGGACTGCAAACACTTTGTGTTTGCGTTTATCCCACTGATTGACTCCATCGACCTGAGTATCCAGTCGAATATTGTAGGTCATGACCTTGATCGGCTGGGCCGTCAGTGATGACACCGCACAAAGAAGGAGGAATGTTAAGGTGCGCATTCCTAAATATACAAAAAAAAGAACCGGCGCAAACCGGTCCACTTTCCTGTCTTGGATGGCAGAATCAGGCCATCGCTTCTACTGCCTGAACGTCGTCGGGCATCATTCGCTTGAAGAGATTCTCTATCCCGGCCTTCAACGTAATCATCGAGGATGGACATCCGCTGCAGGCACCTTGCAGGCGAACCTTCAACACGCCACCAGTGAACGAATGAAACGTGATAGCTCCTCCATCCTGCTCGACCGCGGGACGGATATACTCATCCAGAATAGTTTTGATCTTCTTCACCGCTTCGCTGTCCTCCGTCTGCGACTCAGGGACTTCCTCGGCCACTTCGATAATGAAACGGCCTGACTCAAGAAATTTCTTGATATGATCTTTGATGATATTCTGAACTTCCAGCCACTCAACACTTTCCTTTTTCGTCACCGTGATAAAGTTGCTCATGTAGAACACCCTGTCGACAAACGGGTAAGAAAAAAGCTCCTGTGCGAGCGGTGCGTTTCCGGTGCTTTGTATATCCGGAAAATCGAAACTCATGCCATCCGGCACCAGCATCTCATTGACCACGAATTTCAGCGAATTCGGGTTAGGATTGGACTCAAGGTAGATGTGGATATTTTTTGGAACAGCTTGCAACATATCGCGCGTTTAGATCAGAAAACAAAAATACGCATTTAAAGTTCGCAAGGGCCGATCGAGTCATTGGTTTTTCAGTCCGTACCCGTCGAAACAGCAACTTTTCCTATATTGACCCCCTAAATTCGTTTACCACATCTAACGCTAACCACCAACCAGTGACCAAAAAACGTGTCGTCCAGATCTTCCTGGTGCTGCTTGCGATCGCCGCGGTGTTGCAATTCATCGATTACAGTGTGACAAAAATCGACCCTCTCATCCTGACAGGAAGTCGGTGGCTCGCATGGCTGTTCCTTATTCTATTTGCCGTTAAGAAAAAGTCGCTGACTACCTGGATTCTGATCAGTATGGTGATCGGGGTGGAGATCGGACTGAACTTCCCGACCTTTTCACAGCACCTGAAACTTCTTAGCCAGATATTCCTGCGGCTGATCAAGACGATTATCGCGCCGATCTTGTTTGCCACGCTTGTGGTGGGAATCGCCGGACACTCCAACCTCAAACAAGTGGGGAGAATGGGCTGGAAATCCGTGCTCTATTTCGAAATCGTAACGACTATCGCACTCGTGATCGGCGTGCTGGCTATCAATATCACGAAGGCGGGTGAAGGCATTACCATACCGGAAGGATTCGATCAGGAGCTCCCTGAAGCAAGACCATCCACCTGGGATGAAACAATCCTGCATGTCTTTCCAGAGAATATCGTGAAGAGCATTTACCACGGTGATGTTCTGCCGATCGTGGTCTTTAGCATTATTTTCGGCATCGCGCTGGCTATGTTACCTGCCCCGAAGAAACGACCGGTACTCGAATTCACGGAGGGCCTGGCGGAAACGATGTTCAAGTTTACAAACATCATCATGCATTTTGCTCCGTTCGGCGTCGGAGCTGCCATTGCGGTGACGGTGGGCCACCTCGGCGTAGATATCCTGATCCACCTGCTCAAACTACTGTTCACTCTCTACGGCGCGCTTATCGTCTTCATCCTGGTCGTTCTTTTACCAGTCGCCTTAGCATTTAAGGTTCCGATTAGAAAATTTGTGAAGGCAATTTCCGAACCGGTGTCGATCGCTTTCGCGACGACCAGCTCGGAATCAGCACTGCCAAAGGCGATGGAAAACATGGAGAAACTTGGCGTGCCCAGGAAGATCGTCTCCTTCGTCTTGCCAACGGGATATACCTTCAACCTGGATGGAAGCACGCTGTATCTCGCCTTAGCGTCCATATTTGTGGCGCAGGCTGCGAACATCAACCTTAGTGTAGGCGAACAGGTGCTGATGGTCTTTACGCTGATGCTGACGAGCAAAGGAGTTGCCGGTGTACCACGGGCAACGTTAGTGATACTTCTCGGGACGGCGGCAAGTTTCGAATTACCCTTATGGCCAATCATGGCCATACTCGGCATCGACGAACTGATGGATATGGCCAGAACGTCGGTGAACGTAACAGGAAATTGTCTCGCGGCAGTTGTAGTCGCGAAGTGGGAAGGCGAATTCGAAGAAACCGATATTACCGACTTCGACTAAGCGCGGGAACCCTTGCGAGCGGTAGCCACGATCACCACACCTGCTACAAGCAGAATCACACCCGTGACCGGCGACCAGTAGATCGGCGTCTTTTCCGTCTTGTTTATTTCGACGGGCCCGAGGTCAACAACCTTTTCTTTGGTGATGATGTTGAAACCGGTGAACGCAGTCATGATGGCTCCGATGACGATTAATAGAATACCCAAGGTTCTCATAATGTTGTTTTTGAACAAACCTTGAAGTAAAAGTCGTGCCTCGCGCGGTTGGTCAGAACCGGCTTCACTGAATACCGTAAATGCGTAGTTATTTCTACAGCGACTGCGCTCAGGTCCTGAGCTTTGACGTTCTGGCCTGTAAGAGAAAGTCAGCGATCACCAGCGCTGCCATGGATTCAACGATCGGCACGGCGCGCGGCACAACGCACGGGTCATGACGCCCCTTCCCGGAGACCACGACCGGATTACCCTCGCGATCAACGCTGTCCTGATCTTGCATTATTGTGGCGACGGGTTTGAAGCCGACGTTGAAATAGATTGGCTCTCCATTGGAAATCCCTCCCTGGATACCGCCGCTGAAATTTGTTCGCGTTCGTATGCGCTCGCCTTCCCGATAGAATGCATCGTTGTGCTGCGATCCCCGCATGCTGATGCCTTGAAAACCGCTTCCGTATTCAAAACCCTTCACAGCATTGATGCTGAGCATAGCTTTTCCGAGTTCC
Source organism: Flammeovirgaceae bacterium (assembly GCA_044507115.1). GTDB lineage: Bacteria > Bacteroidota > Bacteroidia > Cytophagales > Cyclobacteriaceae > Chryseosolibacter. The sequence continues at coordinate 3,117 of JBIQJZ010000167.1, read as the reverse complement.
GCGTGTAGCTTGTCAAACACAGGTTCTCCAAGGCCAGCGGGGACATTGCGGACGACACAAGTTACCACACCGCCAATAGTATCTCGTTCGAGGCGCACCTGGTCGATCAACTCGATCATCCGTTCCGCCGTCTCAGGATGCGGACATCTGACGATATTGTCTTCCGTGTGCGACAGGTCGAGTTCTTCGAAGTGAGGAGCGCGGATATCACCAACCTGCGAAACATATCCGTGAATCGAAATCCCGTGCTGGTGGAGAAAGAGTTTTGCGATCGCGCCTGCAGCCACACGAGCAGCTGTCTCACGCGCAGAGCTGCGCCCTCCGCCGCGGTAGTCGCGTACGCCGTATTTCGCCTCGTATGTATAATCGGCGTGAGAAGGTCTGAAAGAGGCGGCGATATGACTGTAGTCTTTGCTCCGCTGATCCTGATTGGCTATGGTGATACAGATCGGTGTGCCAGTACTGACACCTTCGAAGACACCACTCAGGATGGTCATCGTGTCTTCCTCCTTTCGCTGTGTCGTGATACGCGATTGCCCTGGTTTCCGGCGCGCGAGCTCCGACTGAACGAACGACTGGTCAATCGCTAGCCCGGCAGGACACCCGTCGATAATAACTCCAATTGCTGCCCCGTGTGACTCACCAAAGGTGGTGATGCGAAAAATTTTTCCGTAGGAACTCCCCATGAACAGGTTTCAGTCGGTGAATAAATTTGGAAATGGCGAAATTAACTATTTCCTGAATACAAGATATGCCGAGGAGCCTAGAACCAGCAAAATAAACACTCCAAACACAGTCTGCTGCCAGTTATTATTGCGCATCAAGGCGAGGGAATTATCAGCGGTCTGGATCTTGTCATAGAAACGTCCGTCGTCATTTGCTTCAATAACCTCATTCCGGGTGCTCTCGCCCGTGACGTACACCTGGAGGCGCGACCGAAGCGTATCGTACTTCGCCGTCTCGGGATTGAAAAACACCCACTGAAAATAATCCTTCAAATCATAACGCCCCGGCTCTTTGGGAATCATGAAGTAATTGAACGACTTGGTGCCGGTCACCCTGGCGCTCTCGCGCTTGATGTTTGAGCGAACATTCGGATCGTAGAATTCAAAGTTCGCGTCCCTTCGAACGTCCGGATTCTGAATCGCCGAAATATTCCCCTCACCGAAGATACTGAACGTGTAAGAAACACTCTTGCCCGTGGTGAGGTCTGTTGAAGGCATCATCTCCGACAACTTATAGTCACCAACCGCCACCTTATCGCGCAGTGGATGCGGCGGCAACTGCTTTACTTTGATCGTCTTGGCTTTACTGCTGAACGTCTTGAAATCCTCTTTGCGATTTTGTCCGAAGAAGGTAGGATTTCTCGCCACTTTATATTTGATCATTTCCAGTGATACGCGTGGAAACACAATAGGCTCCGCGTTCAACGGATAGTAGGTCGCCTGGTAAATCTTGTAACGCGTGTAGCCCTTGTTGCCGATCGTTACGGCTTCACCTTCGATATTCTCGATATTAAAGTTCTCCTCCCAGCAGTTGTTCGGTTTTAGTTTCTTAAGGATCTCAGACAGTTGTCGTCCCAACTCGTAGAACTGCAGCGGAGCTCGATTGTCTTCCGACACATAGAACGCAAGCATGGTATTAAAACCCTCTCCTGTGTACACTTCATCTTTGCTAGTGGTAAGAGCCAGAAACGCATCATCTGTCACGTCTATAAACTCCGTCTCACCTCGGCCAAAGAAATCGTCGGGACTGGTGTCGAAGAGGCTGCGGAAAGGATCGGATTGTTGCCGCACCGCGGGACCCACCTTTACTCGTTTTCCAGCGACGTGAATCGGCTGGTCGTTGACCTTCATCGTAAAATCGGGAATGGTGTACGTGCCTTGCTTCAATGGCAGGTACGACATAATGATACTCTGCGACGAGGATATCTGTCCATTGATGATATTCTGCGTGGACTGCGTTGATGTCCCGCGTTTGCGGAAGCCTTCGATTTCCGGGAAGTTATCGTACGACCGCAATCGATCGTTTTGTACCGTGACCGTAATCGTCCAAACCTGATTTTCGCCGATTTCGGAAGGGCCCAGTGCAACCTGGATGTTCTGTGCGTGAACGAGCCCGAAGGTGAACAGAAGAGCGACCGATAACAGAAAACGCATAAGCGACAGTTTTGACATCTTGCAGTTACAAAACTACAACCCGGCCCTTAAAATTGCCGACCTGGGCAAAAATAAGTGAAATTGGGCGATGTGTCCGCGTACAGGGAAACAACGGAAAGATTTTCGGGGTTTTTCTTCAGGTTATTGACCGGAAGTGATAAATTCATTCCGAATTCATCACATTTTTTAACCCATACGATCCTTGCTATGTTGAATTATGTCAAAACTGTGCTCACCAAAGTGAGTTTTGACGCTCGCTTATTCGAAAAGGAGCTCCGGAAGGCCATCAACGTATTGTTGGCAGATGAACTAAGAGACCTCAAACACTGGTGTTATACCCGGTTTGGGAACCAATACGAAACAATACTTAACCGTTGTTTCGTAGCAACGTGATTGCAGATTTACTGGCAGATTATCAGCACGGGGGCAGACTGACTGTCCCCGTTTTTTTGTAACTTGTTTTAATGGTCAGACACTTTCCGCCCGAGGCCATCATCTGGATCATCAGCCTGTCGTTACTGGCCATTCTGGACGCCGGAAGTTTTGGATTTTCCCTCTGCCCTTTGGCCAACATCGGATTCGAGTACTGTCCCGGCTGCGGTTTGGGTAGATCAATCTCCCTACTCCTTCATGGCCATCTCTCCGAGTCGTTCGAGGCGCACCCCTTCGGCATCTTCGCTGTTGGTGCCTTGTCGATGAGAATCCTGAGTTTAACACGAAACCACATACGCACCTATGGCAAGAGTTATTGATGTTCTCCCGGAACTCGCCGGCGAAGAGATGTTATACGTTCAATCTCTTATTAAGGACCTCGACAGAGACAATGCACAGACGTTTGCAAATGTCTACCGTTCACGTCGAAGAGATCCGCAGCTTATTCTGATAACTGCGATCATTGGATTTTTTGGCGTCGCGGGTATTCATCGCCTGCTTACAGGGGAAATTGCCCTGGGGATTT
>JBIQJZ010000166.1:0-8619 GCA_044507115.1 Flammeovirgaceae bacterium | reverse complement strand
TTAAAGAGGTGAACAAAATCCCCAGCGACCCTGAAGGGGTCCAACATGAAACAAATATCATTTCAATGGAGGTCACGTTGCATTTAGGAATGTTCGGAAACCAGCTGCAATCGGTTGTCGAAACGACCCATCTGATTTCAGAATCCGAACGTCGGTCTACCGTTACGAGCCCCGTAGGGGCGGCCTTATGGTAGAAAACGCAGGACGACAAGAAAACCAATAGTCCCGTAGGGACGACCTTATATTCGGTCTTGTGGTGTTGAACAACAAATCGCACGACCCTGAAGGGGTCCAATATGAAACTAGTAGAAGAAGAGATACCCCGCAAAAATCCCCCCTGCTATGCCAGCGGCATCAGCGATCAGCCCGCCTGTGACGGCGTAACGCGTTTTACGTACCTGGACAGACCCGAAGTAAAGGGCAGTAAGATAGAGGGTGGTCTCCGCACAGCCGCGGAAAACCGCTGCAACGTTTCCCACGAAGGAATCCACCCCGTGTGTCTGGGCGACCTCGATCATCATTGATCGCGCGCCCTGACCGCTCAAGGGTTTCAGCAATCCTACTGGGAGGGCCGGGACAAAGTCGGCGTTAACGCCTAGTGCGATGAGTCCCCAAGCGATTCCATTCTCGACGTATGTCAGTGCACCGGATGTACGAAACAACCCAATGGCTACGAGCAGACCAACGAGATACGGAATGATCTTGATTGAGATTCCGAATCCTTCCTTCGCACCGTCGACAAATGCTTCGAAGATGGGTACTTTGTTCTTCAGCCCGAGTGTGATAAATGAAACGATGATCGTGAGGATGATGATTGCTGTCGAGATTGATGATTGCGTTTGAACCTGTTCTGGCGTCAATCCGGAGAAGTACCAGATGACAAGCGTGATGAGTCCGGTCATTCCAAGTATGAATCCAAGTAAGACCGGATCGTGGAGTTTGATGCGCTGACGCAGGCTAATGTATAAGAGTCCGATAAAGGTGGAAAAGAAGGTTGCGATCAGCGTTGGTATGAAGATGCTCGTGGGATTCGTTGACCCCAGCATCGCCCGGTCGGCCATGATCGAGATAGGAATAATCGTCAGCCCCGATGCGTTCAGTACCAGGAACATGATCTGTGCATCGGAAGCAGTGTCTTTATTTGGGTTGATCTCCTGAAGTTCCGTCATCGCCTTTAGACCCAGCGGAGTGGCCGCATTGTCGAGTCCGAGAATATTTGCGCTGAAGTTCATGATAATGGAACCGGTAGCGGGGTGGTTTCGCGGGATGGATGGGAAGAGACGCGCAAAAAAAGGACCGATCAGTCGGGAGAGAATAGGCACCATGCCACCCCGTTCACCAATCTTCATAAGACCGAGCCATAGGGACATGACACCGGCCAGTCCGATAGAAATCTCAAGGCCTGTCCTCGCGTTGTCGAAGGTCGACTGCAGCAACTGCGGAAATATGGCGAGGTCATTGAAGAACAGAAACTTGACCAGTGCGACGACAAAGGCGATCAATACTAGTCCAACCCAGATGTAGTTTAATATCATTCGATGCAGTTATGCCCGCGAAAGATAGTCATCCCGCCATAGACTCCGAACAATGACCTAGTTATTGATCAGGTTCAGTATGTGGCAAGCTGCCACTCCGGCCGTCTCCGTTCGCAATCTTGCCGGGCCTAGACTTACTTTCCGGAAGGCATTTCGGATGGCAATATCCAGTTCCTCGGGGGTAAAATCCCCTTCCGGTCCGATCATCACGAGGTACGACGAACGCGACGGTACAGTGTCGCGAAGATGCGAGGGGTTAGCGAAATCGACGTGAGCGATGCACTTATGCGTTTCCTCGCTGGCGTGTACCACGTCGGCAAACGGCAGAAGTCCTTCTGAGATTAAGGGGAGTTCCGCTTTCAGTGACTGCTTCATAGCCGCGATGGCAATTTTCCGGAGTCGGTCGACTTTCGCGTTGGAGCGACCTGTGTGGTGGCATTCGATCAGCGTTATCCGATCAACGCCGAGTTCGGTTGCTTTCTCGACGAACCATTCGATTCTGTCGAGGTTGCGGGTAGGGGAGATGGCAATATGAATGTAAAAATCCCGCTTTGCGGCTTCGCGCTTCTGCCGGATTTCAAAGCTGCATTGACGGCTATCGGCACGCATGATCACAGCATCGTAAAAGAAGCCGCGACCATCCGTTACCGTAATTCCATCTCCTGTTTTTTTGCGAAGAACCTTGACACAATGCCGGGATTCGTCGGCGTCAAGATGCGTGAATCCTTCGGCGATGTTGGGCTGGTAATAGAGGTCCATTGCCGGTCCTCACGGGATCACCGTTTGTCGATCGCAACGTACGGCCTGAGCGATTCTCCAACGTAAATCTGCCTGGGGCGTCCGATCGGTTCTTTGTTTTCCCGCATCTCTTTCCACTGTGCGATCCAGCCGGGAAGGCGGCCCATCGCAAACATAACGGTGAACATATCGACGGGAATGCCGAGTGCGCGATAAATAATGCCCGAATAGAAGTCGACGTTCGGGTAGAGTCTGCGTTCGACGAAGTATGGATCCTTGAGGGCAGCTTCCTCTAGTTTAAGCGCGATTTCCAGCACCGGGTCATTGATGCCGAGTTTCTTGAGGACATCGTCTGCGGCTTTCTTGATGATCTTCGCACGCGGGTCGAAATTCTTATAGACGCGGTGTCCGAAACCCATCAACCGGAAGCCACTGCTCTTGTCTTTTGCCTTGGCAATCCACTTGTCGGTGTCGCCGCCGTCTTTGCGAATGTTTTCAAGCATCAGTATAACCTCTTGGTTGGCTCCTCCGTGAAGCGGTCCCCAGAGGGCGTTGATGCCGGCGGAGATTGAAGAATATATGCTGGCTTTCGACGAGCCCACGATACGAACCGTAGAGGTCGAGCAGTTCTGTTCGTGGTCGGCGTGAAGGATAAGAAGTTTATCCAGCGCGTCGGCAACCACCGGGTCGACATCGTATTCCTCCGCCGGAAGGCTGAACATCATCTTGAGAAAGCGGGCGCAGTAGGTAAGGTTGTTATCCGGGTAATTGACCGGATGTCCGACAGCATTCTTGTGCGCCCAGGCTGCGAACGTCGGCATCTTAGCGAGCGCGCGGATGATGCTGAGGTATATGAGTTCGTTAGATCGGTTGGGATCCAGAGACTCGGGATAGAAGGCCGTCTGGGAGCAGAAAAGGGATGCCACCACACCCATCGGGTGGGCACTTGAGGGAAATCCGTCCAGTATTTTCTTGGTATCCTCGTGTACCAAAGTGTGCGTGCGGATATCGTATTTGAATGTGTCGAGTTCTTGTTGGGTAGGAAGTTTTCCAAAGATCAGCAGGTAGGCAACCTCGATAAATGACGATTTCTCGGCGAGGTCTTCGATGGCGTACCCCCGGTACCGCAGGATCCCGTTGTCGCCATCCAGGAAAGTGATCCCGCTTTTCGTCGATCCGGTGTTTTTGAACCCGTAGTCGAGCGTGATCACCTTGGCTTTGTCCAGGAGGTCACTGATATCTATCGCCACTTCCCCTTCGGTGCCTACGATAACAGGAAAGGTATAGGACTTACCATCAATAATTAATTCTGCTGTTTTCGACATGTCAATGTAGTTTTACTGGTAGTTACGCCATTCACTCCCCGGCTGTTCATCCGCCCGGACCGCAAGGCCACAAAATCTCGTTGCCAAAACTAAGCGCTGTGCCGTAAATGCCAAAGCCCGGCGAAAAATTAAGTTCTTTCCCATCCTCGCCCAAATCGTCAACTCACCGTGGACAGTCGAGTGTGGGCCCGACGACTGTCAATTATTTCCCAGTATCAACGGCATTCCGTCTTGCCCGCCAATGACGATCACTTTGGTGTTGGGTGATTTGGACAGTTCGAGGGTGGCCTCGATACCACGCATCTTGAGCAGGTTTGTCGTCAGGCTGTTGTTGATGATGTTGTTTGCGCGCGATTCTCCTTCGGCGGCAATGCGCTTCCGCTCGGCCTCACTGCGTTCCTTGTCGAGCCGGAATTGGTAGGCAAGCGCTTCCTGTTGCTGTTGGAGTTTGCTTTCAATGGCCACCCGTATCTGCTCGGGAAGCGTTATGGAGCGGATCAGGAGTGCTACCATCGTAACGTTGTTATCATGGAGGATCGCTTCCGCTTCCTCCTTGATCATCTCCTCAACTTCGGCGCGCTTGGTCGAGTAAATTTCCTCTGCTGTAAATCTTCCCATGACCTGGCGTACAGTAGACCGCACCTCGGGAATAACGAGGACATCGGTGTAATCCATGTTGAATTTTTCGTAGATGTATCCGATCTTATCAGGGATCGGTTTGAATCGCACTGTTATGTCGACGTGGATGGAGAGACCATTCTTGTCGAGTACATCCATGTTTTCGCCCTCGGAAGTTTCCTGCACGTTGTATATGAATACGTCATTCCACGGAGCTTTGATGTGGACGCCGGGGAGAATGATTTCATCCTTGGCAAGACCTGATCCGAATTTATAGAAGACTACTGCCCGTTGCGTTGCGTTTACGGTATAGAAAATACTGGAGGAGAGACCCATCAGGACGAACAGAGCAATAACTCCCAAAATGATCAAAGGCAAAAGTTTGCGGTTATTCATGAGGTTTATGAGTTTTGTGGATTAGGGCAGTCGGATTGAGGCGGACACACTGCCGGTGTCAAATCTAGGTAAAATTTTCGGTTCTGTCGCCCGCTTTCGGATGCTGGATGGAAACGACTGTGCGTATCGGTTGATGTTGTCATTTTTTATGTGATCATTAGCTGCGTATTTTTTTCCGGTGATTTGTAGCGATTGTCTAATACGGTTTGATGAAATTGCTGAATGGTCGGGCGTCTGCGGCGGAGAGAATCGCTGACTGCCATTGTGTGGGAGGTAGAGGGGCGAACTTCGCAGTGTCGCTGCTTGTTCTGCAAGTCAACACAAGCGAATAAGGCTCGAGCAGGCGTCTGATCCCGCGGAAGTAACGATATTTGGAACGGAAATGAACATTACAAGAGAGCATAAGCGCCCAATTCACAGCATGGTGAAGTTCGATTTTATCCGGAAAAGAAGTTTTGCCATTGACCTGGGTAATACGAACACACTGGTGCGGGATGCTGACCGGCTGCTGGTCGATCAGCCCTCATACATCGTGCTGGACTCGGATCGTACAGAGGTTCGAGCCGTCGGTTCGGAGGCGTATGATATGTTCGAAAAAGCGCATAAAGCGTACCGGCCGGTGAAACCGCTGCGCGGTGGCGTCATTGCCGACTACGATTCGGCTGCAAAAATGCTTCACGCGCTCATGCGTCTGGCGTACAGCGACAAGTCGTTGTTCAACGGCTATGGCGACGTGATTGCCGGCGTTCCGTATTCAACGACGCATGTTGAACGCCGCGCGCTGTTGAACGCGTTGGAAAGCCTTCATGCGCGCAATACCTGGCTGATTTTCGAACCCATCGCGGCAGCGCTCGGAATGGGATTGAACATTCAGGAACCCGAAGGGCAGTTAGTCATTGATATCGGTGGGGGCATCACCGAAATTGTTGTCATTTCCCTGTCGGGCATTGCCGGGTTCCAGTCTGTGAAGGTCGCGGGTGACTCGATGGATGAAACGATCCGGCACTACTTCCGAAAGGAGTACAACGTAGAGATTGGTATAAAGACTGCCGAGCAGGTGAAGATACAAGTTGGAGCCGTGATGCAGGAACTCGAGAATCCGCCGGAGCCCATGGCGGTGAAAGGAAAGGAGTTGCTGAGAGGGCTGCCTGTCACCCGTACCGTTGACTATCGCGAGATCGCTAATGTGCTGGAGAAGTCAATCAGTGCGATTGAACTTGGAATCATCCAGACCCTGGAAACTTGTCCTCCCGAACTTGCGTCCGATATCTACACCAAGGGCCTTAACGTAACCGGCGGAAACGCATTACTCCGCGGACTACAGGAGCGACTCCAGCGGAAGTTCAGGTTACCCGTCCATATCGATGACGATCCATTGCTTTCGGTGTCGAAGGGCATCGCCACCGTTCTGCGCGATCCGAGAAAATACCGGGGCGTCCTGATACAGTAACACCCACATAAGGAGATAAAAAAAGCGATGCAGAGCATCGCTTTTGTTTTTCTAGTTCGCGCTAAACGGACTGCCCGACGAACCAATGGGGTTGTTATCCTCACTCTCGTCAGTCGCAGGACTCGAGGTCGACTCCGTGCTTCCAAAGAGCGACGACTGGACTATGCTGGGAGCAACGGAGGGAGTAGGGGCGGATTTTCTAGGCGCTGCCTTGCGGCGTACTACCTTCTTCGCGGTAGCTTTTTTCGGAGCGGATCGCTTCGCTGCTTTTTTGGTTGATTTCTTGGCTGACTTCTTCGCCGCTTTCTTCGCTGATTTTTTTGCAGCTTTCTTGGCGGATTTCTTCGCCACCTTTTTCACTTTTTTCGCTGCTTTTTTAGGAGACTTCTTTGCGGCTTTCTTCGCTCCCTTTTTTGCCGCCTTCTTAGCGGACTTTTTACCGGCTTTCTTAGCTGACTTTTTCGCGGCTTTTTTTGTTTTTTTTGCCATAGCTAACTTTTGTTTTAGGGTTTAATCCGTTTGGTGTACGACCGGGAATTAAAGTTCTTTCACCCTAATTTAAGTAACTGTTGGCTTTGTTGTGCATGCTGCGTGAAAATATTTTCAGGCGTACAACGCTTCCTTTTGTCCGGCGACTGCCTCACTCTCGATGTACTCGTCGTACGTCATCAAACGATCGATGAACCCGTTCGGTGTGATCTCGATAATGCGATTGGCCACCGTCTGCGTGAACTCATGGTCATGTGAAGTAAACAACACCGTTCCGGGAAAATCCTTCAGCGCGTTGTTGAAGGCGGTAATTGATTCCAGATCCAGGTGGTTGGTGGGCTCGTCCAGTATGAGGAGATTGGCGCCTGCAAGCATCATACGGGAGATCATGCAGCGGACTTTTTCGCCCCCGGAGAGGACGTTGCATTTCTTAAAAACCTCCTCACCGGAGAAAAGCATCTTGCCGAGAAAGCCACGGATATACACCTCATCCTTGTTTTCGTCTTCGGCGAATTGCCTCAGCCAGTCGATCAGGTTGTCGTCCGACTGAAAGTACTTTTCGTTGTTCGCCGGAAGGTACGCGGATGTGATCGTTTGTCCGAATTGGAAAGATCCGGTAGCAGGCTGTAATTCCCCCGCTAGAATTTTGAAAAACGAAGTAATGGCAAGGCTGTCCTTGCTCAGGAACGCGATCTTGTCTCCTTTATTAACGTAGATATCAAGGCCTTTGAAATAGGTGACCCCGTTTTCGGAGAATGACAGGTTCTCAATCTGGAGGATCTGATCTCCCGCGGTACGCTTCTGCTGGAAGATGATCGCCGGGTACCGTCTTGTCGAAGGCTGAATTTCGTCCACGTTGATCTTTTCGAGGAGTTTGCGGCGACTCGTGGCCTGACGCGATTTAGACGCGTTGGCACTGAACCGGGCGATGAATTCGAGGAGTTCCTTCTTCTTGTCTTCAGCTTTCTTGTTCGCCGCCGAACGTTGCGAAAGCGCAAGCTGGCTTGACTGATACCAGAATGAATAGTTCCCGGTGAAGAGCCTGATTGCACTGAAGTCTATATCCACAATGTGGGTACAAACAGTGTCGAGGAAGTGCCTGTCGTGCGACACAACAATGACAGTATTCTTGAACTCGAGTAAAAAATCCTCTAGCCATGCAATTGTGTGGATATCCAGGTCGTTAGTCGGCTCGTCGAGGATAAGGATATCAGGATTGCCATAAATCGCCTGCGCGAGGAGAACGCGAACCTTCTGGTTCCCGCTCAACTCCTTCATCAACTTGAGATGGTCGTCTTCCGGGATGCCGAGACCACTCAACAGCGATGCCGCATCCGACTCAGCATTCCATCCGTTCATTTCGGCAAACTCAGCTTCGAGTTCAGACGCTTTCAGTCCGTCCGCTTCCGAGAAGTCCGGCTTTGCATACAGCGCATCTTTCTCCTTCATGATGCTCCACAGCTTGCTGTGCCCCATCATGACCGTGTCGAGCACACTCACCTCGTCAAACTGATAGTGATTCTGCCGGAGTACCGCCATGCGTTTGCCGGGTTCGACGCTAACCCCGCCGGCGGTCGGGTCGATGTCACCCGCCAGTATCTTGAGGAAAGTCGATTTGCCCGCTCCGTTCGCCCCGATCACGCCGTAGCAATTTCCACCTGTGAACTTCAGGTTCACCTGGTCGAACAGCACGCGTTTGCCGAATTGCAGGGATAAGTTGTTTACTGCGATCATAGTCTGAAATAAGCCGCAAAGATACGCCTTTTCTATCGGATTCGGGGTGCCGTCGGTGAGAGTTGCAATAACAAGCGATTGCGGTCTCACGCACAGCCGTTGGAATTACACTTTCTCGCGACATTTCTTACATGTTACATGAAAAGTGATCAGCCGGTCGTTCTGTGTTCGCGCCGGCGTATATCTTGCTCAAATGAGTTTCCGGGATCTAGTATTAGGGAGCAATGTTTTTATCCCATCGCGGGTGGACTACCGCAATGCCATCCTGCGCAGCCAGCTCGCCATCATCACATTCACAGTAGCACTGGGTTACATCTTCGTCGACATCTACCAC
>JBIQJZ010000165.1:0-8624 GCA_044507115.1 Flammeovirgaceae bacterium | reverse complement strand
ACCCGTATTTTTTACATATTCTTAACGATCTCTTGCGAGAACTCTGAACACTTGAGCAACGTAGCACCATCCATCAGACGGTGGAAGTCGTACGTTACGCGCTTGGACGCGATCGCCTTCTCCAGACCTTTGTAGATCAGATCAGCGGCTTCCTGCCAGCGCATATATTCAAACATCATCGCTCCCGACAGGATCACAGATCCCGGGTTAACCTTATCCTGGCCTGCGTACTTAGGCGCCGTGCCGTGCGTCGCTTCAAAGATTGCATGCCCGGTATTGTAGTTAATGTTCGCTCCGGGGGCGATACCGATTCCTCCGACAATTGCCGCGAGTGCATCCGAGATATAATCTCCGTTGAGGTTCAGTGTAGCTACAACAGAATACTCATCGGGTCTGAGGAGAATCTGCTGTAGGAACGCATCGGCGATTGCATCCTTAACGATCAACTTGTGACCGTCTTTTTCAATGATCTGCCATGGTCCGCCGTCGAGGTCCTTCGCACCAAACTCGCTCTTCGCAAGCGCATATCCCCAATCCCGGAAGCTTCCCTCCGTGAACTTCATGATATTTCCTTTGTGCACCAGCGTGAGGCTCGGTTTCTTATGTTCCAGAGCGAACTCAATTGCCGATCGTACCAAGCGTTCTGTACCCTCTTGAGATACGGGTTTGATACCGATGCTCGCCGTTTTGGGGAACCTGATTTTCTTAAACCCTTTCGGGAAAGTCTCTTCAAAGAATGCCAGGAACGTCTTGTTCTCGTCCGTGCCCGCCTGGAATTCGATTCCCGCATAGATGTCCTCCGTGTTCTCGCGGAAAAGAACCATATCTGTCTTATGCGGTTCCTTCACAGGTGAGGGAACGCCACTGAACCATCTTACCGGCCTTACACAGGCATACAGATCCAGCTCCTGGCGCAGTGCCACGTTCAGGGAGCGGATACCACCTCCGACCGGAGTCGTCAGCGGCCCCTTGATACCTACGAGGTATTCGCGGAATGTCTGGAGCGTTTCTTCAGGCAGCCAGTTGTTGAGTTTCTTGAAAGACTTCTCCCCGGCCAGTACTTCCTTCCAATTGATCTTCCGCTTTCCGCCGTAAGCTTTCTCCACAGCTGCATCAAATACAAATCTGGATGCAGGCCAGATATCAACTCCGGTACCGTCGCCTTCGATGTAGGGGATGGTCGGGTTGTCGGGAACCACCAGCTTGCCGTTGCTGATGGAGATTTTCTGATCACTCATTATGCGCTTGTTTAAGGTTATACTGGCTTTTCAAAAAGCGCACAAAAATAGTCACTTATAACGGGATTTGCGTTCCTCGTCACAAAAAAGACGGACCTTCCGTCACATTAATTTCGGGAAGTTTTGTATTCGCGTGGGCACAGGTTCTACTACCTTTAACAAAACAATGTTTTTCCATTACTAAATCGTTTGAGTTGGGCGTCTGGACGCGAGGCAATAATTGCGAACCCCGGCCGTTGAGTCGGCACAGGTTATACGTACCTTAAACTTATGTGGTCACTCCTTATTCTTTCCCTTATTTTCTCCCTGCAAAGCAGCCCTACCCCTTGCCTTTCCGAAGAAGAGAAGGCGTTGTATGACCTGATGATGGCATACCGGGAATCAAAAGGACTGGAGCCGATCCCCCTTTCCGCAAAGCTGACACTCGTCGCACAAACCCACGCTCGGGACCTGGCGGACAACTACAAGTTCGATCCTAACAACAAATGCAACCCGCACAGTTGGTCATCAAAAGGGAAGTGGTCATCGTGCTGCTACACAAACGATCATAAAAAAGCGGAATGCATGTGGAACAAGCCCAGCGAGATCGCCGGATATGAAGGACCTGGCTACGAAATCGCCTATTATAGCTCAGCCGGTGCCACGGCCGTTGAGGGGCTCGAGGGTTGGAAGCGAAGCCCGGCCCACAACCCACTGATCATTAACGAGGGGATATGGAGCAAGGCAACGTGGAGGGCTATTGGTATCGGTTTCTACAAAGAATACGGAATTGTTTGGTTTGGCGAGACGGATGATGCGTCCGTCGCAGTAGTGTGCAGCGAGGCGAACACCAACAACTAATATTTTTCGTCCTCGTTCGGGAAAGATCCCGACTTTACATCGCCTACATAGTTCCTGACAGCTTTCGTCACAACTGAATCCAGGTCAGCATAGCGGCGAAGGAAACGTGGCTTGAACTCTTTGTTGATCCCGAGCATATCCTGCATGACGAGCACCTGACCATCGGTATCCGGCCCGGCACCAATACCAACGGTCGGAATCTGGACCGACTCGGTTACTTGCTTGGCGAGGACAGCTGGTATCTTTTCAAGAACAATACCAAAACACCCGCAATTCGCCAGGAGTTGTGCATCGTCCACGAGCTTCTTCGCTTCTTCTTCCTGCTTCGCGCGCACGGTATAAGTACCGAATTTGTAGATGGACTGCGGCGTCAGTCCGAGATGCCCCATCACGGGAATTCCGGCACTCAGGATACGTTCGACAGACTCTTTCACCTCACGCCCCCCTTCGAGTTTCACGGCATGCGCACCTGCTTCCTTCATTATGCGGATCGCAGACCGCAAAGCTTCGCTGGAGTTTCCCTGATACGTTCCAAACGGAAGGTCTACAACCACCAGTGCCCTTTTCACCGCGCGGACGACGGAAGCCGCGTGATAGATCATCTGATCAAGTGTTATCGGCAGCGTCGTCTCGTGACCCGCCATCACGTTTGAAGCAGAATCACCTACCAGGATGACGTCGACCATCGCGGCGTCGATAATTCTTGCCATACTGTAATCGTAGGCGGTCAGCATCGCAATCTTTTCACCGCGATTCTTCATCTCCTGGAGCTGATGAGTTGTGACCTTCTTAATTTCCTGCTTATGTACTGACATGATTCGCGTTGTTGACTCTATCTGACGTAAACGGCGGTTTCCTTGCCCAGGATGACTTCCACGTGATCGCGAATAGTCGTCGCCAGTTCGTACCCGGTGTATTGCGGATGGATCGGAAATAATGTATGGCTGCGATTTACCAGGACTGCTGTCTCTATCTTCTTTACTTCAATACTAAGGAATGGTTTCAATCCATATGCAAATGTGCGGCCGGTGTTCAAGACATCGTCCACCAGGATGATACACTTTTTTTGAAGGTCTTTTACGTTGCAGTCGAGGGTGACGTCCGATTGTTGAGGCGCGGACTTGTCGAGTGTAACCTTGACGAGAATCGTTTTGATCGGCGAGATCGATTCAATTTCCTTGATTAGCAGGCGGGCCAGCACGTAGCCCTGTCCATCGATGCCGGCAATGACAACCGTCTTCTCGTTGAAGTTGTACTCATATATCTGATACGCCATCCTCCTGATCTTCTGCTTGACCTGGACGGAGTCGAGAATCAAAGTCCTTTCTGAAACCATAATCAACCGGGTATGGGCATTGACTTGCTGTCCTTAAAGGTCGATAGGATAACCATCGACTGGAGACTATCTACAACGTCGATATTCGAAACGCGTTCGAGCATGAGCTGCTGATAGGCAGCGATATCAACGCAAATTATTTTTAGAATGAAATCACCGGCGCCGGTTACATGATGGCACTCGATAATCTCCGGAATCCGTTTAATCGCCGAGATGAATTTCTCAATGTTATCTTTGTTGTGCCCTTTTAATGACGCCATCACAAAGGTGCTTACACCCAGGCCTACGCGATGTGGATCGATAACAGCGTGATAACTCCGTATGACGCCGGATGCCTCCAGCTTATTCACGCGCTCCAGTGTAGGTGCCGGCGACAGCCCGATCTCCTTGGCGAGCTGGGCATTGGTAATGTTGGAGTTTGCCTGTAGTATCTCCAGAATTTTGCGGTCAGTCGCGTCGAGTTTTGGATTCGCTTTCATGCAGGTTTGTTTTTTCAGCGGTTACGGATGCGTTTTATACGGCACCTCTTAGACGCCGCCAAATTTTATTTGGGCAAAAGTACTCCAAAAACGTCAAACCCGGAAGTGCTGCCATTCGTGCCGGAAGCTTATTTCTTCCAGTGCAGCCGTTCGAATACCGCCCGATAAACGCTCTCTATTTGCCGGGAATCACGGTGCCTTATCGCGATCATCCGAATCTCAGCCGACAATCGTTCGCGCCCGCGGTCAATTAACTTTTCTATCTCCCCGAACGCCGTCGCGTAGTCTCTGTTTCTGACGAGCACTCCTCCCCCTTCCCCGTCAACGATGTCGGAGTCGTCGCCAATGCCCGGCTCTATCACAACGGGCAGCCCACACGCCCAATACTCTCCGTTCTTTACAGGCGAGCAATATTTCCGAGATGCGGCCGGCCGCACCGTGCAAAAGGCGATATCCGCAGCGCAGAGCCACTCGTTCACCTCATTGTGTGGAACCGATGTCACAACCACGCGGTCCGTTGGAATAGCTTGTCGGGAGATTCCCGCCAGTACTCCGTCGCGATTGTCATTCGTCAAGACGACGAGTTTGAATCGCATCCCAAAGTGATCGAATGCCTTCTTGAAAATCGTATACGCTTCGCGATCATAGTAGATTCCACCAAACTTGCCGACGTATATCCCGACGATATCAGTATCGCCGAAGGAATGGAGACGGCGAACCCGATCACGGACCGCCGCATCAAAGCTGAACATCTCAAGATCAACGCAACATGGAAGCAACAGGACCCGCCGTTCATCCAATCCTTCGTCTACCAATGCTCTCAAGTAGTTCGAAGACACAGGGAGAAGGACATCGGCGGACTTTTTTTGTTGACGTTCATGGAGAGACTGCATCAGCGCGCGAACGTCGTAGCGACCCCAGACGTGCGATTCGACCATATAATCTTTGTGCGGCTCAAACGATTCGACCACATATGGAATACCGAACTTCCGTTTGACGCGATGACCAAATGCGCCGGCGAGCGCCGAGCGGCAGACCAGTAGGTCGACGTCATGCCGTCTGCACAGGCGCTGCACGACGTCGTATATTCGCCGATAGTCCCGCAATTTGGTCAGCATAACGCTACCGGTATCCCACGATGAAATTCCGACGTGCTCGACCTTTGGCAGAGGTGCTAATCCACCTTTCCCAGTTCGTTCAATCGAGCAATAAATTATCTTCTCAATCTGCTCCATCCTTCCAAGTACCCGGAGGCTCGGCAGGATAGTCGCCGTAGTCAGCGGCTCACTACTTCCCCAATATCCAAGGTACAGCACCCTCATAAGAAACCTTCGATTACGGAAGCTATTCGCTTGGCAGCGTACCCGTCGCCATAGGGATTTGGGGCGCGCTTCATCTTCTCATACTGTTTCGAATCAAGATAGATGTCTTCAAACGCCTTAACAATACCATCGGTAGACGTTCCCGCAAGCACGGCGCAACCAGCTTCGACACCCTCCGGTCGTTCTGTTACATCGCGCATGACTATTACAGGGACGTTCAATGCTGGGGCTTCCTCCTGGATTCCCCCTGAGTCTGTGAGAATAAGCAGCGCATGTTTCATCAAGGAAATCATCACGTCATATCCGACGGGCTCAAGCAGTGTAATACCGGGACGGTCGCCAATTTCTGTAAACACCTTATCACGGACGTTGGGATTCAAATGCACGGGGTAGACAAAGCGAAGCTCAGGATATTTCTCACTCAAAATGCAGACAGCCCGACAGATGTTGGCGATACCTTCGCCGAAACTCTCGCGCCTGTGGGCTGTCACCAGGATGGTCTGCTGATCTACATCAAAGCCGATCCGACGAAGCGCATCGGTCCCGATCCGATCCGCACCCAGGCGAAGGCTATCAACGGCGGTGTTTCCAACAACGTGGACGCCCGCATGTCCAGCGAGGTTCGTAGCTGCGGCTGATGTCGGAGCAAAATGTAGCGCGGCGATCTGTGTGATAATTCTCCGGTTCACTTCTTCCGGATACGGTGCGTACGTGTGGAAGCTCCTCAATCCTGCCTCGACGTGTGCTACCGGAACTTTGTTGTAATATGCACTCAACGCCGCCGCCATTGCAGTGGTGGTATCACCCTGAACAACGACAAGTTGGGGATTCTCCTTGCTGATGACTTCGTCAAGTGCTGACAATAACCGCGACGTCACTTCGGAAAGCGTTTGGTTCGTTGTCATCGTATCGAGGGTGCTATCGGGCGACACGCCGAAAAATTGAAACACCGGCGCAAGCATTTCCCGATGCTGTCCCGACGAAACAAAACGAACATCAAA
This sequence comes from Flammeovirgaceae bacterium, assembly GCA_044507115.1. Lineage (GTDB taxonomy): Bacteria > Bacteroidota > Bacteroidia > Cytophagales > Cyclobacteriaceae > Chryseosolibacter. Next base: position 2,408 of record JBIQJZ010000165.1, on the reverse strand, counting down.
CCTCGTTCGTAGACTGAGATACACCGGAATCAGTTTGATCGCCTCCGGTCTTGTACCCGCTATTATCAGAATTCTCTTCAAAGCGTTTCAAATAAAGCAATCAGGCTTTGTGCATTCTTCTCGGCATTAAACCGTTCCGGAAGTTCTTTCTGACTAAAATAGTCAACGTCTTTCCGCATAAACGCGTGGTATGCATCACGTAGGTAATCCACCAGTTGATCCATATCCGGATAGTGGACGACCAGCGCCCTCCCCTGTTTCAGGATGGAAGAGGTAGCACTTCTCTCATTCGTGATAGCAAGTATCCGCCGTCCTGTGAGAAAATAGTCCAGTATCTTCGACGGAAAGAACATAGCTTTCATTTTATCGACCACCGGCTCATCGATTGTGAGAAGGATGTGCGCCTGTTGTTGAAGATTTCGCGCTTCCGCATACGAAACGCTTCCGGCATACCGCACAAAATCCAGTTCGGCGGATTCAAGAATCGCCCGATTCTTTCGATCCAACGGTCCTGCAAAAATAACGTCTGATGTCGCAAAGCCAGGGTCGCTCTCAAGAACCCGTCGACATGCGCCTAGAAAAAACTCAGCGCTTCGATTCCCGGTCAATCCGCCCGTATAGACGATCCGCATTCGGTCCCCGAGATCCACGGGATCAACACAAGCCTTCTCCGCATCGAAAACATTCGGGGCAAGAAAATATTTTTCGCTCAGGGACGGGTACTTTCTTCGGTAGTAGTAGAGTGATTCCGCAGTGGTCACACCAACACGTGAGGCGGCTCGCATACACCTTTCCTCCCACTTCGCATTGAAACGGGTCTCAGCCGCTCGATAGCTGCGCGCCGGCGAATCCACCCACGGATCACTCATATGCATGATCCACGGAACCTCAAAATACTGCTGAAGGCGATACGCCATCAAGGTCGAACTCATGGGATTTGCCCGCGAGTAAATAATATCGGGCCGCCCGTGCAAGTTACGAGTTACTCGTCGCCATTGAAGGGGAAACGAGAATTTAGAGTCGGGGAAATCGAGCCCTATCGGACTAATTTTCCTTAAAAGATGGTTTATCGCACGTGTTTCAAAGATTGGCAAAGTGAGCGTCTTGCCCGGGTCATGTGCATATTCCTCCAACGTTTCGTCGTAGGGCATGTACACAGTCGGGATACTGGATGTGACGAGTCTGAGGTCGACACCATTCCTGACAAGGTACTTCGCATAACGGCCGGCCTGCAGCGACTCAGGGTCGTTCTTCGGAGGAAACGCAATGCTGACAAACAAGAGCTTCATGATCAAACCAAAGATCGTTGCTTTACATCACCGATCAATCGCTCCACGCGATTAAGTTGCTTTCCGTACGTATGTTCGGACGCGAATGCCATTCGCCGTGCCTGTGAGGCTGCGTCATTAAATTGAGGTAGTTTGTCCATTACATCCCGAACCAGGTCCGGGAGGGCGGAATTGGCTTGGGGCATTAACACTATATCCCGATGCTCGTGATATTGACTCATCCTTGTGCTCATTACGACGCGCCCAGATGCGAGGTACTCCAGTATTTTGTGTGAATTCGACGCCTCGCGCCCAAAGCGATCGGTATCATAGCAAAGGAGTAAACCGTCACATGCACGCAGAAAGCCGGGAACTTCCGACGTATGTAGCGCACCCACAAAGTAGACATTGTCAAACTTCTTCAGCTCTTCCATCGCAGTCCCTGAATCATTGCCCGCAAAGACAAAGTCGCAATGCGCATTTGCTTCAACAACTCGCTTCAACAGGCGGAAGTCAAGGTAACGCGAATGGAGATTGCCAACGTACCCTATTTTCCGATCGCTACCTCCGGGTAATTTTGATTGCTCATTGGATCCCAGAAAGTGATCCGCGACAGCATGATTGATGAAGTGTTTCGGTGTCGATGTGTTAAGTGAGGCCAATAACATCGATGAGGGACTCAAAACAAGTTGCGCATGCCGTGCGACGACGAGCTCGAGTTCTCGCGCCGCATGCGAGTCCGCCGCAAAATAGATGCAAGTCTCGGCATCGAACAAGTCGAGGTCCTGAAGTCGATAGACGTCAAAACTCCAGACAACGTCGAACTTCGTCCCTGCGAGCGCACGGATATGCGATACCGTGCGTCTTGTCAGCAGTCGACGTAGAAAACCGGGCAGTCGATTAGCACCCCTAAAGCGCTCTTTATAATTGATCAGAAAAAGGCGCTCATAACCGAGCGGCTCAAATTCCTCACGAGTTGTCGGTGGGTTAAGAAAGTAAACGGTATTTTCCCGCGCAGCCAGACTGATCGCGTAGTGATGCTTGGAAATAAAGTGATGATCCCATGGTTCCGGCGATATGATCAGTATCCGCTTGTGACGAAGGTGCCCCATGTCAGAAGGGTTTGAAAATGGGATGAAC
>JBIQJZ010000164.1:0-8627 GCA_044507115.1 Flammeovirgaceae bacterium | reverse complement strand
CGTTCCTGAAGAATGAAGTAACCTCGCTATACGACGACATTCCACTTACGACCGACTTGTTCGGCAGAGTCGAGGAAGGGCGTCCAATCGGACATATTTGGGGATTCCAACTTGGTGGTATCTTCCAGTCACAGGACGAGATAGCTCAGTATTTCGCTGCGACACCGGATGCTACCATCGGTGGAAGTTCCGCTTACGTACAGCCGGGAGATATGTACTTTCTGGATGTTCACGGAGATCCGACCGAGACGGAGCGCTTCTACAGCAGGACTCCGGACGGGGTGATTAATTCATATGACGAGACCGAGATCGGTCAGACGATCCCCGGTCACACATATGGCGTCAACATCACAGCGGGCTTCAAAGGTCTCGACCTCACGTTGAGCTTCTATGGTGAAGGTGACGTAGACAAAATAAACGAATCACGGCGCCGGCTTGAAGCGATGAACGGAAGCGGGTTGAACCAGAGCGCTTCTGTACGAAATCGCTGGACAAGCGAGAACCCGTCTTCGACTATGCCCCGTGCTGTAGTGAATGACCCCGCCGACAACAATCGGCTATCAAGTCGCTGGGTGGAGCGCGCAGGTTTCTTCCGGCTAAATACCTGGCAACTGGGCTATAGTCTTCCGGCTACTTTGCTTGAAAAGACGGGCGGTGTTGTAAGCCGCTTCCGGATTTTTATCGGGGGACAGAACAACATGCTGATCACAAACTGGTCGACGCTCGATCCTGTAAACGATGAGTATCCTCTTCCTAAGAGTTATTTCGCAGGGTTAAATCTCACTTTCTAACCGGAACCGAAATCGACATGAAAAAGCTAATCATACACAGTGTTCTCACCGCATTTATTACCGCGATCAGTTTCACTTCTTGCAATATCGATAGGGTTGATAGCCCTCCCCTTGGACTGACCGAGGACTCGTACTTCAGCCTCCAGTCGGAGTTTGAGCAGGTGCTATATAACGCATATGCGAAAATGACCGATTGGTATTGGTTCAGGGCGCAATCGTTTCTTCATCCCATGTATTTTCTGCCGGGAGACGATATTACCGAGGAGGCCAGTAGTTTTGCAAACTGGGAGCTTTGCAATACTATCAATCCGAATGACGGCCGGGTGGGCTATTTCTGGACTGCAACCTATGAAATGGTCCAACGTAGGAATGTGGTTATTGAGAAGACAAGTCAAGCTAACCCGGATGATTTCGACGATCCGTCTTTCTTAGATATCCACCGCGGCGAAGCGCTCTTTCTGCGCGCACTGGCATTCTTTAAGCTCTATAACATGTTTGGTACCGCGCCGCTAATCACGCAGCGGCTGGGCGTTTCGACCATGCACCAGCCAAAGTCGACCGGAACGCAGTTACTTGATCAGGCAATTGAAGACCTCAAAGTGGCCGCTCAGCTGCTTCCGATTACCTGGGATGCTGCCCAGCGGGGACGTGCAACCAAAAATTCGGCTTACGGACTATTGCTGAAGTCACTCGTTTATCGCGGTGACTACACAGGGACCATAGCAGACTACACAGCTGCCATTGAAGCTTACAACAATATCACGGCCGACCTCACGGCGGACTACACCGATAATTTTTCGGCCCTTACCGAGAACAATGAGGAGTCGCTTTTCGAGTTTCAGGCGTCGCGTGCACCCGGCCAGGATAATGTGTGGCTTCAAAACGATGGGCCGTGGCGGGGAGTCGAGGTGATGTCCACTTATTGGGGCTTTTATACAATTGCCAACAATGAGGCGCGGAACAACCTTCCGGGTAATACATGGAAGCTCACGGAGAAAATGCAAGCGGCATATGGTTCTGATCCTCGCGTCGATTTCTTCACCGAAGACAATCGCGCGTTCACGAAATATGGCAAAGAGGGTCTCGATCAGCTTTCCGGGACCGTGGGTTCTGTAAACAACGTCAGAATCCTGCGCTACGCCGAGTCAAAGTTGTTGGCCGCGGAGGCGATTCTTCTTTCAGGAGGGAGTAAGACTACAGCTATAGAATTAATTAACGAAGTACGGGAACGCGCGAGGAATTGGGCTTCCTCAGCGGAACCCGCAGATCGCGACACTGGCGAGACTGATGAAGATACCATCATGAAGTGGATCGAGGACGAGCGCGCTGCGGAGCTGATGGGAGAGGAACAGATTCGGTGGTTTGATCTTAAGAGATGGGATGCCCGCGGCTACAAAAGCCTTTCCGGGTGGGGTGGAGGAGACGAGCATTTCAGCACGGACCTCTCAGGTACCTTTCAATTTGAATACCCGAAACACTTATTGTTACCCATTCCGCAAAGCGAGATGAACGCTAACGAGGCGATCATCGAAAACAACCCCGGTTACTAATACGTTTTGAAGCAAGCATGCCGCCTCGATTGAGACGGCGTGCTTCTTTTTATTTGCGCGTTCTATGCCAAGCTAGGGTCAGGCAAGGAAGCGCATTGACGAAAACGGTTTGAATAGTATGCGATTCAATTTTGTTTCTTTCTTTCTGCTACTCCTACTAGGGTCTTGCGCTCGCGACAATGAGACCTTGTTTTCGGCCCGTTTTGCGAAGGACACGAACATTGATTTCAAAAATAGCATTGTCACCACGGATACCTTCAACGCATTGTCGTTTGAGTATATCTACAACGGGGCAGGCGTTGGTGTCGGGGATTTTGATGGTGATGGACTTCAGGACCTCTTCTTCGGAGGAAACCAGGTATCGAGCAAACTTTATCTCAACAGAGGACAACTGAAGTTTGAAGATGTGACCAAACTGGCCGGGGTCGAAACTGATCGCTGGATCACGGGAGTGTCAATTGTCGATATCAATTCTGATGGGTTGCCTGATATCTACCTGAGCGTAGGAGGGTTTACTACCACGGAGAATCGCCGAAATTTGCTGTTCGTCAACAAGGGGATTCAAGACGGAATCCCGCGATTCACGGAAGAAGCTGGTGACTGGGGCCTGGACTCCTACGCCTACAGTACGATGGCGGCCTTCCTTGATTACGATCAAGACGGCGACCTGGACATGTACCTCCTCAATAACTGGCTTGAGTCATTCAATCGAAATAATCTTCGCCCTCGAAGAGTAAACGGCGAGGCGGAAAGCACCGACCAGCTTTTTCGGAATAACGGCGACAATACCTATACAGACGTGTCTCGGGAGTCGGGTATTCTTATAGAGGGATATGGACTTGGTGTTGCGGTCTGCGACATAAACGGGGACTCGTGGCCTGACATTTATGTTGCAAACGACTTTATGTCGAATGATCTGCTGTGGATCAACCAACGCGATGGTACTTTCCGCAACGAGATCGCCACGTACTTAAAACACCAGACCCACAATGGCATGGGTGTTGACATTGCCGACTTCAACAACGACGCTCTTGCTGATATCATCGTTGTTGATATGTTGCCGCCCGGTCACGTTCGCCAAAAGATGATGACCCCGGGGCAAAACTACGACCACTTCCACATGTCTCTAGATCTCGGATACGAGCCGCAGTACATGCGCAATACACTTCAGCTCAATCGTGGACGGATGCCAGATGGACGTATCCTTTTCAGTGAAATCGCTTTTATGGCAAACGTCTCCGAAACCGACTGGAGTTGGGCGCCGCTCTTTGCGGATTTTGACAATGATGGGTACAAAGACTTGTTTATCGGTAACGGGTACCGGAAGGATGTTACAAATCTTGACTTCGTGTTTTTCGGGATGGAAAATAACCCATTTGGAACACCGGAGGCACGTGAAAAATTATGGCGGGAAAAATTCAATGAAGTGCCGGATGTGAAGTTGGCAAATTATGTATATCGCAATAACGGATCGCTGGTATTTGAAGACCGAACGAAAGAGTGGGGGCTTGACGTAGCAACGTTCTCAAACGGCGCTGCATACGCAGACCTTGACAACGACGGAGACTTGGATCTTGTGACAAACAATATCGACCAGGAGACGATCATTTTTGAGAATAACCTCAATAAGTCTGCTAGTGCAAATCACTATCTGCGGCTTGTTCCCGTAGAGCATTCTTTTCTCAACGAGAAGATATGGCTTTATGTAAATGACGGTATTCAGTATGTGGAGCGAACCCCGTACAGGGGCTTCCAATCTACAGTTGAAGCGCCGGCGCATTTCGGAGTCGGTGCGGCGTTGACGATCGATTCTGTGGTTGTGGAATGGCCCGATGGGTTGCGTGTGAAGTTCATAAATGTGCCTGCGGACACCACGATAAAGTACTCAAAGCGTGATGCCAGTCTCAAACGAATAACTCCGAGGCCTTCGGACAGTCCGTTGTTTAAAGCGAAGTCGCTGGCGTTCTATCGTCACCCGGGTGGTGATCAATCAGATATTAAGTTGACCCGAACGTTAATGCACGAGCTTTCCCGCTATGGACCATGTCTGGCGAAAGCAGATGTCAATGGCGATGGTCTTGATGATTTCTTCGTCGGAGGACAAGCATCCTCGCCGTCACTGATTTTTATTCAGCAAGAAAGCGGGTTGTTCCAACCATTTCCATTGGAGGATGGTGATGCCTTGTCTGATGGGTACGGACTCTTCTTTGACGCGGATAGTGATGGTGACGAAGATCTTTACGTTGGCAAATCGTCGCCGGGAGGTGCGGCATCAGCCGCGAGCCACAGACTTTACCTCAATGACGGAAAGGGTAACTTTGCGCTGGCTCCCGGTGCGATTCCAGACATCAAAACCTCGGCATCCTGCATCGAGGCAGGTGATATGGATGGCGATGGTGACCTCGACCTTTTTGTCGGCGGAAGATTCAGGCCGTCGGGCTATCCTCTTCCTCCGAGGAGTTATATCCTCCGAAATGACAACGGGCAATTCGTTGATGTTACCGACGACGTTGCGCCCGGACTTGCGGAGATCGGGATGATATCATCATCGGCGTGGGTCGACATCGACAATGACGGAAACATTGACCTGGTCGTCGCCGGTGAGTGGCAACCTATTCGAGTGTTTCGCAACGAGGGAGGGAGATTGTCGGAGGCTACGGATGTGGCGGGAACGAGTGGATGGTGGAGTTGCATAGAAGCTGCCGACCTAAATGACGATGGTCTGGTGGATATTGTCGTCGGAAATACCGGGAAGAATTCATTCTTCAGTCCGACCAGTGATCATCCTGTCGAGATAGTAGCCAAGGATTTTGACAACAACGGGTCGATGGATCCGATCATTACATATTACAATCCGGTGGAACAAGAGCGGTTCATCATTCACAACCGCCTTGTGTTGATCGATCAGATACCGGGGATAAAGAGACGATTCGAAACCTTTACCCAGTATGCTACGCGCCCGTTCAAAGACGTGTTTTCGACTGAGGAACTGGCGGGTTCATATCAGGCTCGCGCCGAAAAACTCGAATCGGTTATTTTGGTGAACGAAGGGGAAGGGCGGTTTCGAGTCGTTGACCTGCCGGATATCGCTCAGATTTCAACGATCAACGACGTATTGATTGAGGATGTAAATGGAGATGGTTATGCCGATATCGTGGCCGTTGGAAATATGTATGGTCAAGAAACGCTTTTTGGCCGCTATAACGCATCTGTTGGTACAGTGCTTCTCGGTAATGGACAGCTTGGCTTTCGTGAATTGCCCCCAGGGGAGAGTGGGTTCGTAGTGGACGGCGATGCCAGGTTCGTCCGGGCATTGCAAACCAGGCAAGACCGGGTTTACGCTGTAACAAACTACGGGGACTCAATACAGTTTTTCAGCTTGACGCGACCACCGAGATTGCACGTTGAATCAGAATCATATGTGAGTGCGCAATAAAAAAAATGCGATGAAATCATTGATAATTGTTCTCCTATGCATTTGTACTCAGGTTGCAGCTCAGGTAGCTATTGTGGTCGACCCGTCGAAGCAATATCAATCGATACATGGATTCGGGGCGTTTGGAGGGATTAGAGCTTATTGGGAACCACCGCCTTTCTACACACAAGCTTTCTTAGACTATTTCATTGCGGATCTCGGATCGACGATCGTCAGAACGAATATTTTCTGGGACCTTGAACCACAAAATGATAATGCATCTTCTGCCAACCTGGATCTCAGCAAATTCAACTACAAGGCAGGGTCGAACCTCGCCAAGCAGCTGCCCTACTATCGCGCGTTAAAAGACGCGGGTGTCAAAAAGATAATCGCCACTTCGTGGACTCCACCGGAGTGGATGAAGCTACACGACGATCCGAGCCGTACGCCAGACCAGTGCTATAACTGCAATAATTGTCCTGTGGGAGATTCCCGAAGGAAAGTGTGCGGGGGACGACTGGATCCGAAGTTCTACGGCGAATATGCTGAGTACCTGTTGGCCTATACGCTGATACTGAAGCAAGAGGCGGATATCGACTTGTACGCGATCAGTATTCAAAATGAGCCATGGTTTCCCAATCCGTTTGAATCAAATGTTGTCAAGCCGGAGGAATATGCGAAGTTGCTCAATGCTGTCGGGAGCAAGTTCAGGAGTGCAGGCCTGTCCACCAGGATTTTTGGTCCCGAGCACATGGCTGAATGGTCCTGGGGAGTGCAGCAAAGCTATGTCAGTAACCTATTTCCCGGAAATGCCGACAATCAGTATCTCGACATTTACGCGGTACATGGATACGTCGACGGCGTATCTCCTGACTTTGGCTCAGCCGAAGGATGGACAGCTTTGAAGAACAATATCTCGGATGCTTATGACAAGCCGTTGTGGATGACCGAAACATCCGGCTATCCACAGACATTTGAAGGGGCGCTGAACCTAGCCAAGTCGATGTACCTCGCGTTGCGGTTCGGGGAGATTTCAGCATGGGTTTACTGGTCGATCAGCGGGGAGCCTGGCAGCGAGTACGCGTTGATGGCCAACGGGGAGCCTACCGTCTTGTACTATATATCAAAGCAGTTTTACCGATATGTCCGTCCCGGTTCCACACGAATCGAATGTGCCGGGGATGATGCTGCTGTGTTGCCGCTGGGCTTTCAGAATCCTGGTGAGGGGTCGATGACGTTGGTTTTAGTCAACACCGCGACGGAGGAGAAAAGTGTCGAACTGGTCGTTCCTGGTGGGCCGGACGAGTTCAGCATATTCAGAACGTCATCGACAGAAAACAGCGTCGCTGCTGGAACGATAGAGAGGAATTTAATCCTTCCGCCGCAGAGCGTTACGACACTGGTGGGGTATGGTACGGCGAGTCCGTCGATGGATGACGTACCAGACTACTATGTGTCGGCTGGCGACGATACAGCAATCGAAATTCCACTAACCGGAATTGATATGGGGGACGGGTCAGGACTGCAGTTGAGCGTGTCGAGCTCAAACGAGAGTGTTGTTCCAGTACCGGAACTTAGTTATAACTATCCGTCGACCGAGGGCACATTGACTCTTCACCCGAATACTGGAATGTCCGGTGAGTCCTTGATTACGATAACGCTGGACCACGGAGTGAATCCATCGGGATTCGGTTTCAGGACAATCTCCGTAAGCTTCCGCGTCGTCGTGACGGAGGTGGTCACCGGTGTCAAAAAAAAAGTAGAGACTGACTTGGTGGTGTACCCGAATCCTCTTTACGACGACTTTCTCACAGTTGAGCTGCCACCCGACTCGCGTTTCCACGCTTTTGTGGTAAAGGATATCTACGGAAGGACTATATTCAGACGTGCAAACAGCGCACCCGAAAGCAATAGCTTTGTAGTAGATGCTCGTGGTTGGCCCACGGGTTTCTATTTTCTGGAAGCGATGAATGGACGTCAGCGATTGGTGGAGAAGATTGTCGTTCGATAAGCTATTTCAGAACTTTGGGGCGCAGAGAGTGATTATTTAATAGTTACACGTCCATGACAATCCAGGAAGCTCAACAAGTGGTCGACCAGTGGATCACGACGACCGGGGTCCGGTATTTCAACGAGATGACGAACATGGCAATTCTCACCGAAGAAGTGGGGGAGGTTGCCCGAATCATCGCCAGGAAGTATGGGGAACAATCGACGAAGGAAACCGACAAAGATCTAGACCTCGGTGATGAACTGGCGGATGTGCTGTGGGTTGTCATTTGTCTCGCGAATCAGACAGGAGTCGATCTGACGGAGGCGTTTCAAAAGAATCTAAGGAAGAAAAATACGCGAGATGGCGAACGGCATTCCAACAATGAGAAGCTGAAATAGGTAATAGGCTATTCACCCAACTCATACGCAATTGTTACCCTGAAATACGTTAAAATGCACTTTTTGCTGTTCCTATTCCCTGCCTGATTCGCTAATTTTATCGGGTTGCCGAAATCGGCACGACCTCGCTTATGGCTGAATTGCAGACCCGATACCTGGCCCTTGACGTCTTCAGGGGTATGACCATCTGTTTCATGATCATTGTCAATTGCCCTGGAAGCTGGGATTTTGTTTATGCCCCCCTTCTTCATGCACATTGGCATGGATTTACTCCGACGGACCTGATCTTCCCCTCTTTCTTGTTTGCAGTCGGGAACGCCATGGCTTTTGTCATGCCGAAGTACCAGAGTCAACCCTCCTCGGTGTTTTGGGCAAAGATTGTCAAGCGTTCGTTTATCATTTTTGTCCTGGGGTACTTGATGTATTGGTACCCCTTCTTCCAGGAATCCGCAGGTGGCGGCCTCGAATTGAGGCCAATTG
>JBIQJZ010000163.1:8528-8757 GCA_044507115.1 Flammeovirgaceae bacterium | reverse complement strand
TGGTGCTCGCAACATCACCGATTTCTTTTTTGTGTGGGGTAGTGTCTTATCTCATAGTGTTCATTTTGGTTTAGATAGTATCGCGGTCTAGCACCCGGAGCTGGTAACGACGATTTTAGCATCTATTACCTCGTACTCAGCCCCGTCGGCTCGGCAAATGATCTTGAGCTTCTCGAAGAGCTGCTCAGACCCCAAGGGCGCAGTAAAAAAACAATTACTCATTAGTTCC
>JBIQJZ010000163.1:0-8518 GCA_044507115.1 Flammeovirgaceae bacterium | reverse complement strand
CGCAGGAACACGGCATGCGCACTCTCGAAGTCGAAGTCTTCCGGCGCCACCGATTTATCTACGATCTCGGGCCTGCTCACCAGTGCGCGACCAAAGGTCTCCAGATCGCGCTGATAAGTCACCTGCTCATTGGGCAGCACGATGACTGCATTGCGCTGTGCGTCTTCTTCACTTTCGGAGGCCTTGTATACGGAGACCCTTCCGCTCGTAACGGATACCACTACCCGCTCATTTCCCTCGGGAGCCCGTACCCGGAAGCTGGTTCCTAAAACCCTGGTGACCACATCGTTCGAATGGACCAGGAACGGCTGCGTCGGATTGCGTTCCACATCGAAGAATGCCTCTCCCGTCAGATACACATCGCGGATAGGTCGGCCAGTATAGTCCGCTCGGTATTTCAACCGGCTGTTATTTTCAAGAGCAACGACACTTCCATCCGTGAGATGAATACGAAGTACATTCCCTGACGTATTTACCTCTTCGATGAACGAGGGTTCATCTGTACTTGCTGGCCGAGTAGCCATCACGTCGTTTGTTCCAAAGAACTGCCAGGAATACCAAAAGCCCGCCAGTATCGCCAGGCACAGCGCCGCGGCGATGGCATAGCGAGGGAAGTACGTTGGCCGGCGTGGGGCCTTGGTGGAATGAAGAGTGGTGCCGACATCAATGATGCGCCAAAGATTCTCAATCTGCTCTTCAGAAATAGGACGCTCCTGAGCACTGCGAAGGTTTAAGACCAGCGTTCGGGCCTGCACGACCTTTACCCGCATCTCAGGGTGGAGAATAACGAACTCTTCCCAAAACCGCTGTGACTCGGGGCTCCGCCCTGTCACCCAGGCAATAAAGCTCTCATCCGAGGCAAGGTCCTCAATACTGAACTGATTGTAATCCATGCTGTTCTGAACACCTCTTACAGACAGGCATTCATATACTAATGCAGGGTGGGATGGGTTTTACCCCATGGTTTGGAAAAAAAATATTCCGAAAATCCAGGAGGTGACAGAAATCTGCAGGTTGTACTTGAGATTCTTGAGGGCGGCATAAATGCATTTACAAGCCGACTGGTAGCTCAGTCCCATGATACTGGCAATCTCCTCATTGGAAAAATTCTGAAAGTAACGCAGATTGATCGCCTCCTGCTGGCGCGGAGGAAGTGCTGCGATCAGCTCGCGAAGATTAGCCATCTGCAAGGACTGTACTTCCAGACCAATGAGAATACTTTCATGCGACGCCTCTGTCACGCTATTCATGGAGGTCTGGAGATCGTGAAAAAGATGACCGGGATGAAGGCGTGCATTGCGAGTGATCTTGTTTCGCAGCGCCCTGAACAGATAAAACCGAACCGATGTGGTCTCGCTCAAGCGGGATCTCCCGTTCCATAATTCCATAAACAAATCCTGCACGCTATCCTCTATCAGACGTCGATCAGCCGTAACCTTATAACCGTAGTTGAGCAGATCGCGGATATTATCCCTGTAAATTTTCTCAAACGCCTCGCGGCTACCGCGTTTGAATGCGTTCCAGATGTGATCAGGGCTTTCGTTCATGGCGAACGGGGCAAGGTTTAGTCATTGAAATATACGGTTGGCAAATTTGAGTTGCAAACGTTATTGTGACTATTTGCTCGCGCGAATCACAAATCCACCCTAAGGTCGACCGTCGACGCAATCACGCCAAATCAAAGTTCGATGCCGACCTCTTTTGGATCTATGTTCCACTTCTGGAACAGGGACCGGGCAGCGCGCCAGTCGTAATCGCGATTGCTTCGCTCGGGCAACCCCTGCACCATCCGCACGACCGCAGCTTTGACTTCAGGCGACGATTCATTCAAAATATTGATCGTTCCAACGGCGCGCGTACGCGCAAAAGAATTGGAAGATTGAAGCGCGTCGAGAAGTGTTTTCCTCCCCGCCGCGGTATCGCCGAGTCGATAGAGCGCTTCACCCGCGGTTATGGCGACATCAGGGGCGGAATCCGACGCAGCTTTTCGCAATTCCGCGAGAGCGGGTCGTGCTCTCTCGCCGAGGCTGAGCAACCCTGTCACCCCCCAGTATCGTATCGCAGAGTCGTTGGACCGCACATACTCCAACAACTCCGGAACACTCGCTGATGATGTACACACTTCAGCTGCATCAATCAATTTTTCTATGTCGACGGCGGTGGTTCGCATATATTCATAGGGAGCACCGCCGCCGGTCCTTTCGACCATCTCTGCTTCCGCAATAAATCCGGCATCACGAATACGCAACGACCACTCACGACCAGCATTGCGCAGTCGCTCAAGCACTTCTTTATAATTCGGATCCGCTGCGAGGTTCTTCACTTCCCACGGATCGTTCTCCGTATCGTATAATTCCTCCACGGGCTTCGGTCTCCAGAAAACACTCTGGACCTCGTTGCACTCCCCTGCGTGAAACGCTGCCTCCCACGATTTCATCGAGGGTGCCTGCCATAGGTAATCAAGATACTGACCGTACTCGCGGTGCGGCATATAGTTTCGGATATAGCGGTACCGTTGGTCGCGCACTGCCCTGCTCATATCATAACGTTCATCCATCCGTCCGCGGAACATGTAGACATACTCGGGATCTGCAGTTTTTTGGTCGCCCAGGAATGCATTGCCCTGAAGAATCGAAGAGATAGGCTTGCCAATAATACTCATCAGGGTCGGCGCAAGATCGACCAGACTCACGAGTCGATCCACTTTCGCACCGGGATTCGCAGCCGGATACAAGTACTTATACTTCTCGGGAATGTGAACGATGAACGGTACCCGCGTTCCAGTCTCATAGACAAATCGCTTGCTTCTCCCTAGGATACCACCGTGGTCAGAATAATAAAATACAATTGTATTGTCCGCCTCCCCGAGTTCCTCTAATTCTCGAAGTATACCGCCCACCCACGTGTCCATGTCCTCGACCTTGTCGTAGTACTGTGCCCAATCGTGCCGGAACTCCTCGGTGTCAGGATGATAAGGTGGCAGTACAACGTCTTCCGGTTTGTGCCTCAACTCGTTTGACGGTGTGGATTTGTGAATCGAACTCTCGTGGGAAACGGTGGCATTAAAAATCGCAAAGAACGGTTGTCCAGCGGGACGATTTTTGTAGTGCGCTTCCTTGCCCAATTGATCCCATACATCGCTTGTCTGTGAAGGATGTATGTTAAAGTCTTCTTTGGAATTGTTTGTACAATAGTATCCCGCCTCGCGCAGTATCTGCGGATAAAGTTTTATTTCATCCGACTTTCTATAATAGCTGCGCATGTGCTCATGACCGCCTGAGTTTGCATACACACCTGTGATGATGGTATTGCGCGAGGGAGCACACACCGGTGCATTGGAATACGCATGCGTATAAAGGAAGCCACGTGCCGCGAGCGCGTCCAGGTTCGGCGTCGTTGCAAACGTGTCGCCATAACAACCCAACATTGGACTATTATCCTCGCTGGTAATCCAGAGAATATTCGGAAGAGGAAGTTCGGAGCGATCCGAAGTGCACGCCGTGGTCAATAGTCCTGTCAATAACAGGAACCCCGGAAACCATCTACGAAGCTTTGAAAACGATTCGATGGAAAATCCAATTGAAAAACCTGTGCTGTTAAATCTCATCTACGTATCTGTTTTGTGCGGTTTCAAGTCGCCTGCCATCCGGTCAATAGCGCATGTCGACCAATATGCGCGTTTTTCGAAAATTAGTATTTTCATCGTCTTTTCCACCATAAGTTTACAGGTTGGCATAGTCCGCGTGATGAGCGGTAAGACGATACGCACGCAGGAATATGAGAGTTCGACGCAGGGGGACGCGTTTGTATCAGTTGGCGAACGACAATATTTTTACTACTTTCTACACCGGATCCACTGAATGAACCCCGTTTTGGAAAAAACTAAACGAACACGACGTGTGCCCACAAAGTCGCGGATAGGTAAACTAAAAAGAGCTGTCTGGACACTAGTCATTCTGACGGTTGCTATTCCGCTGCTCTACGTTTACATAGTCAGCATCGATCTCTTCGGATTATTCGGTGGGATGCCGACATATGCGGCGGTGGAAAATCCGAAGAACGATCTCTCTTCAGAATTGATTTCAGCGGATGGGGTATCGCTCGGGCGTTACTTCCGGTACATGAGTAATCGAAGCCATGCCAGCTACGAAGAACTCTCTCCTTTCCTGATAAAAACACTCGTGTTATCCGAAGACCACCGTTTCTACCAGCACGCGGGAATGGACTTCTGGGCGTATCCTCGGGTACTATTCGGAATACTGACGTTTAAGAATGCCGGTGGAGGAAGTACCATCACGCAACAACTGGCGAAAAATCTCTATACCCTGGACCCGGAGTTAGATGGCAAACTGGCGTCGCTCGGTCCATTGCCACGCCGCATTATTCAGAAAACTAAGGAGTGGATCATTTCCATTCATCTGGAGCGCAATTTCACGAAAGAGGAGATCCTTACGATGTATCTCAACACGAGTTTCTTCGGAAGCAACGCGTGGGGGGTAAAGGTTGCATCACAAACCTATTTCAATAAGCCGCCATCACAGTTGAACGTTCAGGAGTCAGCAGTTTTGGTCGGCCTGCTTCAGAATCCCACTTTATTCAATCCATATAGCCGACCAGAGAATGCGCTAAAGAAAAGGAATCAGGTACTTTACAAACTTCACAAGCACGGGTATATACGTTCCAGTCAGGCGTTTGATTCACTCAAAGCGACCCCTATCACACTCGACTACAATGTCGAAAATCAGAACGATGGTCTGGCTCCTTACTTCAGGACAGTTCTCAGCGCGCAGTTACTTGAATGGTGTCGCAACAATGGCTACAACCTGTATGAGTCGGGTTTGAAAATCTATACCACGATCGATAGCAAGCTTCAGGAAAAAGCGGAACGAGCAATGACAAACCGCATGGCTGCTCTGCAGAAGGAATTTGAAAGACAGTGGAAACAAAGAGGAAGAGAGCCTTGGGTGGACGAAGGCGGCTACGAAATTGAAGGGTTCGTCGAGAAGAAGATGAGCCGTCTTCCGCTATATAAACGATTAGCCGAGCGATTTGAGGAGCACCCGGACTCGCTCGATCTAATTCTGAACAAAAAAAGGCGGATGAAGGTCTTCAGCTGGGACGGCGAGATCGATACGATGTTCAGTTATATGGATTCACTCCGATACTACAACCGGTTTCTTCAGGCAGGGATGGTCGTGATGAATCCGCACACAGGCGAAGTGAAAGCGTGGGTCGGCGGCACCGATCACAAATACTTCAAATTCGATCACGTCCGCCAGGGTGCACGTCAACCCGGGTCTACGTTCAAGCCATTTATCTACGGCAAAGCAATTGAGGCAGGATACTCACCCTGCCATCGCTTGTACGATATCTCTCCAAGCATTAAACTTCCAAACGGCACAACATGGGAAGTACGCAACTCGGAGGGAGATAAAGGTTTTGGCGAACACATGACCCTACGGCGCGGCCTGGCACTTTCGAAAAACACCGTCAGTGTACAACTGATTCAATTGGTTCTTCCGGAGAATGTAGTCGAATTCGCACAGCGCATGGGGATCACAACCAAACTCGACCCCGTCCCTTCACTCGCGCTGGGAACAAGTGATGTTCGATTGCTCGATCTCGTTGCAGCATACTCCAGCTTCGTTAGTCTCGGGATATATACAGCACCACAAACCATTACACGCATTGAAGACAAGAACGGAAACGTCATCGAGACGTTCGTTCCGCAAAGCCGCCAGGTGACAGACGAAGGGACTGCATACAAGATGGTGTACATGCTACAGGGGGGCGTCGAGGAGGCTGGTGGCACATCCTCTGGTATTCATCCGTTCCTCAAACAAGACAATGAAATCGGAGGCAAGACCGGTACCACCGACAAAGCATCGGATGGATGGTATGTCGGGATTACGCACGACCTCGTCACCGGCGTCTGGGTCGGCGGTGACGAGCCTTCCATTCACTTTCCGTCATGGGTATTCGGCGCAGGCGGAAGAACAGCTCGCCCGATATGGGAAGAGTTCATGCTCGACATCTACCGCGACCCCGCTTCACAGTACCGGAAGGGCACGTTCAAGCGCCCTGCTGAAAACCTCGATATGACACTCGATTGCTCGCGCCACGAGAACGCCATCGGCATCCAATAGCCGGAGGGTTACTTCGATTTTCGGACCGGATTGAATTTCGCTTCTTCAGTAATTCCCTTCCACGTGTCTGTCCGGAATGGTCCGGCCGGGAAACCCTCCTGGTTGTACAGGTTGCAATCACCCGCGTCGTCCGCCCAACCGAATCGCACGGCAACCGGGTCGGCGACATCCTGGTGGTAGACAACTACATTATTCCCTTCGAGCCGCGCCTGAGCATAGCGAAATTTCTTGTCTGCTCCGGCGATTTCAAAACCCTTTAGGTAACCGTACTTATCCTTGACCATCAATCCTTTCCCGACTCCCGTAAACGAAAGAATGATTTTGTTGCCCTCCTTCTTCATCGATTGATACACAGGACCTGTCGCCACAATGTTCCTGCCGTAGACATCGCGCAACGCCAGAGCTGCCAGCCGGCGGCCAACATCCTGTTTATTCCGGGGATGTATGTCTTTCGGATCTCCGATATCCGTTGTCACCGCCATGCCAGTGTTCGGCAGCGCCAGCGTAAGCGTTTGCGCTTCGCGCAACTCCGCCCAGGTGCTTCCCGAATTGCTATTGCCGTTGGCGGCGTTGAAGGTGGCTAGTTGCACGAAGTAAAAAGGAAAATCACCGAGGTTCCAGCGCTGGCGCCAGTCTTTGATCATCAGCGGAAACGCTTTGCGGTATTGGTATGCCCTGCCCGCGTTGGACTCGCCCTGGTACCATAGCGCACCCCGGAACGTGAAGGGAATCAGCGGATGAATCATAGCATTGTACAAAAGCGTCGGGAAAACATTTGGCGAGACATTTCCTTTCTCATTGCTCCGGCGCAAAGAATCGATATCGATCTTACCCACGGAGGCAATCATTGGGCGAAACTCCTCATCCGCCGCGAATGCCTCGCGGCTGGTCCACGTCTCAACGTGCGTTCCACCCCAGGATGTATTGATCAGCCCGACCGGCACACCAACCTCTCCGGCGAGCTCGCGCGCGAAGTAGTATCCGACGGCAGTGAAACTCGCAACATTCTCGGGAGTGCAAATTTGCCATGAAGCATCTTCGATATCATCGACCGGCGACCCTGCGACCGATCTCGGCACCTTGATATGCCGGATCAACGGATAGTTGCCCGCAGCAATTTCTTTTTCCGCGTCATCGCTTCTCTCGACGGACCACTCCATATTCGACTGGCCGGAGCATATCCAGACCTCCCCTACCAACACGTCGTTGAGTGCAACAGTATTTTTGCCCTTAACCACCAACTGGAACGGCCCACCGGCCGGCACGGGCGCGAGTTCAACACTCCACTTTCCATTCCTGTCAGCCTTTACCCGCTTCGACTGTTTATCGAGTTGCACGGTTACCCGTTCGCCCGGACTGCTCCACCCCCACACCCGGATAGGTTTGTCGCGTTGAAGCACCATGTGGTCGCCGAATATTTTAGGCAGCCGAACCTGCGCGAAAAGCGCGGTAAACGACAGCAGAAGGATTATGAGAACGGAAGTTCTTTTCATAGGAATTAGTTAATTGCCGAACAATTTAGGAAAAATCCTGAAAGGCAAAGTAACCGCCGGTGTTTTCCAAAAAAGTAAGGACGCTGGTTTGCAAATACGTTTCCCAGGTCTATATTTGCACCTCGTTTTGAGACGGTCCGTTCGTCTAGGGGTTAGGACACCAGATTTTCATTCTGGTAACACGGGTTCGATTCCCGTACGGACTACAAAGGCGACATAATATGTCACCTAAAGTCATAAACACGGTTTTTTGCTCGTGATTCCGGAGTTATTATGACCATTTTTGTCACTAGGATGTCGACGATCTGTCGACTCTAATCCCCTAACTAACACGTATCAGTAAATTCTTCGCCTGGACCAGCCAGTTCCTCTAAAGTTGGTAAACATTTCCGAGGCGACCCCGCGCTGCTAATATCCCGCTGCTTCGATTGCTGATGCCGATTGCTAACTTTGAAAAGAAAAGAAAAGCAATCCAACCACCGCATGAGCAAACTGTTCAAACCCATAGGATACAGTTCCGTGTCACCGTACTTCATCATCGACGACGCAGACAGGTTCATCGACCTGATGAAAACAATTTTCGGCGCGAAAGAGCTTCGCGAATACAAGATGCCCGACGGCAAGATCGTTCACGCCGAATTGAAGATCGATGACTCGGTGATCATGCTGGGATCGGCCAGTGAGAAGTACCCACCTGTGCCAATCGTGCTGCATGTTTATGTGGCCGACGTTGACGCGACCTTCCAAAAGGCCGTCGAAGCAGGCTGCGAAGTCATCGAAGAACCCAAAGAGCGCGAAGGGGACCCCGATCGGCGCGGAACATTCAAGGACTTCGGAGGAAACATGTGGTCGATTGCGACACAGCGTTCGTGAATCAGC
>JBIQJZ010000162.1:8363-8757 GCA_044507115.1 Flammeovirgaceae bacterium | reverse complement strand
AATGGTTATCGACTCAGATGTCCAATACACTTTCATTGTAGCCAGGGCTTGTTCCGGACGCAGGGGATGTTCCGGTGTGGTCACGACAACGGATGTTCGCTTCCCTAACAAGGGAACGTTGATGTTGTGAACGAATTCCCTGGTGACGTCAAGTCCCTTCACTTCGACGAGGCTGAGAGCGGTTTGCTCCGGGGCGAGGCACATCAGTTGAATACCGAGCTCCGTTCGGCGAACTCCTAGAACGGGTGCTGGCAGGGGTAGTTGGACTGGCTCCACTGACCACGCGCCGGACCTCTGGTTCCGGGTTGCTGCGGTGAGATACTGCTGTCCCTTTTTCGTAACGACGCTATAGTACCACTCCCTCCCTTCAGATGTTCTAACAGCGATCACTCGC
>JBIQJZ010000162.1:0-8353 GCA_044507115.1 Flammeovirgaceae bacterium | reverse complement strand
ACTCGCTTGTAGTCAACGCTGTCTATCGGAAACTGATTGTGCGTGCCCGAAGGCGGTATCCATGAAGCCATAATCTTTCCATACTGCCTGCCGGAATTTTTTTGGAAAAATATGCAGATGCTGTCTCCAGATCGTAGCGCACCGCGTAGGCTATTTTGCCCAAAGTCAAGTTCTGTGATCGGAGCCTGAGCGAAGCAAGCAAGATGAATCAGGATTGGAAGAGTGAGTGCTATTGCTTTCTTCATAGGGACAGCACCAAGTTAACCCCTAAAGTTAACTCCTAATGACGTATTCTCCACGTTGAGGGGTACATGTTATTGATGCGATTAGTCAGTACGTTGATCCAACCCAGCGGTAAGTCGTGATAAAGCACCAGCGCGAATCCCGCTGGCTGCGAAGCATGTTCCAGTGTATCCCGACGGAGGTACCGGATGGCTGTTTCTTCGTCGACGTCGACGCGAGGTATCACAGATCTATCGATTTCTACGGAAAGCGCGAGGGCATGTTCCGGAATGAGCTTCTCATGCTTGATCGTAGCGATGTTGGTCCCCGCGTAGACGACTTTCAGAGACGATAGCAGGATTTCCAGGTCGGGCGCGAGTGATGTAGGCGTATAGAACACGAGATCGCCGAACTGAACAAATTTGTTGTCGCCGTCTTTTATCCATCTCTTCACCCGGTCTAGCAACTTCGGTGGTGGCGCAACCTGGCTTTTGCGGCCTTTGTAAATCATGGTGCCAGTGGGTTCTGTTTTTAGCATTGCAGCGACAAAAAAGCCTTCACCTTTTGTGCGATGAGGAAAGAAGCGATATGCAGTGATACCCTTTTCGCATACTTCTGTGACGCCCCAGTCGGGCTGGACAGGTATCTTAACAAACTCGACATTGTAGTGATCGCGAATCCATCGCAGGTTCTCTTCGTTCTCCTCGGAGTTGTAAGTACATGTGGAGTACAGTAGCATGCCACCTTCGGCGAGTGAGTCCCAGACCTCGGCGACAATTCGCCGCTGGCGATTGGCGCAAAGATGTACGTTGTCAGGAGACCATTGTTCGGTGGAATCGGGATCCTTGCGGAAGAGACCCTCGCCCGAACACGGTGCATCGATAACGATAATATCAAAGAATCCGGGGATTCTTCGGAAGTCGCTCGGATCGTTGCTTGTCACCACTGCATTCGGATAGCCCCATTTCTGTATGTTTTCCGCCAGAATACTGGCACGCGTCCGGATGGTTTCGTTGGACACCAACAGGCTATCGCGGTTGAGGAGGCTGAGGATATGCGTCGATTTACCCCCGGGAGCCGCGCAAAGATCCAAAACGCGGACGCGCCGGTCCGATACCCGGAAATGAGTGATTGCCTGCTCGAGGAACATCGAGCTAGCTTCCTGGACGTAATAACTCCCAGCGTGGAACAGTGGATCGCGGGTGAAAGAGGGACGCGCACTCAGGTAACGGCCCCACTGACTCCATGGAACCTGACTTTGCACTTCGTATGAGTGAGGCTTGAACGGATTGAGGCGAATACTGACTGGTGGGTTAGTCTGCAGACTGTTGGCAAATGCGGGGAACTCATCGCCTAACAGTTGGCGCATGGCATTTGCGAACTCGTCTGGGAGTATCATGGACGCAACGGTTGCATATTCCTGGTGCCAACACTGATCTCCCTTGAAGGATCAGGTATCAGTCGCGATACATCACAGCCTTTACTGCCTTTACCGTCTTCTCGACATTCGGAAGAATTTCCTGAATGAGCGTCGGGGCATACGGAAGGGGAGCATCAAGGCTGGTGACGCGGTGAACGGGGGCATCGAGATAGTCGAATGCGTGCTTCTGCACGTGATACGCAATCTCCGAAGAGATTGAGGCCAGGGGCCAGGCTTCTTCGACGATCACCAGGCGGTTTGTTTTCTTGATCGATTCAACTACGGCGGGAAAGTCGATTGGTCGCACGGAGCGCAAGTCAATGACTTCCGCGGAGATACCTTCCTTCTCGAGCTCTGCGGCAGCAGCCATGGCGACTTTCAATATTTTGCCAAAGGAGACAATTGTTACGTCTGAACCTGGTCGTTTGATATCGGCTACGCCGATCGGAATGAGGTACTCTTCTTCCGGCACCGGTCCTTTGTCACCGTACATCAGTTCGGATTCCATGAAGATTACCGGATCGTCGTCGCGAATGGCGGTCTTCAACAGCCCTTTGGCGTCGTATGGGTTTGCAGGCACGACTACCTTCAATCCCGGCGTATTTGCAAACCAGTTCTCGAAGTTCTGCGAGTGTTGCGAGCTCAGCATTCCCGCGTTACCCGTAGGTCCGCGGAAGACGATAGGCACATTAAACTGCCCACCTGACATTGACATCATTTTCGCCGCACCATTGATGATCTGATCAATCCCTACGAGTGAGAAGTTGAAGGTCATGAACTCGATGATCGGGCGCAAGCCATTCATTGCAGCGCCGACGCCGATGCCTGTAAAGCCAAGTTCAGCGATAGGCGTATCGAGGACCCGCTCAGGTCCAAACTCGTCGAGCATTCCCTGGCTGACCTTGTACGCACCGTTGTACTGAGCAACCTCCTCGCCCATGAGGAAGATCTTTTCATCTCTGCGCATTTCCTCGCTCATTGCCTCACGCAGGGCTTCTCTGAACTGAATTTCTCTCATACCGATCTTTAAAAGTGCGTAAAAATACGATCAAAGGGGTGAATGACAAAGTTTTGTCTGTGAAAGGGGCAAATTAAAAACCCTCCCGGAACGGACCGGGAGGGTTTCCAAAATCTGTGGTGTGGTTGAATTATCTCAACGCGTTCCGGAAGCTCTCCGTAGCGGATACTTTCGAGAACTCGAGATCTGTCAACGCAGCTTGCTTCAGGGAAGGATCGCGCTGAACAGCATTGGTGATGTGGCTCACAACCTGATCAGCATTACCCAGGCGGGCAGCAGCTACAGCAGCGCCGTAGTAGGCCACCGCGAGGTTGCTATCCTTTCTGGATGCATCCTGGAAGGATGTGATCGCGTTCTGATAGTCTTTGTTCAACAGTTGGGCGAGGCCTTTGTTGAAAAGGTTCACTGCTTCGTCACTGGCAGATGAAAGCGAGCGGACTGCATCCTGGTAACGGGCCAGGTAGATTTCAGATGCGCCTTTCACGCCGTTCAGTCCGGCTGCATTATCTCCGCTGAGGCCTGATCCGATTGCCTGATTTGCGTGGTTATACGCTGCATACGGGTTGCCTTTGATCATGTTCACTGACGCGAGGTTAGCGTGGACTTCCGGAGCAGACTGGTTGAGTCTGGCGGCAATGTCAAGCTGTGCTTTCGCGCGGTCAGCGAGCGCTGATGCGTTATTTGAGTTCTCAACGGCCTGGGCGATGTACACTGCGCCAAGGTTGTTGTGAGCATGCCAATTCGTTCCTCTTTTCGTCGCTGCTTCGTAGATAGCCGCTTTTTCTTCCAATGAGGGGGTGAGCGACGCGGAATACATCAGTTCCTCAAGTGACAGTGCATCTGCGCTTGCGGAACCTTGGGTGATCTGCTTGGAGAGTACTGAGATCTCTGCATCTGTCTTCTTGTCCTTGAGGACCAGAATCTCAGTCTTTGCGGTTCTGAGTTTAGGATACAGTTCGCGGAACACTTTTCTGTAAGTCGACAGTCTCTGAAGTTGTTTTTCCTGACTCTCAAACGTACCTCCTCCGTTGATGATGTTCAGGTATTCTGATTTCTGTTCGGAAGTGATACCATCGTATGCTGCTAAAGCGGTCTTAAATTCGTTCCAGTCCTGGATAACAGGCTTGAGGATAAACTTAATTTCGTCAGCTTGTTGTTTGTAGTCGTACTTCTTCATCTGGTCGCGGTAGTACTTCTCGATCGCTGCCGCGCGATCAGGAGACAGTCTTGCGTTGATTCGCTCAGCACCTTCAGGTGAGTGAGTACCCGTGATAGTAACGGTGCTAGTCGCATTCTTCGAAGCGATAAATGCATCGAGTTGCTTTCCTTTTGGACTTCTGATTTCCGACCTCCTCAGTACAGACCGTCCTTGTTCGAAGATGAAGTCAGGGATAATTACCGGCTCAAGTTCAGGCTGGTTGTTGTATCCGTGATCCGCATAAGCTGCGAAATAAGCAGGCTTAACAAGCTTTGAAGTGGTGATCACTCCAGTTGCCACAGGCATCCTTGGAGAGGTTTTTGACTTCTCGCCTTTTGAAGCGACGCCTTCAACTTCGAGTACGCCGTTCTTCATGGCAGGGGAGTACGCGAAAGAGAATGATTGGGTTGCTTTAGGCTGCTCGGTGGCTGCGTTCGGATAGTCCTCAGCTCTGAACGCGAGGGGATCCAGTGCTACTTCCTGCTCGCCGTACTTGTAAAAGGTGTTTACCGTGTAAACAGTACCCTTTTTCAGCATCTTTACGGGCAGATTTGCAGCCATGTCGAAGGTCACCGTGTCCTTATGCACTTCCAATGGATTGGGAGTTACAGTAAGTTGTTGATCCTTAGACATTTTAACCATTTGGGGAAGGGTGCAGCTCCCCAAGGCCAAGGCAGCGACAATAAAAAATGAGTAAACTACTTTTCTCATTGGAGGTTTGTTTATAGTTGATTTAAGCGGTTTCAAAAGTAAACTTATGTGTGTTTTTTTGCAATTATACTCAAAAAAATGACAATACAGCCACTTCGCAAGGGGCCATCGGGCCTTATATTTGTGAGCCGGATTTTTGGTCGATAAATGGTCTTTTTGGGAAGTTGAAAGCCTAACAAACGCATATGAATGATATAGTTCTCCGAATCCAGCGCATCTGTGAAGGACACGCGTTCGGCGTCTGCACCCGGATGGGCGAGAAGCTCGGTGTCGCCACCGCCAGCATCAGATTGTTCTTCATATACGCATCGTTCCTCACGTTCGGGTCTCCCGTAATTGTGTACCTGGCCCTGGCCTTCGTCATGAACATGCGCAAGCACCTCAGAAAGCGGAATCCGATCTGGGACTATTGAGCGGTGTCGTCGGGGTGCGTCCTGAAAAGTAGCGATACAGGATGAGACCGCCGTAAATATTCTCTTTTGGATAAGTAGGATTTGCGCGGCGGATGGCCCGGCGCTTTGCGCGAAGGCTTCGCAAATGCCTGAAAAAATCCACGTGAGCACGCAGTACACTCACGAAGTTTCTGCCCTCGCCCTTCAGGATAAATGAGATTGCTGCGACCCAATCAAGAGCGATCCTCGCCGGTATCTTCGTGACTACTTCTACCGGATCATAGTGTTTGAACAGCATGCTCAGTCCGTTGCGGAAATTGAAGTAGGTCTTGCGGGGATGTTGGTATTCGAGCGTTCCCGCTCCGAGGTGATATACGGTGCTTTTTCCGGAATAGTACACCAGACTGCCTCCCCGCGCCAGTTTCCAGCAAAGGTCGATCTCTTCCATGTGCGCGAAGAAATCTTCATCGAATCCTCCGTACTCATAAAAGCTCCTGGCTCGGATCATCATACACGCTCCCGAACTCCAGAAGACCGGGCGTTCGTCGTCGTACTGTCCGCGGTCCTCTTCGACTTGGCCGAAAATGCGCCCCCTGCAAAAGGGATATCCGAGGGCGTCAATGAAGCCCCCGCCTGCCCCGGCATATTCGAAGTGCGTGCGGTTTCGCAGGTCGAGAATCTTGGGCTGCACACTGGCAATCTCCGGATGTGCATCAAGCAATGCTTTCATCGGTGCGAGCCAGTCAGGTGTGACTCCGACATCCGAATTCAGCAGAACAAAGTAGTCGCTTTCGATTGATTGCAGTGCTCGGTTGTAACCGCCGCAAAAACCAAAGTTGCTGCCCAACAGAATCAGTCGCGCGCGGGGAAAATCGCTGCGAAGGACGTCGACAGAGTTGTCCGTTGAGCCGTTGTCGGCGACGTAGATATCCGCCTCCGCAGAGTGCTGAATGACCGATGGCAGGAACTGGCGCAGCAGGGATGCACCGTTGTAATTCAGAATGACGACAGCAACACGGGTCAT
This sequence comes from Flammeovirgaceae bacterium, assembly GCA_044507115.1. Lineage (GTDB taxonomy): Bacteria > Bacteroidota > Bacteroidia > Cytophagales > Cyclobacteriaceae > Chryseosolibacter. The sequence continues at coordinate 2,368 of JBIQJZ010000162.1, read as the reverse complement.
CCCATCAGACCGCTTAGATCCAAGCCAGGAATGTTCGGTAAAAGTCCTTCCGTGCTCTTTCTAAGTTCCTCCTTGGCGATTACCTCAGCTTCCTCGGCGGCCTTGTTCACCGCTGCGACGACGAGGTCTTGCAAAACCACCTTGTCTTCCGCTTTGAGCAGCGAAGGGTCCACTTCCAGCCCGATCAACTGACGCTTGCCATTGACAGTTGCTTTTACGAGTCCGCCACCGGATTCACCACTGGCCCGGACATTCACCAGATTGTCCTGTGCTTCTTTTATCCGGGCTTGAACCTCCTTCATCTTGCCCATCATTTTCATCATATCAAACATATCGCATGCGTTTTAAGTGTGGGGGTAAAGATAGGGAATTAGGGGAGGCCAACGGGCTAAGAGCGAAGGGCCAAGCGTTATTTTCTAAGGAGGAGGACGCTTCCAGATCGCTTGAAGGTGCGTCCCGCGCTGTCGGTGATGTTGGCGATGAAGGCGTAAGTACCCTCCGGCATCGCATTTCCTTTGAATGTGCCGTCCCATCCGCTGGTAATGTCGTCAGTTGTGAAGAGCAGTTCGCCCCAGCGATTAAATATTTGCATTTCGAACTCCACGACATACTGACCGAAGACGGTGAAGATATCATTCAGATTATCCCCATTCGGCGTAAAGGCCGTCGGATGGAACAGGTTCGGATCTTTGAGGATTGCTACCCGATTGGATCGGGAGGCAGTCAGGCCGCCGTCGTTGGCTGTTGCCCGGATGAGGTAAATGAATGCCTGATGGTCGAGATCAGTTGCTCCGTCGATATACTCAGTGGCCGTTCCGGCGGGGATGCTCTCCAGCAACACGCCGTCGCCGGAATATTTTTCGATCGTGTAGGCCGCGACACCGTTCGTCCAGCCGGAATACGGTGTCCACGTCAGCTTTACGGAGTTATCGGGCAGCAGGGTCGCGCTCAGGCGGAGCGGACATGCGTCGATACCCGGTGAACTTGTATTGCCGCAGAGGTCGGTATACCGGATGCGATAGCACGAAGCTTCTTCTGTCGTGTATGCTGCACCCTGAAATGCAGGCTGCGCGGTGGTTGCCAAGAGTTGATAGGTGCCGCTTGTCGACTTTTCGACTGAGAATTGCGCTGGAGGAAAATTCGGATCAGGCTGCCATTCGAGCGCTACGCCGTTGTCGGTGACGACCGACGTAATATTCGCGATCGCGGTTGGAATGTCATCTGAGAATCCGACGCCGCATTTTATCAATGATACGCTGCGACTTCCATTCGCATACTGTGTAGTCAGCTGATAGCAGTATTCAGTCCCGCAGATGATCCCAAGGTCAGCGTAAGGCGACCCGGCCGGCGAAGTGATCAGCGTTGTGCCGTCGCTCGCCTCCCTTCGCAAACTGTAACCGCTGACACCGGTAGGAGAGGTCGTCCATAATGCGTCGATCGCATTATTACGCACGTTCACGTCGAGGTCTGCACTGCATATCACTGCCGAATTGGTCGTGGTATTGTAGCAGGGATCAAACGCAGCCAGTTGAAAGCAGTAGTAGTTGTCGTCGGTTTTCAGGTTCGGTACTGTGAAGGCTGTTTCGTTATGGATGGTGGCGACGTTCTGGAAATTCACGCCCGAGTTGGTCGCGATCCCGAGTTGGTACCGGATATTGGGAAGTGCGTCGAACTCCAGGTGTATACGGGCGTCGTCGAGTACGTCCAGTTGTGTGATTGTCGGTGAGGGTAACGTCACCATGGGGGTTACGTCCAGGTTTTCGATTGCGCAATTGTCGTCAGCATTGAAGTCGCGACCGCGAACTGATATTGTTTGCGCACCAGGGGTGTATACGTGATGGTTCGTTCCTGTACCGTTGACGATTGCTTCCGGACTAGCATCGTTGTAATTGATGACGTATTCGTCATAGTTGCTGTCATTCAATTGCACGGATACTTCATTGTTGCCACACGTGTAAACATCGAATTGCGGAGCCATGTTTTCTGTTACTTCGATCGGGATATCATCGAGGCCCGTTGTCTGAAAAAGTATGCGGAGCAAGTAGCTACCCGGTTGCGTGTACGTGTGGGTGAATGTGAGCGACTGGAAGTTGTCATTGCCTTCGAAATCCATGTCGCAGGGATTGCCAGCGTCGCACACGAACGGCGCGACCACCGTCACCGTGACGGTGAACGGTACGCATCCCTTGACCTCGTCTACCTCAAATCGGCCCAAACGACTTCCGTATTGAGCGTGCACATATCCGCTCAGCAGGGTAAGTACGACGATGACGACACACTTGTTCATGCGGGCAGTTTCAGCTCTTTCAGGAATTTTTCAGCACGGCTCATGTCGTCATGGAGGACTCGGTCATCCTCTATAAACGGT
>JBIQJZ010000161.1:0-8839 GCA_044507115.1 Flammeovirgaceae bacterium | reverse complement strand
GATAGAGCGCTTTCGATCGTATGACATCCAGGGTCTTCAGTTCAGCATTCAGATTTGCACGTTTGAGGATGTCATTATTGATGATGTCATTCTCAAGGGCGAGAAGGATGGCATTCATTTCGGGCCGGGTAAGCGCTTTCGGGTGTCCAACGGAGTCTTCCAAACACAGGATGATGCGCTGGCTTTGAATGCGCATGATTACACCACCGGCAACCCGGAGGTTGGCTGGATTGAGGAAGGACTTGTTGAGAATTGTTATGATCTGAGCGCACCGCATCAGAAGACGCTTGGTTATTTCTGCAGAATCCTCGGTGGTGGCTGGAAGGATTGGACGAAAGGCATGGAACTTCAGAATGGAGATGCCGTGGTATCAAATGGCAGGTTGTACAGGGTAGATGGGTTGGGAGAAGATGGCAGTCCTGACGAGAAACTGTATAGAACGTTAACCGCTCCTACGCATGCTAGCGGGATGCGGATTCTCGATGGTATCAAGTGGGTGATGATGCAAGAGCGCGTTGAGTACACAGCAGGCGTAAGAAACGTAACATTCAGGAATATCTATTTAGAGAAGCCTCGAATCGGGTTCTCTATTCACTTTGACCAGAGCAAATGGAGCCGATCGTACTATCCTGGAGCAGAAGTGCCCGTGCAGCGACAGCTGCTTTTTGATAACATAAGGGTACTTCATGATGAAAGTTCTCCTGTGGTAAGGGCAAACACCCCGGTTGATGTTTTGACAATAACGAACTCGAGTTTTCGGAATTCAGGTTTGCGTTTTGAGGCGAAAAAGGGTGTCATGTCCGACTATCTTACCACTAGAGTGAACATCACTAACAGTACCTTCAATGCTGCTGGCGAGATGACGTTATTGGATAACACTGTGGATGGCAAGGTTGTTCATCTGCGGACTACCGGTAATATCGAAACGAGCGAAAAGTTTTCCGCAAAAATTCGGGAAGGGAACGGGCGTATTTCCGTCGATTCAGATCTGACTGGGTTGAACCGGTAACTGAGATTAGTGGCTATCTTTTCTAGGGAGCTCCACGCGCAGATATTTGTATTTATCCATTTTTCGGCCGAATGAGCTGATAGGCCAGAGTCTTTGACGCCTAATACTGCTCGAGCGCTAAGCGACGGCACGCAGATGGGCGCCTAATCCACATTCTTCTTGTATAACAAATGCTGTGTGAACCGGCGATGCCCTCGCATGAATTATCAACTGCATGGCAGTCAATGCATCATAGCGACGCCATTTGAACTGACTTATTATCTCAGCCACACTAACGCATCGGCACATGCTTTTTCCACCCGCGTGCTTGCATGTTCTACTAAATCCAAAAAGCATGATACTAAAAATGGACCGGCTTCCGATTGAACTACCGAGGCCAAAGAATCCTTCTGCCAATGATGCAGCTGCTGTCCAGGAACTCCTGGGTGGGAAGTTCGGCGAGATGTCAACGCTCATGAACTACACCTACCAGTCTTTTAACTTTCGAGGGCGTGATCGCCTTCGACCATACTACGACGTCATCTCCAGTATTGCCGGAGAGGAGTACGGCCATATTGAAGTCGTGTCGTATACCATCAATCTGTTGCTAACGGGTACCGTGAAGCGAGGAATGGATCCGGAACCCGGACCGCTTAAGAACGCCACCGATTTCAGAAATACCCGCCACTTTATCGCGTCGGGTCAATCATCACTCCCAATGGATTCGATGGGTGACTTTTGGACTGGTCAGCATGTTTTCAGCAGCGGAAACCTTAAACTTGATCTTCTTCACAATTTTTTCCTCGAATGCGGAGCGAGAGGAAACAAGATGAGGGTGTACGAAATGGTGACGGATCCCACTGCACGGGAGATGGTTGGTTATCTCCTGGTAAGAGGCGGAGTCCACATTGTTGCGTACGCCCGTGCGCTTGAATATTTAACGGGTGTACAGGTCACGAAATTGGTGCCCGTGCCAGACCTTTCAAACAGTGCCTTCCCGGAGACCCGAAAGTATGAAAACCAAGGCTTGCACCGGCGACTCTACACGTTCAGCATGGAAGATTACCAGAAAGCGGGGATCATCTTCAATGGCCCGCACCCGGAAGACGGGGAACCACTAGAGGTCGTGTTCGGCTCACCCGATGGTGTTCCTGCTCCTGATCTAGAAGAAGAACCGCAGGTAAATGCTGCAGGCGCTTTTGATGTCGATCCCGATATGTTTAAGGATATCGCCCGTAAGATAGGCGTCGAGATGTAGTGAACGATCCGATCTTGAAAAACGATCTATTCGCTACGCACGATCACGTCTTTAAACATAAACGGATTGTCGCTAACCCGTAGAGGTACTCCGCTGGCAGTGGTTACGTTTCGGAGGATGATTTCCCTGGTTCTTACGTAGGGAAACTCCTCCTGATACGACTCGTCAGTCATGGCCGGGTTAAAGTTCGATAAAATGGCAGCACCCCGATACTCGTCAGGATGGTCGGAGTCGTCAATTTGTAATCCTTCGATAATTATTCGCTCCGGCATATAGCAGGTGTATCCGAAGTTGTGCTTGCCGGAGTAGGATCCTTCTATCAGGGCTGGACTGATCGAACTGGCTCTTGAGGTTACAAGTTTGCAATTGCGTATGACGAACTCCCCTTGCCAGGTGCTGCCGTAGTCTGAGCGTAGGCGGACCAGGCTCTGGCCGTATACTGTAGTGTTCTCAATCGTGAGGGTTCCGCGACCAATTGCTCGAATCCCCTGGTGTCCCATGGTTGAGTTCCGGATGGTTGCGTTGGCGACGCCCATGTGCGCGTCGAACCTTGAAAAGGTGCAACTGTCGTAGGTTAGATTCTTGGAGAAATTGGATGCCATGATTCCCCAGTAGGTTCGGTCGTTGATATCATTAGTTTGACGACAGTTAACAAATAAGACATTAAGCGCGCGATTGGCTGCGATATCATATGACCCCATGGACACGGAACGACCAGCAGAGCCGACGGTTTTGTACGTCTTGTGTCCAGTTAATACGGCATTCCGCACAACTACATTGGCGCAATTGCTGATACTGATGAAGCCAGTATACGGTGCGCCATGTTCTCCTTCACCGGTGACGTAGTGCTCAATCCCGTTGATGAGGACGTTCGAACGTCTGACCGCAATACCTCTCGCGTAATAGGTGTACTTCGATTCAGCACGATTGGCAATGGTCGTGAAGCGCCCTCCCGTGATGGTAAGCGTGTTGTCGTCGATAGGCCGCGCAGTGATCCCCGTAATCTGGTCGAAGTCCCATATAATGGGAGTGTTTACGTCGACGTTGCCATCCTTGTCAGAAATGAATACGTCCGTTTGTGACGTTCCGTTATTTTGATTCAGGCCATAGCGGATGTAGCGCTTCACGTTTGAATTGGTGACCGTGATGATAGCCTTGGTTGTCAGAGCTACATTGAGTTTCGTTTGGTTCTGATGGAGGAAAGAGATTCCTTCAAGTTCGTATGGTTCGTAGACCGAGCTGATCTGGAAGACATGCGCGGTTCGATCTTCGACGTCAGTGTCGTCAATGATAAAGTGAGACGTGCCGAAATCAGTATCCGTTTGGATGAATGCAACGCGACGTTTCCCGCTGATATAGTATGTGGCGCCGGCATCCGATTTTACCGAAAGACCGTGCTGATTGGCGAGCGCATGAGTGGCTGCTATAGCATCGATGTCATCGGTCTTCCCGTCGCCTGCCGCGCCGAGATCGCTATAGCTAATCCACCCGTTGGTTTTGAATTTTCGCAGGTCTTTCTTGGATACGGTTATCCGCAATTCTCCATTGTCACTTGTATATACCCGCGTCTTCTTACCAGCGGCTATTGTGATATTTTGCGGAAGCGCGCTGTCTTTTTGCTGGGCTACGCTGAGTATCGTTTCAAATGTTAGCAGTAGCAGGAAAATGTACTTCATTGTGATTCAGATCAGTTTTCTCGATATGGCAATAGAATGCTCCTCATAGAGCAGGTATTCATTCTGTGTCGGACTCTGCATCATCGGAAAGCATAAGACTCCGAATATACTTCACAGGCGAAGCTCCGTAGCTGAGGAACTCCTCGTGGAAGGATCGCAAGTCGAAGTCGGTACCTTGCTTTGATTTCAGCGTTTCCCTGAGGTCGTATATTTCCGTAAACCCTGTGAAATAGGAACACAGTTGGACGGAGGTGACCTGAACACGCGTCCACTTTCCTCGGGCCTCCGCTTCTTGTTGAAACGCCTCGTTGATTAAGAGATGCAGCGCTCCTTCCTCCGTCATTCCCTTCGTGTGGACGCTAATGTCGAGAATTGCGTTGCAGACAGTTCGGAGATTCCATTTGTAATACATGAGCCAAAGTTCCGGCTCATCGTTTCCATAGCCATTTTCCAGCATCATTAGCTCAGTATACACCGCCCACCCTTCGATCATTGTACCATTGCCAAGAATGGACTTGATAATGCTTGGCGACTGGTTGCTGTAGACCAATTGGGCGTAGTGACCGGGGATGGCCTCATGAATGTTTAGGATCTGAAGCACGTAGTGATTGTATTCGCGTAGGAAACTCTCCGCTCTTTCAGCTGACCAGCCTTCCAGACTATTTACGTTGTAGTAAGTATTTCCCTGTTTGTCATAAGGTCCTGGGGCGGAAATAGAGGCGACCGACACGCCAGCCATGTAGGCAGGCTCTCTCCTCACCACGAGCGGTTTCGTCGAGTCGATATGGAGTAGGTTTTTCTCCGACACAAAGGCGGCGAGCTCCGGGATCTGCTTTTCGATAGCTAGCTGAAATGAATCTGCCGACACATGCGTCAGTGAGATCTTGTCGATTACCTGCTTAATTAAGGCCAGGCGATCTGAAGGCTTTGGAGCGTTGCCCATGTATTTTGACCATAGCTGGTTGGCAAGTGTGAACATCTCTTCGTGGAGCATTTCCTTCCGGGCTATAGCCTTCTCATAGACTTCGTCAACGGTATAGTTCGACTGGATTTGAAACGCGAACTTTGCCGGGTACAATCCCTCTCCCAGTCGGAAGCTGCGTGGGTTCTCGTGCTTCAGGTTCTCCAGCCATTCCGCGAATCCCTTTATTGCAGCAACCGCGTGTTGGGAGTTTCGCAGAATCTCCGATTTCTCCATGTCACTCAGGTTGGATTTCTCTACTGCGCGCTTGAGGTCTTCTTCGAAGACGGAAAGTCCTCCGCGATTCTGAGAAATAGCTAGCTTGGTGTGTTCCAGGGTCGGATTCCTGATGTTCTTTTTTGCAGCCTCATAGTAGGCAGGGACTGACTTTAAGCGTCGGCCGATATTGCGCAGTCGCGTTTCAAGTGCATCGTAGTCATTGATCAACATGTCCGCGAATACGCGTGAGACGTTGTATATGGAGGGCGTCCACTCCCACGCTCTTTCCGTACGGAGGCGCCATTGCGTTCCTTCTAAAGAGTTTTTTATCAGGTGGTAGTCGATCTTGTTGTGGTCTGATAGCGCAGCGAAATCGAGCTGAGAAAGGGCTTCTAATTTTTCCTCAGCAAACGCTAGTTGATTTTCGAAATAGGGCTGGTCAGGTACGGTGAGAACGCTGTCGTATCGGTGATATCCGACGGCACTTGCTCTTTCCGGATAGACAGTCCAGAGGTCTTCAACAAATGATTCTTTGAACGAATCAAATTCTGCGTCGGGGTTTGCCTGTTTACAGCTTAGGAACAGGAATGGGACGAGTAGGGCAATTAGCAATAGTCTGATCACGGCGAAAATGTTTCGGGAAATTTACAAAAAAATCGGTGCCGATTACGAGTGCCATCTCTGGGAGTAGCGTATGCGTTGCGAGCCGCCTCGGGTATTGTTACTTTTTTCAGGAAATTCTTGTAATTTTGCAGGTAATGGACTCTGCGAGCTCAATATATGGCCACTTTTGTCGCGTGCTCAGCTTGCTCCTTGCACTTCATTTCTTTAACCTGAGCATCGACCCTCCGGATCCGCACCCGAATAGCGTACCCGAGGACCTTTCCATCAATGAGATGGAAAGCATTGTCGAGCTTATCATGGAGGGATTGTTTGGACTGGACGACCTGATTGAGGAGCACGATGATAACGACGACGAGCCGTGTTTTCTTGATTTTGGTGGCGTCTATTTTGTAAAACAACAACACCTGTTGTCGGACAACGCTATTCCGTGCGTCGCCGGCGATGATTTTTTGGAGGTGGATGAAAGGATGATTTACTCCATCTCCTTCAAGATAAATTCTCCCCCACCTGAAGTCTGACTTCATCCTCTTATTGTAAGCTGACGTTGCGCACTCGGCATCGCCTGTAATCTCTTTTTTGGTATTTCTTGCTTCTTAACCTAGATCATGTCATGATTTCTTTCCTCTCTTTGAGAAGATTCAGTTATTGGTTCTTAGCCACCTTCTTTCTTTTGATTGCATGTCGCAAAAACGACTTTGTCGGGAGCGTATCAACGGAGACGTTTCCGGTAACCAATCCACTCGTGGCTGATACGTCTTACACCGTTGAGTATGTTGCGAATGTTCATTCCGTTCGGAATATTGAACTGCGCGCCAGGATATCGGGATATCTGGATCGTATTTACGTTGATGAAGGGGAGTCCGTAAGGAAAGGTCAGCTGCTCTTCAGCATCAACGGGCAGGAGTATCGCGAAGAACTGTCGCGAGCAACCGCCATGCTTAAGAGCGCTATTGCTGACGCGAAGGCGGCCGAAGTTGATCTCGCGAATGTGAGCAGGTTGGTTTCTGAATCGATCGTATCTGAGCCAGAGCTTGCCATCGCTCAATCCAAATACGATGCATTTCTCGCCAAGGTAGAGGAGGCTCGGGCGATGGAGGCGTCTGCGCGTTTGAGACTCTCTTTCGCCGACATCCGGGCTCCCTTTGACGGAATCATTGACCGCTTTCCAAACCGTCAGGGAAGCCTTATTCAGGAAGGAGATCTGTTAACAGTATTGTCTGATAACTCGCAGGTGTTCGCATACTTCAATGTTTCAGAAAGAGAGTATTTGGAGTACGTGTTTGGGCGGGAAGAGCGGGGCGAAGACATCGTGGAATTAGTCCTCGCCGATGGTAGGATTTATCCTTTCGAAGGGAAGATTGAAACAGTCGAAGGAACCATTGGCAACACCGGGAACATTGCGTTCCGCGCGCGTTTTGACAATCCTCAAGGTATCATTAAACACGGTGCCAGCGGAAAGGTCAGACTAAGACGGCCAGTGCGGGAGGCGCTGATAGTTCCTCAAAAATCAACTTTTGAAATTCAGGACAAGACTTTTGTTTACATCGTAGACGATGACAACATTGTGCGGATGCGACGCGTAGTCCCGCGGTTTCGCCTGACGCATATCTATGTTCTCGCCTCCGGATTGTCCCCCGGCGACAGGATTCTCTACGAGGGCATTCAGCGCGTAAGTGACGGACAGTCTATCACTCCGGACTTGCAACCGATAAGAGAGATGCTTGCGCATCTTCATAATTCAGAGTCCGAGATGCAAATCCAATAGCCATGGTCACACGATTTATACGAAGACCAGTGCTGTCGATCGTGATATCACTGATCATCACACTCATTGGAGTCCTGGCGCTTTTTCAGCTCCCGATGGCTCAGTTTCCAGGTATCGCGCCACCGGAAGTAAACGTCACGGTCGAATACACGGGGGCTAACGCCGAGACAGTAACAAACGCGGCTATCATGCCGCTGGAGCGGGCGATCAACGGCGTTCCGGGAATGAAGTACATGTCGTCGGACGCCGGCAATGACGGTGTAGGTGTCGTTCAGATCATCTTTGAGATTGGCACGGATCCCGACGTAGCCGCGGTAAATGTTCAAAACCGTGTCGGCTCTGTGATGGGTGAACTTCCCCCTGAAGTGACGCGTAACGGCGTGAAGATCGCGAAGGAGGAGAACGCGATGCTCATGTTCCTGAATATTTACAGCGAGGACCCGGAAGTCGACGAAGTCTTTCTGTACAATTTCGTGGACATCAACGTCGTTCCTGAACTCAAACGTATCAATGGTATCGGATATGCTGAAATGCTCGGCGCGAAGAAGTATGCGATGCGGATATGGCTTAAGCCAGACAGGATGCTCGCATATAATATATCAACGAATGATATTCTCGGCGCGCTGGCAGAATGGAATGTCGAAGCGGCCCCGGGGAAGGTGGGGGAAAGCTCGGACAAGTCAGGGCAATCGCTTCAATATGTCGTAACCTATGCCGGGCGATACACAACGGAGGAACAGTATCGGAATATTCCGATAAGCGCAACACGCGATGGACAGTTGCTGCGTATCAGGGATGTGGCGGATGTCGAGTTCAGCACGACGTATTTTGATGTGGAGTCGAGATTGAACGGACAACCATCCGCTGCCATCATGATCAAACAACTTCCTGGATCTAACGCGAGTGATGTTATTGCCGAGATCAAGAGCCGGATGCAAGAGATAGCGGAATCGATGTTTCTGTCGGGCATGGATTACAAGTTTAGCTACGATGTTTCGCGCTTTCTCGATGCATCGGTGCAGGAAGTTGTCAAGACATTGATTGAGGCCTTTCTATTGGTGTCGCTCGTCGTATATATCTTTCTGCAGGACTTCCGGTCGACACTTATTCCGGCTATTGCTATTCCGGTTTCTCTCATCGGCACGCTGTTCTTCATGCACCTGATGGGATTCTCCCTGAATCTTATTACACTTTTTGCGATCGTTCTTGCGATTGGAATTGTAGTGGACAACGCAATCGTCGTTGTTGAGGCAGTTCATGCAAAATTGGAACACACCGATCTCTCACCTCGTGAGGCAACGGAGCTTGCTATGAGGGAGATCAGCGGTGCAATTGTCGCGATTACGCT
>JBIQJZ010000160.1:0-8866 GCA_044507115.1 Flammeovirgaceae bacterium | reverse complement strand
AACGAACAGGTCGAGGGCATTCTCTGCGTCGTTGGTAACTAAATAGTCTTCATGCTGAAGGCTCCTGACCAATTCATCCCCGGAGGATTGTAATTTGTTTCGATTCCATCGATTCAGTATCTCATAGGGAATGCGAAGAAGTTGTGCGGGCAATCGGTATTGGAGGTTGAGTATATCCCAGCGTGTAATCCGTTCCACCGACTTTCGGTTCTCCTCATAGTACGTCATGACCTTCGCGTTGCCCGTGATACCGCGCATCTCGACGTGGTCAAAGACTCCGGATGCAAGCTCATTGAGTTCGTCGGCAAGGTACTCCCGAATGTGCCATGGGTTCCTTGTCAGCGACAGCTTCCGGTTGGGTGTCGTAAGGAGTGCCGTACCTCCTGGCTTGAGGACGCGGTAGATTTCCGAGAGGAACAGCTTGTCATTCTGGATGTGCTCAATGACCTGAAAGCTTGCCACGAGGTCGTACCGATTATCATCAAGACCTGTCAGCGGAGGGATATTCATACTTAAGAACCTCCCCGTGGGATAGCGTTCCTGAAGCTTTGAGATCACCGGTGCGATCTTGTCGACCGCTGTAAATGTACTGGCGTTTCGGATGAGTACGTCAATGCCCCGACCTTCGCCACATCCCACCTCGAGAACATCTCCTGCAACGTACGGCTCGGCCACAACATATGCTTTGAACAGACGTTGATGGATGGGATTGTCCGATGGGATCTCCTCGCTGGTGATTTCTGTCGTAAAGATCTTCGCCATGGAAGCAAAAATACTACTTGTGCTAAAGCGCCAAAGGGATTCGAAGATTAAACTTTTCTGCTGATATTGTGGTTGAAAACGCGGAATCCCGACGCTCTCTGGCTCAAAAGCTTTGCTATGAATAGATACTTGACCGCAATACTTGTTGTCCTTACGACCGCTTCCTATGGCCAGGCCTTGCGCGATATCAACTATGAGTATGTGTATAATCCCGATGCGACTGTGCAGCTTGATCTGAGGGCGGTTCGGTCGGACTCGATGCGATATACGATTCTCTACAACCTACAAGTCAGCGATACCGCGGCACTGACATCTCAATACTCTTTGGTGTGGGAGATCAGAGACCTCTTGGGCGACAAAGAAGGCCGCAGTGTATCGCTTGACGATGCCGCGGTAACTCGACATGCCAGGGGATTGCGCGGACGAGGGACGATTGACTCAGGGGATATAACTCGCTATCTGGTTGCCAGGGTCACCAATAATTCGCTGCGTCGTGCGTGGCTGTTTTACGTCGCATTGCAACCGAACTACCCGGTTGACAATTACTTGCTGCGCAATGGATTTCCATTGACCGATCCGTATGTCGGAACAGGGGTGCCTGTAAAACTCGGGCGAGATATGGGGTCATGGATTGTTTCGTATTACGATGATGACTTTCCGGCGGCAGCCCCGGCATTCTCCGAGGCACAAGCCCGCGTACCCCGTGCTATGGATGTCGATTCGACATTTGTCGTTTCGGGAACGACTGAGTTCGATTTTTCACGCAAGGGACTCTACCTCATTCAACGGGACACGAACGCGATCGCCGGACTGGCGGTGAGAGCGGAAGATGATTATCCGCAGTATTCAAAATTGGCAAATCTTGCTGATCCGCTCGTTTACATCACAACGCGTCAGGAGTTTGAACGCCTTGCCGCTGCTCGCGGCAATAAGAAAGCGTTCGACCGCATGATACTGGCTATCGTTGTGGATGCGGACCGGGCGAGACAACTGATGAGAAGTTATTTCAGAAGGGTCGAACTTGCCAATCGATACTTTACGTCATATAAGGAAGGGTGGAAGACCGACCGTGGCATGATCTATATTATCTTCGGTGCACCGCAGCAGGTGTACAGGTTTGAAAACCGCGAAGTATGGACCTATGGCGATCGCTTCGATATCTCCTTTACATTCACGCGGTCCAGCAGCCTGTTTGATCCCGACAACTATGTCTTGATCCGGCGGAAGAAATACGAGTCGACCTGGTACGAGGTTATCGACTTGTGGAGAAACGCAAGGTTCTGATCAATTCATCCTCCGTCTCACCACTTCATACACCGCGATGCCCGCGGCGACAGAAACATTCAGTGATCCGATCTTGCCCTTCATCGGAATACTCGCAAGCTCGTCTGCTTGCCGGAGAATGGAGTCTGAGATGCCGTCTTCCTCCGATCCGACGATGATCGCGATAGGTCCGGCGAGTGATACCTCGAAGATGCTTGTGCTTGCCTTTTCTGTGCAGGCGATGACTCGGATACCGCTCTCTCTAAGATAGCGCATGGTATGTTTGAGATCCTTTTCGCGGCAAACTGCGAGGTGGTTCAGAGCACCGGCTGATGTTTTCATCGCATCGTCGGTGACCGGCGCACTTCCTTTCTCGCCGATAACGATCCCGTCCACGCCGGCGCACTCTGCAGTTCGTGCAATGGCGCCAAAGTTTCTGACGTCAGTTACGCGTTCGAGGATCAAGAGAAACGGGTCTCGACCTTCGGCATACGCGCTGTCGACAAGATTGTCAAGCGAAGCATAGGTCACGGCGGAAAGGATGCATATCACACCCTGGTGATTTTTCTTCGTGAACCGCTTCAGTTTTTCTGCTGGCACAAACGTGTAAGGAGTTTTGTGCTCGCGCGCCAGCGCAATCAGTTCCTTCAGGAGATCGTTTGACAGGCCGGACTGAATCATGATCTTCTCAATCTCCTTCCCCGCGCGAATCGCCTCCATTACCGCTCGCGTGCCATAAATAGTTTCTGACATGATGGTGTTTTAGAACGTTTTGCTAATTGCAGCAATGGATGTCTGGCGTACAGGATATCAGACAAAGTCGGTGGAATTTGGTTTCGCTTTCGCGTCGCTCACGAACCTTCGGAATTGTTCCTCCTTATCTTTCTCGCATACGATAAAGACATTTCCGAATTCTCCGACGAGGTAACCGTTGAGACCCTGGACGACAATGAGGCGGTCATCCGCACCCTTTATAATACAGTTGCGCGTGTCATAAAGAAGCGCGTTCGCCCGCACGACGTTGTTGTCTTCATCTTTCGGAGAGATCTCGTGGATAGAAGCCCATGAACCCAGGTCTGACCAACTAAAGTCTCCGAGGCACACGTAGACATTAGAAGCTTTTTCCATGACACCGTAGTCAATCGAAATGCTCTTGCATTGCGGATAGGCTGCCGCGATCGCAGCTTTCTCCTGGTCGGTGCCGAGTTTCGTTTTGATCTCTTCAAACACCTCGGCCATTTCGGCCATGTGAAGTTGGATAGCCTTGACAATGGACTTCACACTCCAGATGAAGATGCCGGCGTTCCATACAAAGTCGCCGCTTTCAAGAAACTTCTTGGCTAATGACAACTCCGGTTTCTCGGTAAAGGTCTTTACTTTCTTGGTAAAACTCTTGTCAGTATGGTATTGGATATAGCCGTAGCCGGTTTCCGGCCTTGTGGGTGTGATCCCCAGTGTGATCAGCTTGTCGTCCGCTGAAGCCTGATCAACAGCTTTGCCGAGTACATCGAGAAAAAGATTTTCCTTCAGTATGAGATGATCGGCGGGGCTGACGACAATGACAGCGTCCGGATTGATTTGCTGAATCTTATAACTCGCGTAGGCGATGCAGGCTCCCGTGTTCTTCCGCATGGGTTCGGTAAGGATCTGGCCGGGTGTGAGTTCCGGTAGTTGCTCGCGGACGATAGATGCGTGCTCTTCGTGCGTAACCACAAATATGTTTTCCGCCGGGCAAACGGGAAGGAAGCGCTCAAAGGTGGATTGAATCAGCGTCTTTCCCGTGCCGAGTACATCGAGGAACTGTTTGGGTTTGGAATTGCGGCTGTAGGGCCAAAAGCGAACGCCTACTCCCCCAGCCATAAGCACGACATACAAATTTTTGTTCATTATCAAATTACTAGTAAGAGATTCTGCAAAAGACGTCAGTCGCCAAATGTTATAAAAGTATTTTCGTGTTTTTATATTATACCTTCTTTCAGAAGGTCATGCAAATGGACGACGCCGGCGACCTTTTCGTCGTCCATAACAACAAGCTGCGTAATGTTTGATTCTTGCATGAGGTGCAAGGCCTTTGTTGCAAATTCGTTCTTTTGGATAGTCTTGGGATTTCCACTCATGATGTCACTTGCTTTTACGCGATCGAGCATCGCGTCCTTTGCTAACATCCGCCGGAGATCGCCGACGGTAATAATTCCCAACAGCTTATTGTTTTCGTCCAATACTGTGGTGCATCCAAGGCGTTTGCTCGAAATTTCAAGAATTACATCTTTTAACGGCGTGGCGGCACTAACTGCGGGTAGTTTGTGTTGATGATAAATGTCGGAGACCTTCAGATAAAGTTGTTTTCCCAACGATCCGCCGGGATGATACTCGGCAAAGTCGCGGCTGCTGAAGTTTCGCAGCTCAAGGAGACAAATTGCAAGGGCATCCCCAAGCGCGAGATGGACTGTGGTGCTGGTGGTCGGAGTGAGGTTGTGAGGACATGCTTCTTCTGCAATCGTTGCATTGAGCACGAAATCAGCTTGTTCAGCGAGATACGAGTTTGTGTTGCTGACCAGTGCAACAAGCTTGGAGCCGCGGCGTTTTAGGAGCGGAACCAGAACTTTAATTTCCGGTGTATTTCCACTTTTCGAAATACACATAACGATGTCTTGCGATTGTATCATGCCAAGGTCACCATGGATAGCATCAGCGGCGTGCATGAATAATGACGGCGTGCCGGTTGAGTTCAAAGTCGCCACAATTTTATTGGCTATGATTGCACTTTTGCCAATGCCTGTAATGACTAGACGGCCTTTAGCAGAATAAATTTCCTCAACGCATGCCTCAAAATTTTTATCGATATAACCGGTTATGTTTTCAATTGCCCGGGATTCATTTAAAAGAACTTCCTGTGCAATTTTTTTGATATTTTTTGCTAAATTCAATGGTTTTTGAAATTTATATCAACCAAAGCTTAAAGATACAATTTAAAGATTTTTATAAGTACAAATGATGCTGGTCGAAGAGAAAGATGCTTTAAAGGAAAGCTTGAAAGAGATTTTTGGTTACAGCCAGTTTCGCGGTAACCAGGAGAGAGTTATTAGGAATCTTCTAGACGGTAAGAACGCATTCGTAATCATGCCAACCGGCGCAGGGAAGTCTTTGTGCTACCAACTGCCGGCAATGATGCGCGACGGCCTCGCGATCGTAATCTCACCCCTGATCGCCCTGATGAAAAACCAGGTCGATCAGATGAATGCATACGGCGTCAATGCCAGGTTTCTTAACTCCACCCTGAGCAAGGGGGAGATAACGCGACTGAAGAAAGAATGTATGAACGGCAATGTGAAGTTGCTATACGTCGCCCCCGAGTCGCTCAATAAAGAAGACACGATCGAATTTCTCAAGAAGGTGAACGTCTCGTTTGTCGCAATAGACGAGGCGCACTGTATTTCGGAATGGGGACATGATTTTCGTCCGGAATACCGTAGGATTAAATCGATGATTCAAAACCTTGGCGACATGCCGATCATCGCACTTACCGCTACTGCGACGCCAAAGGTGCAGATCGACATCCAGAAGAATTTGCAGATGGAGGATG
Organism: Flammeovirgaceae bacterium; assembly: GCA_044507115.1. Lineage (GTDB taxonomy): Bacteria > Bacteroidota > Bacteroidia > Cytophagales > Cyclobacteriaceae > Chryseosolibacter. The sequence continues at coordinate 3,258 of JBIQJZ010000160.1, read as the reverse complement.
CCGACGTCTTCATGTCTTCCTTTAATCGCAAAAATCTCTTCTATGAAGTGCGGCCTAAGAAGGAAACCAAGAAGCAGCTCATCAAATTCCTCAAGGATCACAAGGGTAAGTCGGGTATCGTGTACTGCCTCAGTCGCAAGAAGGTTGAGGAAATCGCGACGCTGTTGAACGTAAATGGCTTCAAGGCGGCTCCCTATCACGCGGGTCTCGATCCCGATATCCGGATCAAGAACCAGGACGACTTCCTGAATGAGGAGACTGATATTATCGTCGCGACGATCGCGTTCGGTATGGGGATTGACAAACCCGACGTGCGATTCGTGGTACACTACGATGTGCCGAAGTCGCTCGAAGGTTATTACCAGGAAACTGGTCGGGCAGGACGCGATGGACTGGAGGGTCTTTGTCTGATGTTCTACAGTCACAACGACCTGAACAAGCTCGAGAAGTTTAATAAAGACAAACCTGTACAAGAACGGGAGAACGCGAGGATCCTCCTGCAGGAGATGGAGTACTACGCGGAGTCGCCAGTTTGCCGCAGGCGTCAGCTGCTGCACTACTTCGGCGAGGAGTATACGGAAGACAATTGCGGGATGTGTGACAACTGTGTTCACCCTCGCGAGCGCTTTGATGGTACTGACTATGTCAAGATCGCGCTGCGCGCGACCAAGCAGACCAACGAACGCTTCGGTCTCAGTCATCTCGTACATGTGATTAGGGGAGTAGAGGATGAGTACGTGAAAAGCTACGGACACTTTGACCTTGAAGTGTATGGAAAAGGAGCTGATGAAGATTCCGACTTCTGGAAATCCATTATCCGCCAGGCTTTGATATATCAGTATCTTGAAAAAGACATTGACAACATCGGTGCGCTCAAGGTTTCTGAAAAAGGGGAAGCCTTCCTGAGGAAACCGTATGCAATCGAGCTTGCACGGGACCACGATTTCACTACAGATCTTGAGGATGAGGAAGTATCCAGCGAAAAAGCTGTTACATCTAAAGCTTATGATGAAAAGCTCTATGAGCTGCTGAAGAACCTTCGCAAGAAAATCGCGAAGGAAAAAAACCTTCCTCCCTACGTCATCTTCCAGGATCCTTCCCTTGAGGAGATGGCGACCACCTATCCGACATCCAAGGAGGAGATGGCCCAGGTCAACGGTGTGGGTATGGGTAAGGTTAATAAGTTCGGTCAGCCTTTCCTCCAGGTGATCCAGAAGTACGTTGAAGACAATGATATTGAAACTGCCAGCGACGTCGTCGTCAAGTCGTCGGTGAACAAGTCCAAAACAAAGATTTCGATCATCCAGCAAATCGACCGAAAAATCGATCTGGAAGAGATCGCTGAGTCAACTCGACTCTCATTTGAGGACCTGCTTACTGAGATCGAAAATATCTGCTTCTCCGGGACCAAACTCAACCTGAGCTACTACATCGATCAGGTGCTGGATCTGCATAAGCAGGAAGAGATCCATGACTACTTCATGGAGGCAGAGACCGATAGTCTTGAAGAAGCTTTGAAAAGCGACGCGATCGCAGACTATTCCGAGGAAGAAATCCGCCTGATGAGGATCAAGTTTCTGTCGGAGTACGCCAACTAGGTTTGCTGCGATCCCCGGGCTCTCATTCGAACCCTTTCCCTTGTGGAGAGGGTTTTTCTTTTTCTCAGGCGCCTTGCCGACCGCTGGTGAGTGGCCGTAGCAAGCCTCAGGTGGAAAATCCCGCATTTTCTGAGTCAGAGGCCAACTTTACCGGCCAAGAATGATCCAGAACTTATATATTTGGTGATCACTGAATTTTAAGTAGTTGCATGAATATACTTCTTATTGGCAGCGGCGGCAGGGAACATGCTATGGCTTGGAAGATCGCTCAGAGCCCGTTGTGCGACGCGCTCTTTGTTGCACCAGGCAATCCCGGCACTGCTGCCATTGCTGTCAATGTCGATATCCCGGCCGATGATTTTCACCGCCTCGGCCAATTTTGTCAAAAAAGTAAGATCGACCTCATGGTCGTCGGTCCGGAGGCTCCCTTGGTGAAGGGAATTCGCGACTATTTCGAAAGCGATCCCTGGCTTAAGGACATCCTTATTGTTGGGCCGGGTAAAGTAGGCGCCCAACTGGAAGGCAGCAAGACGTTCTCGAAGGATTTTATGCAGCGTCACGGTATCCCAACGGCTAAGGCAAAGTCGTTTGTGGTATCTGAGCTCGAAAGCGCATTTGATTATATCTCCACCTGCAAACCCCCGATCGTGTTAAAAGCCGATGGGCTAGCCGGCGGAAAGGGCGTTGTCATCTCGCTATCTCAGGCCGAGGCGAAAGCTGTGATCAAGGAAATGCTTGTGAATAAGCAGTTTGGAGAGGCCAGTGCGAAAGTGCTCATCGAGGAATTTCTGTCGGGGATCGAATTGTCGGTCTTTGTCCTCACCGATGGTCGGGACTACGTCCTGCTGCCGGAAGCGAAGGATTACAAGCGCATCGGCGAAGGTGATACAGGGCCGAATACCGGAGGGATGGGAGCGGTGTCGCCAGTGACCTTTGCAACACAGGCGTTCATGACTCGCGTTGAGAACGACGTCGTCAAACCCACAATTGAAGGCCTGAAAAAAGACCTGATCGACTATAAAGGTTTTATTTTTGTGGGGTTGATGAATGTCGGGGGTCACCCCTTCGTCATCGAATACAACGCTCGCATGGGTGATCCTGAAACACAGGCGGTCATGCCGCGAATCAAGAGTGACTTTGTCGAACTGCTGGTAGCAGCGGCAAAAGGAGAACTCAAGGGCAAATCGGTTGAGATCGATCCGGACTATGCTGTGACTGTTGCTATGGTCAGCGGTGGTTATCCCGGTGCATTTCCGAAAGGCAAAGAGATAAGCGGTCTGATTGCGGGTGATAGCAATCTGATCTTTCACGCCGGGACGCGAGCAGATGGCGATCGTATCTTGACCGACGGTGGCCGTGTTATAGCTGTGACAGGGAAGGGTCGCTCACTTGAAGAGGCGCGAACGCGCGCCTACGAATCCGTATCCGAAATTACATGGGAAGGTCTCTACTTCCGAAAAGATATCGGAACGGATCTACTGAACTATAAAGGAATTTAACAATGGGATGTGCATGCGGTTCAGTCAAAGACGGTAGCGTCGCAGGTTGCAAGAATAATGGTGCCTGCGGTACCGGTGGCTGTAATAAAATGAATGTCTTCGATTGGTTGTCTAATATGGACATGCCGGTTCAGGACAGATTCAATATCGTTGAAGTCAGG
>JBIQJZ010000159.1:4546-9010 GCA_044507115.1 Flammeovirgaceae bacterium | reverse complement strand
CAGGCCGGAGCTGTGTACAAAGTACTCCTGGCCGGTTGCTGTTTCTTTCACAAAACCGAATCCTTTGGTTTCATTGAAGAATTTTACGATTCCTTCTTTCATTAAGTGTTGATAATTAAGTATTATAATGTGCGCAAAGATAGATATAAAATATCCAAAGCTCCGCGCGTATCTCTGAATATAAATCTAAGGATGTCACAAAGCAGTCAAACCGTCGCTCCATAGCCGGATAGAATCGGCCAAGGCAGGCACCAAATCGGCCCTGCCAACGCGGAATGAGTGATCCGCCCCCTCGAACGTCACAAGGGTTGCCCCCGGGAGTTTCTGACAAGTTTGCTCAATCAAACCCAGGTCAGCCAGCGTATCGCGGGTTCCCTGCAGAAAAAGCATGGGTATACGTACCTGATCCAGATGCGCCGCGCGTTCTATTCCCGGCTTGCCAGCCGGATGAAGAGGGAACCCGGCGAACACAATCCCGCTCACAGGCAAGTCGGAGTTGCGAGACATTGCCTGGGAAGTCATCCGTCCGCCGAACGACTTGCCCCCGGCGAGAAGCGGAATTCCAGGAAAGCGCTCCTGCGCAGTCTCAACGGCCCGGACAATTGTCTTTTCCGCAACCGCGGGAAGGTCGGGTCGTCTTGAACCTCTCTCCATGTAGGGGAAGTTGAATCGAAGGGTACCCATGCGTCGCTGCGCCAACTCCTCCGAGAGTCTGATCATGAAGGAATGGTCCATTCCGGCCCCTGCACCGTGTGCAAATACGTAGAGGTAGTCCATTTCCTCCGCCACCAGGAATGCCCCGGCTACAGAACCGATCGAGTCGGAAACGCGGATAGTGACAGTTTGAGGTACCCCGGAGGACATAGCATTATGGAAATTGGAAATAGCTGAAATAAGGGTAAAGGTATATCTTTACAGCCTCAATATAACACGTCAGATGTCCGAAGAAAAAAGCCTGAACTTCCTTGAAGAGATAATTGAAAAAGATCTGGATGCCGGAAAGTACAAACAGATCGTCACGCGTTTTCCCCCTGAGCCGAACGGCTATCTTCACATGGGCCACGCCAAGAGCATTTGCCTGAACTTCGGGCTGACGCTTAAGTACGGCGGCTACACAAATCTTCGGTTCGACGACACTAATCCCACTACTGAAGAGACCGAATATGTTGAAAGCATTAAGAACGATGTCCGCTGGCTTGGGTTCCAGTGGAAGCATGAACTATACGCTTCCGACTACTTCGAACAGCTATACGATTTTGCACTGAGGCTCATTGACAAGGGTCTGGCGTATGTCGACGATAGTACCAGCGATGAGATCGCCGCTCAAAAAGGAACACCGACACAACCGGGAACGGAAGGACCGTTCAGAAACCGGTCTGTAGAGGAGAATCGAAAGCTTTTTGAAGAAATGCGCGCAGGGAAGCACGCTGACGGCACAAAAGTACTTCGCGCAAAGATTGACATGGCTCATCCGAACATGCACATGCGGGACCCTATTCTGTACCGGATTAAGCATGCCCACCATCACCGCACCGGAGACAACTGGTGTATTTATCCAATGTACGATTTTGCGCACGGGCAAAGCGACTCGATTGAAAAGGTCACCCATAGCATCTGTACGCTGGAATTCATCCCGCACCGGGAGTTGTACGATTGGCTCATCAGTAGCCTTGAGATATTCCCATCGCGCCAGTATGAATTCGCGCGGTTGAACATGACTTACACGATCATGAGCAAACGAAAATTGCTGCAGCTCGTGAATGAAAAGCACGTCAGCGGATGGGACGATCCGCGCATGCCCACGTTAAGCGGTGTTCGCCGCCGGGGATACACACCGGAGAGTATTCGGGAGTTCTGCGACAAGATCGGCGTGGCTAAACGCGAGAACCTGATCGACGTGGGTTTACTTGAGTTCTGCGTACGCGAACATCTCAACAAAATCGCGTTGCGTCGTATGGTTGTGCTCGATCCGATCAAGGTTGTGATCACCAACTACGACGAAGGGCGGGAGGAAATGCTCGATAGTGAAGACAATCCGGAAGCCGCAGTCATTACGCGACGAAAAGTCCCCTTCAGCCGAACCCTCTATATCGAGCGTGAGGATTTCATGGAAAACCCACCCAAAAAGTACTTCCGGTTAGCGCCCGGGCAGATGGTTCGGCTGAAGAGTGCATATATTATCCGTTGCGAAGAGGTCGTTCGCGGCGCCGACGGGAATATCAGTGAACTTCGCTGCACCTATATACCCGAGAGTCGCAGTGGTTCCGATACCTCGGGAATACATGTCAAAGGAACCATCCACTGGGTCAGTGTTCCCCATGCCAAGCGTGTCGAAGTTCGGGTGTATGACCGGTTGTTCAATGTCGAAGATCCCGGACAGGCAGACGGAGATTTCAAGGACTATCTTAATCCGGCATCGCTAAAGGTGCTGAAGGATGTTTATGCCGAGCCGGCCCTGGCGGACGCCAATGCTGAAGATCGTTTCCAGTTTCTTCGGACTGGCTACTTCAGCCTCGATCCGGATTCGTCACCCGACAACCTGATATTCAATCGCACCGTTACGCTACGAGATATGTGGGCCAAAGGAAACAAGCCTTAGAACAGGGTCGCTTCCTGCACGATCTCCTTCGTGACGTTGTAGAACTCCTTGTGAATGTTGAATGGTGGCTCACCATTCTGTTCCTTGATCAGGTACGACCCGTCTTCCTGCATGATATAGGCGTTGACATTATCCTTGAGGTTGAACCTTAAGTTGTTTATCGCCTGCTTACGCAGAATATCCTCCTCAAGCAGAAACAGCGACTCGATTCTGCGGTCGAAACTGCGTACCATCGCGTCCGCGCTACCAATATACACTTTCGGGTCGCCGGCATTGTGAAAGTAGTATATCCTGGAATGCTCGAGATACTCCCCGACAATCGAGATCACTTCAATATTCTCGCTTACCCCAGGTCTCCCCGGACGCAGACTGCACATCCCCCGAATGATAAGCTTGATCGGTACTCCCGCCTGTGAGGCCAGGTATAGTTCGTCGATGAACTCCTTATCCTGCAGGGAATTCAACTTAATTACAATACCTGCAGGTATTCCCTGCCGTGCATTCTCCGCTTCGCGCTTAACAAGGTTAAGCAGCTGGATTCTCATGTCGCGAGGAGATGTGATCAGGTTGCGATACGTACTCGGTTGTGAATGCCCCGTGATAACGTTGAAGAATTCGGAAACATCGTTCGCGTACACTTCCCGCGTCGTCAGCAGGCCGATATCTACATACAGTCTCGCTGTGTTTTCGTTATAGTTGCCGCTCGACAGGTGCACATAGCGAGTCACTTTGTCGTCGCCGTAACGGCGTACGATCAGCAATAGTTTAGTGTGCGTCTTGAGACTGCTAACGCCATAGATAACAAAACAACCAGCTTTCTGCAGGCGCTGTGCTTCCCGCAAATTATTCTCTTCATCGAACCGGGCTTTTACTTCAAACAGCACCGAGACGTGCTTGCCGTTTTCGGCAGCGCGGAGAAGCGCCGCGGTTACGCGCGACTCCTTTGCCACACGGTAAATCGTAATCTTGATCGACAACACATAGGGATCGTCAGCCGCCTTCTCCAGCAACTCGAGTACTGGTTCCATCGAATTGTACGGGTGGTGCAGCAGGATATCGCGCTCTTGAAGTACTTCGAACAAGTCTCGTGTACCTTGCTCAGGGAAATTCAGGGGCTTCACCGGATCCGGCAATTGCGCACGTTTCGCCTTGAACTCCTTATGATTTACTATCTGCAGCAATCCTGTGAAGTCAAGTAAACTCTCCTTTGGAACGTAGAATATGTTGTGGTCATCGAGGTCCCATTGGATCTTCAGGATGCGCATCATCCACGGATCGGGGTTCGCCATTACTTCGAGCCGCACTACCCTCCCCGATCGACGTGTTTTCAATTTTCTCTTGAGATCCTCGAGGAAGTTCGACTCGATGTCTTCGCTCTCCTCCAGCGTAAAATCGCCATTGCGGTTGATCCGGAAGAGATTGATACTCGCTATCTCTACGTTTCTGAAAAGATTGTGAACGTTGTAGCTGATGATATCTTCGACAGGAACAAACAATATCTTGTCTTCCGAGACGATCTCGTAAAAGCGGGGAAGATTGTTCGGAACCTGGATGAAGCTTACCTTAAACTGATTCTGACTATCTCCCGGATTCTTGGTCACGACGCCGAAGAGCAACCGGTTGTTCATCAGCACCGGGAAAGTGTGATAGTTATCGAATACCATCGGCGTCAGCATCGGAAAGATGATGCTATTGAAGTATTCATTGACACGCTGGGTATTCTCGACCGACAAATCGGCATAGCCTGAGATAGCAAAACCGTTCGCTTCAAATAGGGGCTTCAGTTTCTGAACGAAGTATTCGTTCTGGTCCTGGTAAAACCGGCGCGTCTCCGCAAGTAACAGAATGCGGAAGGGCTCCTCCCG
>JBIQJZ010000159.1:0-4536 GCA_044507115.1 Flammeovirgaceae bacterium | reverse complement strand
ATAGTTGTAAAGGCTACCAAGTCGAATTGTACAAAACTCGTCGAGATTAGATGCTGTAATAGACAAAAATCGAAGACGATCGAAGATGCTTCGATCCATATGCTTCGCCTGATCCAATACCCGGTAGTTGAACTGCAACCAGCTCAAATCCCGGCTAATGTAATTACTCTCCTCTATTTGTTGTGTGATCTTATCAAGGGACAATACCGCCTCACTCATAGCAAAAACAATCAGATGGTTCCACAAAAAGATTAACGGCAGTACAGGTACCGCGCGCTCTAACGTAGCGATATCTGGCGTCGGCTTATATGTCTATCCGGGCGTACTTCGCATTCTTCTCAATGAACTCCCGGCGCGGAGCAACCTCATCGCCCATGAGCATTGAAAACAAATGATCAGCTTCCGCCGCCGACTCGATGCTGACGAGCTTCAATGATCGTCTTGCCGGGTCCATGGTCGTCGACCACAGTTGCTCGGGGTTCATCTCTCCAAGACCTTTATACCGCTGTACATGGACTGAATCGTCCTTACCGCCACCGAGCTCTTTGACAAGCGCCATGCGCTCTTCCTCGGTCCAGCAATAACGCTCTTCCTTGCCTTTCTTGACAAGGTAAAGTGGGGGTAATGCAATGTAAACAAAACCACGTTCAATCAGCTCTCGCATGTAGCGGAAGAAGAACGTGAGAATGAGCGTGCGGATGTGGCTGCCATCCACATCGGCATCTGTCATAATGATCACTTTGTGATAGCGCAGCTTCGAAAGATTGAGTGCCTTGTCATCTTCGACAGTCCCGAAACTCACCCCGAGCGCAGTGATAATATTCTTGATCTCCTCGTTGTCGTATATCTTGTGTTCCTGCGCTTTTTCGACGTTTAGTATCTTTCCGCGGAGCGGAAGGATTGCCTGAAAATTCCGGTCGCGACCCTGCTTCGCAGACCCTCCAGCCGAGTCACCCTCAACCAGGTAGAGTTCACAAATGCTCGGATCGGTACTCGAACAGTCGGCGAGTTTCCCGGGAAGCCCGGTACCGCTCAGAACATTTTTCCGCTGAACCATCTCGCGTGCTTTGCGCGCCGCATGACGTGCTTGCGCTGCGAGGATCACTTTGTTGACGATCAGTCTCGCTTCGCGTGGATGTTCCTCCAGGTAATTCGTGAGGACCTCTCCAACGGATTGATCGACAACGCCCATCACCTCAGAGTTACCTAACTTGGTCTTCGTCTGTCCTTCAAACTGAGGTTCCGCCACCTTAATCGAGATCACGGCAGTCAGACCTTCGCGGAAGTCATCCCCGCTGATATCCAACTTAAGCTTTTCGAGCAATCCCGTCTTATCAGCATAAGCTTTTAACGTCCGGGTTAATGCTCGCCGAAAACCGGCGACGTGCGTGCCGCCCTCATGCGTGTTGATGTTGTTGACATATGAAACAAGGTTCTCCGCATAGGACGTGTTGTAACTCATCGCCACTTGTACGGGAACCGTACCCTTGTCGTTCTCGATGTAAATCGGCTCGGGAATCAACTTCTCGCGCGTGGAGTCAATATAACCGACAAACTCACGCAAGCCGCCCTGTGAAAGGAAAACATCAGCCCGGGGCTCCCCTTTCTCATCCTTTTCGCGCACATCCGTAAGGCGGATCTCAATCCCCGGATTCAGGAACGATAACTCGCGAAGGCGCGAAGCGATCGTCTCGTAGTTAAACTCAGTCACCAGGAATATCTGCTTATCGGGGCGGAAATGAACAGTCGTTCCCCGGAGCTCCGACTGACCGATGACCCTAACCGGGTATTGCGGTGCTCCCCGCTGGTATTCTTGCTCGAAAATTTGTCCTTCGCGGTAAACAGTCACGTGGAGCATCTCGGATAAGGCGTTGACACACGATACCCCGACTCCATGGAGACCGCCCGAAACCTTATACGTATTCTTGTCAAACTTCCCTCCGGCGTGCAGGACGGTCATGACGACCTCCAGCGCGGAGCGTTTTTCTTTCTCGTGGATATCAGTGGGAATACCCCTGCCGTTATCTTCCACGGTTATCGAGTTGTCATCGTTAACCGTTACCTGAATCAGATTGCAATACCCGCCGAGCGCCTCATCGATCGAGTTATCCACTACCTCCCAGATCAGGTGGTGCAAGCCCTTGACTCCAACATCTCCGATATACATGGCAGGCCTTTTTCGCACTGCCTCCAAACCCTCTAGAACCTGGATGTTGTTGGCTGAATATCCAGCCGGGACTTTGTCTTTAACTTCACTCATTTTTCTTGATTAGAACCGCCAAAAATACACTTTTTTGCCTCTGAAACAGCATATTAACGTCGAAAAAAGTGAACATATTTTCGACGGAAAAAACCCCTTCCCCGGCGCGCTGACGGACCCCGAAATTACGCAGGAATCCCGGCGCTGGAAGGCTCCCTTTTTGCAGCGTTTCCCGCTCAAAAAATAACGCAGATTTACTGCGAAGTTTGCTCCTCAGAGGCATCGGCAGAAAGATGACGCGCATGTCGTTAATGGCGTCGAACCGTCTTTAATGATAACGTGTTTGCCGCGTTTAAGTTCAACTTTTCGTCGTGCGTGAGTGATGAGGAAACGGAGTAATTTCACTAACTTACTTATACCACCAAACAACACGCGCCATGAAAAAACTACTCATCTCAATGGCCGCTGTCTTGTGTCTGTCGCTGTCCTCACCGGCGCAAAAGATACCAGATGAGGAAGCAATCAAAGCCGTAATTGCCAGGGAGACGGCCGCCTATTTCAGCATTGATTATGAAACCTGGATGGACAGCTGGTCTCATGTACCCTATGCATACTGGTCGTATGCCGATAACGAAGGCATAAATTACTTCGAAGGGTGGAAAGCTATCGTCGTCGGCTTTTCCGACTACTTTGTCACCTCGAAACCAACACCGACGGAAGTCGAGAGAACGTGGGAAGATCTTCGCATTTACAAGGATGGGGCGTACGCCCGATTCAAGCAGACAATCATCACCAACGGAGTTCGGGGTCCGGAACAAACCGAAATACGCGTTTTGGAAAAAGACCCGACTGATAAGAAGTGGAAAATTATTCTTGTCGGAGTACTCAAGAAATGAACGGGCGGCACCGTGTGGGATCCTGAGGGTTATTCGCCAACCCCCCTCAGAACTGTTTGCTTCTCAGCATTACCAGCGTGCAACCTTGAACGGTCTCGATTCCTTCTGACTCAGCGCGCTGAATGAAGGCGGGATTCTCGGTTCCAGGATTAAAAATAATACGCTTAGGCTTTAACCCGAGGATGTAGTCGATGTGCTCTTCCTGGCGCTGTGGACCGATGTACATCGTGACCGTGTCAACATCGTCAATCGCCGGTTTCTCGAAGATATTGAGGATGTCCTTGCCGAACACAGTCCCTTCCCGCACGCCAACCGGAACGATTTCATGATCGTATTCCCGAAGCATCTGAGCGGCGAGATACGCATAGCGACCCTGGTTTGTGGTGGCCCCGATAATGACTGTTTTCTTCACGTAGTTTCTGTATTTTTTGCTCCGTCCCGGTGATCCCTGCAAATTAAACCTAACTTGGGTCCAAAATCAATTAAATGAGGTTTTTCACTTTCGTTGTTCTCCTAGTTGCTGTTGCGAACGTGTCGGCTGCCCAAGGCAACGATGGAAGGCCATACCACTATACGGTCAACCTTGCGAACGTCGTCGATGACCGGGTTCTCGTGGAACTCTTCCCTCCTCCGGTGAAAGACAAAACAATAACCTTCTATCTTCCCAAAATCGTTCCCGGCACCTATTCGGTAGAAGATTTCGGAAGGTTTGTATCCCAACTGAAGGCAGTAGACAAAAAAGGCCGGGAACTGCCAGTCGAACGAAAAGATGAAAACACCTGGTCCATTCGCAAGGCCCGAAAGATCGACAGGATCACGTACTGGCTAGACGATACGTGGGATACCGAAATGGAGGGTCCGGATATCTTCTGGCCCGCTGGAACTAACATTGAAGCAGGCCGAAATTTTGTCATCAACAGCAGTGGTTTTTTTGGCTACTTCAACGGCTTGACAGAAACCAATTTTCGGATCAGCGTCGTACGTCCTGCGCAGCTATACGGTACCACGGGCCTGATTGCGCTTGAAAGCGCGACGGCGGGCGACCATGTGATCGATACTTATCAGGCGGAAGACTACGATCATCTGGTGGATTCCCCAATCATGTACGCGGCCGCCGATACAGCCATGATTCGCGTGGCCAACACGGAGGTTCTCATCGGTTCGTATTCGCCAAACCGGAAGATCACAGCCCGGGAGATCGCCGCGAGCATCCGCGAGATACTGATGGCGCAAAAAGAGTTTCTGGGAGGAGAATTACCTGTAGACAAGTACGCGTTCATCTTCTATTTCACAGATACACCGGGTGATAGCTATGGCGCGCTGGAACACTCCACGTCTTCGTTCTACTACCTGCCGGAAATGCCGATCGGTCAGATCAATCAAGAGCTACGCGACTTCGCGGCGCACGAATTCTTTCACATCCTGACACCGTTAACCATC
>JBIQJZ010000158.1:0-9096 GCA_044507115.1 Flammeovirgaceae bacterium | reverse complement strand
GAGTTGAGCCTGAAAAAGTTGATTCGTTCTTGAAGCCGGAAGCCCAGCCCGAACCGTGTAGTAGGCAGATAGCGCCGCGACGGGTAGTCGATATTCAAGGGCGATATGATTCGCGGAACGGATAGTTCGGATTCGACACCAAATTCCAAAGCGTTTACTGGATTGGGCAGGTTACGGCTAACCTGAACTTCGTACGATGTATTGGCCGTGACGCTGAACTGTTCCGATCCGCCAAGGAAATTTCGATTCGTGAAGCGAAGACTTAACCCAGGACCGACGAAGTTGTTGGATTTCGACACCAGTTGAACCTCTCCTCGAATCGATTTCTTAAGATGAGGTGTGAGATATATCGAGGTAGTGAGAATAGACGAGTCCTTGCGCGACTCCCGGAAGCGAATATCCACAAACTTGAACGACCCCAGGCTCATCAGGTGCTGCAACGTATAGTCCCTGTCAATCGTGCGGTAAACGTTGCCCGGCTTGAAGTTGATGACCTTGGTGATTGTCTCGGGACGGTATTGTCCATGGCGGTCCACGTAGTTGTATTCCCCTATACGAAGTGTGTCGGCTCGTAGCGTTGTATCGGCTGAGATAGAATAGTCGGGGTAGACGTATACCTCACCGATGTGGAAGACTTGTTTGGCTTTCTCCGGGACGCCCGGCTCAATCGTCAACAGAAGTTCGACCTGGCGGTCACCCACAGTGCTGTCGGCCTCGAAAATGAGATGGCGATCATCGAAGTAGAAAAATCCGAGATTCTCCAATGCCTGTTCGATGCGCTCCTGTTCGGCTTTCATTCGTTCGAGATTGTAACGCTGCCGCGGCTTGAGGTAGGAATCATCCTTTACGCTATCGATGTTGGTAAACAAGGTATCCATCCGGGGAAACGCGATCTCCCGGATGCGATAGACCGGACGTACGCGCGCTGTATACGTCACACGTCCTTTCTTGTTTTTCATTTCAACGTCGGAACTCACCTCCGAAAAAAAATACCCGTTGTTTATCAGGTGTGCCTGTAAGGCCTTTGCGATGTTCTTGTCGTCTATGTCACTCATGTACACTGGTGCCTGCCCTAGTTTCGTCTTCATGAAGTGGCGCAAACCCTTTTTTCTCGGGTTGCCGGCCTTGTAGAAGAACCACAGTCCCGGACGCATACCCAGTATCGTCGTGTTCGGCTTCGGAAGAATGTTGGCGTCCAGCATCTCCTTAATCTTTTTCTTTGCACGGATTCGCCCCTCAGGTACAATGTCAACGTCGGATCCTGAGTAGAGCACTTGATTGTCCGGGACGAATTTCATTGCCGTGCACCGCGACAGCGCCATCACAACGAGGCCGCAGAAGAGGTACAGAAGAACTTGCCGGATTGCTGGGGTCATTTCTTTGTAGCTGCGTTCGATTTGAAAAGCTCACTCAGGGAGTTATAATCTTTCACATAGATGAGGCCGGTTCCTGTTTCAATCAGTTCGCCATCAATCATATCATAGTTGCTGTTTCGAAACCCGGTGATTCTGAATCGGCCGTCCGGCGTGATCTTGTATTCGATGGCGAGGTCACCAATATAGTCTGTTGCGTCGCGGTTAGCATTTTCCCCCTCGATGTCGATGTTGCCCGAAAGCTTTACGACGAGCCGGTCATTGAGGAGGCTTTTCGAGACCCCTAGTTGCAGTTCCGTCTGACCCTGCGCCTGACCCGATGTGTAGTCCTCGTATGACTTGACATCGAAACTCAGTTCCACGCCTTTGATGTTTTCCGAAAGCCTGTTCAGCTGGTCTGACAGAATCTTACTGACGCTCGTGCGCGCCGTCGATTCAAACCCTCCGCCGCCTCGGTTCTCGAAAGGATTGTCAGAAATAAATCGTTTCAGGATCAGCAATGCGAATACCTGTTTATTCAGGTCAGACTCCCGCGTGTTGATGTCCTGCAGGCGTGCGTATACATGGCCTCCCAGGGCATTGCGCTCGTCCATCGGCATATCCAGGCGAAATGATATTTCGGGCTGCAGTAGTTCACCCTTCAATATCAGATACACCATGAAGGGGAGGCGTTGCTTGTATTGATTGATCTGTTCAGGTGATATCCCCTGGTTGGATAGCAATTCTACTGGAGCCGTTTCCACGTTAAAAATTGCACGGATATCCATTTGGGCATTTAATGGATCACCGAGCCAGGTTATTGAGCTTCCTTTTTCGATCTGGAATTCACGTCGCACGAATTTGTAGAACGACAGGTTGTAAGTGCCCTCGCTGATCTCCACGCGTCCGGTCAGGTTCATGTCGCCTGTCGGGTCAATTTGCAAGGTCAGCGTCGAGTTTCCACTGAAAGAAAGCTGGTCTTTTGTAATCGGGTCGATAATAACGGTGAATCGCTCCTGGTCGGTCAGTTCGATATGGGCCGTGAGGTCAATGCCGCGGAAGGTAGATTTCAGTGTGTCCGACAACTCCGCGCTGACTTGTTTCATGAAAGGGTCGCCTTCGAATGAGCGATCGACAAACTTTACGATCCCCTCCGTCTCCAGCGCTGCGGCTTCCGATTGCGGAACGATGTATGTGATGTTGCTCCCGTCTGCGAGCGATACGTCGAGGTCTACTTCCGGTGTCGTGCTGTTTCCGCGTATGCGCGCGTTTGCGTGGATGTCGATCCGTCCGTAGAAGAGGTCATTGGAGCCCTCTTCAGTATCCAGAAGCCTAAAGTTTTCAGCGGTAAGGTCAAGGCGGAGTTGGTAGTCAAGATAATTGCGTGTGAGGATCGCGCCGTCCAGACGGGCAATGTTGCCCGAGCGGTCTGCTATCTCAAAGCGGTCGAACGAGATACCGGTGTCGACCAGGGAGATCGTTTCGTCGTCGATCGAAAACGCGGTGTTCAGGAAGTTTGAGAAAAATTTTACCTCGTTCACATTTACCTCTCCGTTAATGGACGGCTTTTGGGGCGATCCCGTCACCCGTATCTCACCCTGCATTTGTCCCTGAAGGTCTTGTACCTGACTTTGCAGGACGGGTTGAAGAGAGGGGAGGTCGAACCGGTTCACATTTGCCTTGATGTCCATGGACGATTCCTCGCCTGCGGAATAGAACCCCTGGATGGTAACTTCATTACGCGAGCCGCGCAGCGAGAAGTCAACATCGAAACGGCTAGCTGCCTCCTGCGAGACGTGTAGTACAATGTCACCCCATGGAACTTCTCTGATTTTGAACTGCGAAATCGAAAGATCGGAAGTAAAGGTCATTGCCGTCTCATTCGGAAGCAAGTTTACTTCTCCACGCAGCACCCCGGTCAACGGGCGTTCTTCTGCAACCATGCTGGTGAGACTTTCGAGGTTCAGGTCCCGGAATCCCACCGTCATCGGAGTTCCTTTCTCACCTGAAGAGGTGAATACGATGCGCTCCGCTCCGTGAGCTAATTCGAGATCCTTCGCCGCGACTTGTGCTCCTCCGAACCTCAGGTGGTTGTTCTCGGGTACAGTCCATGGTTCATAGTTCAGGACGATTCCGGTTGGAGGTAGTCGGAGATCAAATCCTCCCTCAGTGCTAAGAATGGTGCTGGCAATAACATACTTTCGCTTATCTGCAGAATCCAGGACGATGAGCTCTGATTCTATCTCATTGTCCGCAACGATACCATCAAATTCCAGCCCGTCGATTCTCATGGAGTCTACCATGATCTTATCGATAGAGAGGTGGCAGTTCAGTCTCCGCGTGTTCGATTCCGTTGTAAACGTGAATGACTGAATGCCAACGTTTCCATATTGGATAGCGGGGATTTCCATTGATATGGCGAGGTTTCTTGTTTCGCTATTGAACTCGCCCGTGATCGGACCAGGTTTGAAGGTCCTGAGTTCGGGAACCAGTAGTTCCGTCAGGAGTTCGGTGTTTTTTAGCTGGATGTCGAACTGAAAATTTTGTGCAGGAGCGTCTTTTATGTCCAGTGAATCGTGTAGTGCATAGTAGGTGTGAACAAACTCCCGCATCACAGAGGGCAGTCCGAAGATATTGATGGATCCGGAAAATTTCGCGGTGAGGAGATCTGAATCGATGTTGATTTCCGATCGTCCTTCCTGGTCGATTGAAGCGAACAGCAGGGAATCTACCGCATAGAGTTCATCGCCGTTGTAGATGGCAACTTTCCGAATGCCTACGGTGCCGTTGACCACTTTGAAATCAGATGTTGCGAGGTCAACCTCAAGCGTACCTCGGGCGCGTATGGGATCCGCGCTCAGATTAAGTGCGTTGAAGTCGGCATTTCGAAGATCGGCTGTGAACTGGTATCGGGGAACGTCGTCTGTAAAGGTGTAATGCACTTCCACGTCGAAGTCGAAATTTTCGTCTTTTGATTGAGCATTGAGAGAAGCGATTTGATCGAGAATACGTCCTTCCACTCGGAAGTTCTCATAGCGGTATCCCTGAAATTGAAAGCTGTTGACCACGGCTGTGAGCGTGCCATCCATCTCGTCCGGATGTAGACCGAATATGCGCACTTCAGCGCGGGCGTTGACAGCCCCCATCACACTGTCAGACTTACCTAGTACGTAGCCGATATCAAATTCGTCTGCTGAAAGCTCTGCGTTTATGCCACGTGATGTGGAGGAGGAGTCGAGGTCGATGTTTCCATTGCTTTCGATGGCACCGACGTCAGATGTCAGCTTTGCTGAGAAATCCGCCTTCTTAAGACCTCCCTTGTATGAGGCCGCAAAATCGATCCATTCGGGTAAGCGCAAAGAGTCTGGCAATAAGGTATCCGGAAGTATTGATTGCAAATCCTGGCGCGTTGTGTGGAACTTGTCGACTGCGAGGTTCATTTGTAGACGACCAGGGTCGGGGAGGCCTTCAATACGCCCGGAGGCGTTGAGATAGGTGTCTCCCATAGACCGGAAGTTAAGATGCGCGATTTCGAGATCGTTTACCCGTCCCTGAAGTCGGGTGTTAATATGGATGTCCGTGTCGGGTGGGAGATGGATGGGAAGACTGTCTCTGACTGAAGGTAGAAGATAGTCGATATCTCGAACGCTTATATGTGTGTTCGCGATTCCTGCAGTGATTTCGGCGTGTTGCCAGGACTCCTCGCTGCTCGGGGAACTCGCAAAATTTGCCGTAGCCCGCAGTTCGATTCTGCTGTGTCCTGTTTGAAGTACTACGTTGTCCATCGCCGCTTCCGTTGCGGTGATGTCGATCATCCCTGTTAGCGAGCGAACAGTAAATCCACTTCGTTCCCGAAAGGAGAAGGATCTAAGGTCAGCGTGGTATTCCTGGCCGTCGTACCGGAGGTTACTGGCATCGGCAGAAAGGGTCGTCAGCAGGAGGCGGTTGAAATTCACGACACCTGGAGTCTCGGGCGTGGTGTGGTCGAACCTTCCAATTGTGTTCTCGCGCATTTCCAGTTTGGCAAGTGTAATATGCCAACTAGCGGTGTCGGGCGCGGTGCCATCGGCATCAGGGTCTAAATTCACATCGTCATCCGCTGCAGGGGAAAGGGTGTGCAGTTCGATGGTACTTTGGCGTAGCACAATACTTCTCAGTGCGATTTCCCTGGCGTCAAGATCGATCTTGTCAGCAAGCAGGCGAAACTCTCCCAAGGCGAGTTTCATTTGCTGACCCGACGCCTGCTGTTCGTAACGTATGTTCACGTTTTCCATCTCGACATCCCGTACGGAGATAGCGGGTGACGGCTGCGAATCGCCGGAGTCCGACGCGGGGGGCTTTGCCTGGGTGAATGTAATACTTGTGTTGAGGAGTGAGATATCACCGACAGCGAATGTATTTGAAGGAATATCGAACTCACGCATATCCAGGTGCAACTCTCCGAGATCAATGGCAGCAGCGTTTCCTGTTAACCCGTCGTTAAAGTGAAGGCGGATGTTTTCGAGTTTTGCAGTTTCAAGTATGATGTTCCATGAAGACTGCTCGGACGTGTCGGCTGGAATTGAATCGCTTGCAAAAGCGTCGAGGATATAAGAAAAATTGAAAGTACTGTCGTCGTCCGCTCGCCAGACGTTCGCTACCGTGTTGGTCAATTCCACGTTGTTCAGTTCGATCCTGTTGTTGACCAGACCCCACAGGTCCGTATCAATTGACAAACGTCCGACGAAGACCAACGTGTCGCCCTGTTGATCCTCCATGAACAAGTCGCGCAGGACGATCGACTTCGGAAATCCGATCAGAATCCTTCCCAGACTGACTTTCGTTCCGATGGTCGCTTCCAGGAAGCCGATGGCTTCCTGTGTGATGCGATGCTGCACTGAAGGTAGTCGGATTACCAGGGCGATCGCGACCAGGAGCACGACGATGAATGCCGCAATCCACGCAACAACCTTCAGTATCCGGTTCAAAATCTTTCTCAGACGCGATGGCATACGACGGAATTAACTGATTAAAGATGAAAATGTCATGCCCCTCGTCACGAGCCAACACATTTGTTGTCGCGAATAAACTGCAAAAAACGGCACCGGTGTATGTGGATTATTCTCCACAGTGGAGTGCTTAACATGCCTGCAGACCGGTAACAGCTGGCATACACTACAGCGTCTTTGCAGGCATGTTTATAGAAACACTACGCCAACAATTGATCGAGTTGATGAATTTCAGGAGATTTCTTCTTCGCATTGCGGACATCCATCATTTTTTTTTCCGGGTCCTCCGGGAATTTTTTCTCCCTCCGTACGAGTGGAGAGAGATTCTTCGACAGTGTTATCAAATGGGTAACAAGTCATTGTTCTTGATCGGGTTTACTGCGTTTATTGCCGGCGTGGTTTTTACCCGGCAGTCCCGTCCTTCGTTGGCGTCATTTGGAGCGGAGTCGTGGCTGCCTTCGCTGGTTTCACAAGCAGTAGTTCGATCGTTAGGTCCTCTGATCACTGGCCTTATTTGTGCCGGGAAACTCGGCTCCAACATTGGAGCGGAGCTCGGTAGTATGCAGGTTAGCGAGCAGATTGACGCGATGGAAGTGTCCGGAACACGACCTTTCTCCTATCTGGTCGTTAGCCGTGTCACCGCCGCAACGCTGATGTTGCCCATCCTTGTAATTTACGCAGATGTAATTGCGTTACTCGGGTCCTTTCTGACTGTAAATGTGTTCAACAAAACAAGCTTTCAATTGTACTTCTATGAAGTGTCCGTCAACGTTACGTACCTGGATGTGTTTTCCTCGCTGATCAAGTCAGCATTCTTTGGATTCGCCATCGGGCTGGTTGGAAGCTATGCAGGGTATCACTCCGGCAAGGGTACCACTGGTGTTGGAAAGGCGGCTAATTCGGCTGTGGTGATTTCGATGATACTCATTTTTGTAATCGATCTCATTTCGCTTCAGTTTATTAATCTATTCCGACGATGAACGAGCTGGCGAGTGCGGATGTCAATAATCTCCCCGACGTGATGGTATCGGTTCGCGACGTATGGAAGTCATTCGGCGATCGGGATGTGCTGAAAGGAGTTGACCTTGATCTGTACAAGTCAGAGAACCTCGTTATTCTCGGTCGTTCGGGAACGGGGAAATCAGTGCTTATCAAGTGCATGGTAGGTCTAATGAAGCCAGATGCCGGATCGATCACGGTGCTGGGTAAGAATGTTTTCGCGCTCGACCAAAAGGAACTGAATGACTTGCGTCTTCGGATTGGGTTTTCCTTCCAAGGTAGTGCATTGTACGATTCGATGACCGTGAGACAAAACCTTGAGTTTCCATTGGTCAGAAATTTCGGACTGACAAATCGGACTGAACTGAATGACATGGTGATGCATGCGCTGGAGGACGTCGGGCTGGCGCATACGGTGGATCAGATGCCTGCGGAATTATCTGGTGGAATGAGAAAACGGGTGGGTATTGCCCGCACGCTCATCCTCAAGCCAAGCATCATGCTGTACGACGAACCCACATCCGGTCTTGATCCGATCACAGCAATGGAGATCAATGACCTTATCCTGGAAGTGAGGGAAAAATATCAGACGTCGTCAATCATTATCACACACGACATCAGCAGCGCCAAGCACACATCTGATCGCATTGTTGCGCTCGTTGAGGGGCAGAACCGGGTCGAAGGTACGTTCGATGCACTAAAGAGTACGACCGACCCTGAATTGGAACCATTTTTTAACTACTAACGCCAAATGATAAATATGGAACGCAAAGAAACGGCTCAACAAGTTAGACTTGGCGCCTTTGTTCTGGCGGGGCTTGCCTTGTTTCTCGCGGCGGTTTTTCTTATCGGCAGTGAGAACAATATCTTCAGTCGAACATTCGAGGTTCACGCCGTATTTCGAAATGTCGAGGGCCTTAAGCCCGGTGACAACGTCTGGCTGTCGGGCGTGAAGATTGGGACAGTTTCAGGAGTGCGAATCGCGTCCGAAGGCAAGGTCGTGGTCACCCTTGCGCTCAAGGAAAATCAGAACAGGTTCATTCAAGATGATGCAATGGTATCAATCGGATCAGACGGGATCGTCGGAAGCAAGATTGTCGTCATTCGGCCCGGTCGCTCGACTGCTGTCATAGGAGAGAGCGACACGCTCAGTACTGTTTCTCCGACCGATACGCAGGACATTCTCAACCTTGCCCGCGACGTCGGTGAAAACACCAGAAGCCTGACAGACGATCTGCGAACAATCGCGTCTCGAATCAGCAGTGGTCAGGGTATCGTTGGTGAACTGCTGAACGATGGTGCCGTAGCCCAGGAGATGCGCGCTGCGATTGCCGGCTTGCGAACCACAGGCGACAACACTGCCCGGGTCTCTAAAGAACTGCAGATGCTGGTTCAGGATCTGCGCACTGGCCCGGGGCTCTTGCCCACGTTGATCTCGGATACGTCGTATACGAACACATTCCGGGTAGCACTTGCGAACGTCGAGCGCGTTAGCGTTCAGGCTGGTGAACTATCGGAAAGCCTGAACCAACTCACATCCCATGTCCGCTCACGCGACAATGTCGTTGGCGTGTTGCTCGCTGACTCAAGCGCGGGAGACCAGCTGCGAACGACAATTGAAAACGCTGCGCTGGCGTCCGAGAAACTCGACCAGAATATGGAGGCGCTCCAGCATAATTTCCTCTTCAGGGGCTACTTCCGCAAGCAGGAGCGACGGGAAGCCCGCGAAGCGAGGGCGACCGCTTCTTCAAAAGAAG
>JBIQJZ010000157.1:0-9108 GCA_044507115.1 Flammeovirgaceae bacterium | reverse complement strand
TGTCCCGTTCTGACCGGAAAGAGAAGCGCCGCATCATCGGAATTGTCAGGAACGAAAGCGACAAGCCCCGTAAGGTCAAGGAAGTGATTGCTTATGTGAAGCAGTCGGGAGGTATTGAATACGCAGTGGAAAAGATGAACCGCTTTCATCGCGAGGCCCTCGGTATTCTCGACACACTACCTGACTCCGACTACCGGAAATCGCTCCGGGACCTGGTCCAGTTTACAATCGAGCGTTCGAACTAGCGCCCCCCGCGTGTGTTGCTTTTAACCGACCGGCTTCCAATACAGCGTAGTCCTTCAGTTCCTGATACATATCGGGTTCAAGGGATTCTAACGCCGAACCAGTATTAGCAGGCCGGAAGCTCCCATTTGACGCCCACCACTTCTTCGCGTTCTCCTTAGCGGATTGGCGGTCGATATTTTCAAACAGGTTGATACATGAATCCGAGATCATCCAGGGTTGTTCCACACTGCTGTATTTCTCGAAGATCAGGTTTCGCATAAAGGTCCCATTCTCCTGATTGCGGAAGTGCGAGATAGAATAGGATAGCGTTTCCGGCTCGGTCATCACCATATCCCAGTATTTCCGAGACATCACAACGTCCGCCGTGGTTAGAAGGTATCCAAAGCCGTTTTCGATCTGTTCTTTGGTGATGGGACAACGAGCTTTTAGCGACGGTTTCTTTTTCCCCAGGAGTCTCTCCAGAAAGGCCATAGGTTGTAGTTTTTAGCGTTCTGAATTGGGCTTACGCGTTATTAGATACTCATCGGAGCGCGAATAGTTGCACCGAGGGCCGAAAAAGATGAAAAATTGTCATGAAATCGACTGCCGGGGTATTTTTCGACCCCTCTTAGCGACAATTACAACTTATTCGCCGCTCGCAGCCTTTCGACGCGTTCATACTGTGTCAGAAAATCCTCCAGTTTTTCCGCAGGGATTTTCTTTCCGATAATGATCTTCCGATTATACAGCACGTATAGGGTGGGCGTGCTGCTCGCGTCGTACAGATCGTGGTAGGGCGCGACGTATGTCCGGGGCCCATTCACGGTTATCCAGCGCATATTCATCTCGCGGATATAGTCTCGCATCTTGGCCATGCTCGTGTCGGCGCTGACCGCGAAGACCTCGACGTCGAATTTGCGCTTGTTGTAAAACTCGACGAGTTTCGGGGTCTCTTTCTTGCACGACCCGCAATCGGGGTCAAAGATGTAGAGTATTGTGTACTTGTTCTTGATGTCGTAGAGAGCGCGAGGTTTCAGGTTGATATCCTGCATGACGAGGTTGGCACCTTTCTGGCCGATAAGACTTTTGCGCAATCGATCGGCATGCTCTTTCAGGTTCTTCTTCATGGGCTCATTGGCCCAGAAATTCATTTCCCCTGTTGCAAAATAGGTGTCGTTGAGATGCACAAAAATCGCGTCAAGTCCCATAATCTCCGGATTCTGGAACTTCAGCACAGAGACCCACACGGAATACTTGTACGTTTCCTGATTCTTCTTCGCTTTGTTGATGATGAAACTCAGCGCTTTCTTCAGGGTATCGGCCTGGGGAGCGTAAAGCTTGTCGAGGTATTCGTGTACCTTCTCCTGGTAGATCGGTCTCGGCAGGCGGATCAAGGCATCGTCAGCTAAGTCGAAGTTGTCGAAAAAGTGCTGTCGGTACCATTTTAGTTGAAATGTAGAGTCGATTGTTCCGTCCGCCTTCTTTGGTGGATCGGGGATCTTGATCGGCTGGTTGGCTTTGAATATTCTCGCGGTCAGCGTGCCTGGATGCTCCCGGATGACACCCTCCTGATACGCCAGCACCTTAGCGTTAACTTTCGAGAAGTTTTCACGCGCATCTTTCTTCTGCGCCTCTGTCAGCGTACTGTCCTGTAACACCTTGATAAAAGGTTCGGCTTCCTTGTGGCGCTCCATGTTGAAGATCATGTTTTCGAAGAACAACTGGTTATCAATGTCACCTGTGACCTTCATGTTTTTAACGTAGTCGGCAGTGTTGGTGGCCAGGGAGAAGTGCTGGTCCTGGGAGATGACGAATTCGAATATCCGTGTTTTGTTCAAAACCAGGAAATAGACTCCCTGCGGAAGCGATTGTTTGCCGTCGAACACAAACTCGCCCTTGCTATTCACCTGGGCGGTGTCTTTGATGAATGTACTTTCGCCGTAATAGTAGCCGAGATAGGCGGTGGTGTCTTTCAGACCGTCGACCGTAAAGCGGACGCTGAAGCCGGTCTGCGCCAGGCAGGAGGCAGACGCCAGCAGGATCAGGATCAAAAAACCGGTGCGCATGGATGAAAATTTTTCAAATGTCAGAAAACTATGGGATGAATTCAACGTGATGTAATTAATAAGCCTGTTTAAGCGTTGGTAACAGCCGTGTCGGCTCAATATTGGCCCGAACGTACACGGCAGTCGCTTTCCACATTTTTCCTATTTTAGCGCGTCATGTCATTACTCGTCGAGAACCTGGTCAAAGAATACGGAACCCAGAAGGCTGTGAACGGCATTTCCTTCGAGGTCAGCGAAGGAGAGATTGTCGGGTTTCTCGGTCCAAATGGGGCCGGGAAGTCGACGACCATGAAGATTGCGACATCCTACTTACCGCCTACGTCAGGCAAGGTTGTCGTGGGCGGCTATGACGTCGTCGCCGCGCCGATGGAGGTCAAAAGGATTACGGGGTACCTCCCTGAACACAATCCGTTGTATCTCGATCTGTATGTTCATGAGTATCTCTCTTTTGTGGGAAGACTGTACGGCTTGCGGGGGGCGGAACTGAAAAGGCGCGTGGGTGAGATGGTCGAACGGTGTGGCCTGAGCTACGAGCAAAACAAGCGTATCGAAAGCTTGTCAAAAGGATACCGTCAGCGTATAGGACTCGCGCAGGCGTTGATCCACGATCCGGCAGTGCTGATCCTGGATGAGCCCACGTCAGGGCTTGATCCCAACCAGCTTGCCGAAATTCGCAAACTCATCCGCGAGGTCAGTGCGAACAAGACCGTGATCTTCTCCACGCATATCATGCAGGAAGTGCAGGCGATTTGCGAGCGTGTGGTGGTCATTAATCGCGGGACGATTGTTGCGAATGACAAGCTCGAAACGCTACTCGCCCGCCACGGTGCAGGTGACCGCGTTGTTGTTGAGTTTGAGGCGCCCATCGATGTTGCTGACATGTCGCAGATACCGGGTATTTCGCGCATCGAAGATCTCGGAGGAAATCGCTATCGCATAACGAGGACAGGCGATATCCGCGCAGAAATATTCCGTTATGCCGCCGAGCGCAATCTCGCGCTCGTCGGGCTGAAACAGGAGGAAAGTTCCCTGGAAAATATTTTCCGCGAGTTGACGAAGCTTCCCGAGGTACCTTACGAGTGAATGTAGTTCTCCAGCTGCTGGATGGTGTCTTGCTGGTTTGCGATGACTGCCTTGATCACGTCGTTAATCGAGATAATCCCGACCACTTGTGTGTCCTCGAATACCGGCAAGTAACGAACGTTCTTGTCCGACATTAGTTGCATACACACTTCGATCGAGGTGTCGGGTTGAATGTGGGGAAGTTCTGCGGACATGATATCCCGTACTTTGACGTCAGATGATGCTTTGCCCTTTAGGATGACCTTACGCGCATAATCGCGTTCGGTGAGCAGCCCAACATAGTTTGCGCCGTCCATCACCAGTACGGATCCGATGTTTTTGTCAGACATGATTTTGAGTGCTTCGAACACCTTCGCATCAGGGGTGACAGAAATGATTGTTCTTCCCTTGTGGGATAAAACATCTGAAACTCTTTTCATGATCGCAATTTTGTTGATAAAATGTAAACTTCTTTATCTCAGTAATATACTAATTGGAATTCTAAAATCCCAACTTTCGGAGGACAAACGGTCTTTCCGGGAGACGAGTCTGCGCAGGATATATCATTAAGACCTATATTTGCGTTTTTCCGAAAATGATTCACGTCCTATCCAAGGAGTTCAATAGTTTTCTCAACTCCCTGATCGCATATGTGGTCATCGGAGTTTTCTTGACGGCCATCGGCTTGCTGATGTGGGTGTTCCCGGAAACGTCGGTGCTCGACTATGGGTACGCCGACATGGAAACGCTGTTCTCGCTCGGGCCTTACGTATTTATTTTTCTGATCCCGGCGATTACCATGCGGACTTT
This sequence comes from Flammeovirgaceae bacterium, assembly GCA_044507115.1. Classification (GTDB taxonomy): domain Bacteria; phylum Bacteroidota; class Bacteroidia; order Cytophagales; family Cyclobacteriaceae; genus Chryseosolibacter. The sequence continues at coordinate 4,945 of JBIQJZ010000157.1, read as the reverse complement.
TGCAGAAGAGTCACGAGGTGGTACGCTGGAGTTATTGCTCACGAAGCCGCTGTCGGACTGGGATATTATCATGGGCAAATTTCTAGCGTGCTTTCTCCTCGTTATCCTGTCGCTGCTGCCCACGGTCATTTACTATTATTCGCTTCACGCGCTTGGCAACCCGCCGGGGAATATTGATACGCCGGGTGTCTTAGGGTCGTATATCGGGCTGTCGCTGTTGGGGGCGGTATTTTGTTCAATAGGTGTATTCGCGTCGTCCGTATCAAACAATCAGATTGTCTCATTTATTGTTGCGGCATTTCTGAGTTATCTGCTTTTCGCGGGATTTGAATCGCTGTCGCAACTCAATGTGTGGTCGGAATCGACGTTGTTTATTCGCGAATTAGGCTTGGCCTATCACTATGATGCGCTGAGCCGCGGATTGGTCGATAGCCGGAACATCGTGTACTTTGCCAGCGTTACGGCGGCGATGTTGCTGATTACTCGTATTAACGTGGGGTCGCGTTCATGGTGAACTGGAAGAGTAGAAAAACGGGCGACTTGCTTTTACTGGCGAATGGCATCATTTTCCTGGTGCTGATCAACCTGCTCGCTTCACGCTTTTTTTTTCGCGCTGATCTGACCGGCGACAAGCGCTATTCCATCCATGAGTCCACGCGCAAGATTCTCGCGGATCTCGATGATGTCGTTTATGTCGAGGTGTTTCTGGAAGGAGAGCTTAACGCAGAGTTTAGACGTTTTCAGAAGAATATCCGGGAGACGCTGGAAATGTTTCGCCTTTACTCGGATAATCGCGTTCAGTACGCGTTCACAGATCCGGCTGCGGCACTGGGTCAGAAGGCGCGTTCTGAGTTTATGGCCGACCTCGCCGCAAAGGGCGTGCAGCCCACTAACGTTATCGATACACGTGATGGCAACCGCGTCGAGAAGTTGATCTTTCCGGGAGCGGTTGTGTCGTACAGTGGTGCGGAAACAGGTGTCACGCTGCTAAAAGGTAACAAGATCAACGAGTCGATCGAGGGTATTGAGTTTGAACTGGCGAATGCGATCTACAAGCTCACGGAAGATGACCCGGCGCTGGTCGGACTGATCTCCGGGCACGGTGAACTCGATGGCGCAAGCGTTTCTTCCTTTGTTCGAGGCATCTCAGGGTTATATCACTTTCGCCGGACAGATATCCAGGACCCGACGCTGAATGACCTCGATGCAATCATCATCGCCAAACCGACGAATACATTTTCTCCCCTCGACAAGTATCGTCTCGATCAATATGTGATGACGGGGGGGAAGGTTCTGTTCTTGATCGACCGGCTCGACGCGAGTATGGACAGTGCCACGCAAGCCAACTATTTCGCGTTTCCTTACGAGACCGGACTCGACGATCTTTTGTTCCGTTATGGTGTCCGGATCAATCCTGACTTAGTACAAGATCGGTATGCCGCGGCGTACCCCGTCGTCACGGGACAACAAGCTGATGGTAGCCCGCAGTTGCATCTGATCGAGTGGCCGTTCTTTCCGTTGATCAACCGATTCGCTGACCATCCGGTGACGCGCAACCTCGACCGCGTTGTTACGCGATTTGTCAGCAGTCTGGACACAGTCAAAGCTGATGGGGTGCGGAAAACACCGTTGATGTTTTCATCGCAGTACTCCCGCAAATTGACGGCGCCGGTGAACGTCAACGTCAGTGAATTGCGGCGAAACCTGACAGCGGATCAATTCACTGAACGGTTTGTTCCCGTAGCATATCTGCTGGAAGGTACTTTCAGTTCGTTGTACAAAAACCGTTTTCTTCCCGATGGCGCTGATCCTGCGGCGTTTCGTGAGGCAAGCATACCAACCAGTCTGATTGTGGTATCCGACGGCGATCTGCTTCGGAATGAAGTTAACCGACGGACAGGCGAAGCACTTCCGCTCGGATTTGACCCGTTTGCCAACTACACCTTCGCGAATCAGGATCTTCTGTTGAACATGATTGCATACCTCGTGGACCGCGATGGACTGATCCGCGCGAGGGGGAGGAGTCTGGCGACACGCCCTCTCAACCGCGAACGGATCGCGCGGGAACGTCTTACGTGGCAGATTGTCAACATCGGTTGTCCTCTTGTCGTCCTGGTTGCCTTTGGGGTAGCTCGCGCGTATTGGAGAAAACGAAAATTCGCAACGTTTTGAACTATGCAAGCGCGAGCAAACAGAAGACAATTATATATCCTGGCAGTGCTGACGGTAGCTACGCTACTCGCGTGGTGGTGGGTGCAACCCGAAAACCGTCTCGACGTTGATCAGGGTTTGTTTCGCGTGGACGATCTCGGCCAGATCAGTCGCGTGGAACTTCAGTCCCCCGCAGGTGTCGTGAAACTCGCGTTTGATGGCGCACGTTGGCGGGTCAACGACCGATACGATGCGGAGAGTGGCATGATTCGCGTGTTGTTTGCGACGCTTCAGCAAGCACAGCCAAAACGACCAGTCGCTCAGGCACAGCGCGATTCGATCCGTGAGGAAATGTCCCGAACGGGCGTGAAAGTCTCGCTGTACGCTGGTGACGAGTTGCGCAAGCAGTTTCTCGCAGGAGGCAATACCGGCAAGACACAGGCCTATTTTGCCGACATGGCGTCGGGAGACGTATACGTAATGGCCATTCCTGGCTATCGGGTGTACGTGTCAGGAATTCTTGAAATGGGTGCACACGGATGGCGGGACAAGTTTGTATTTGGTTTCAACTGGGGCAATTTCAAGAAGCTCGAGGCACGCTTTCCGCAAGAGCCAGTTGAGAATTTCGCAGTGGAGTTGTTGACTAATTATTTCGGCATCCGGGACATGCCCGAAGCCGATACGGCGAAGATCAATACGTTCCTGGATAATGTATCATTGCTGACTGTTGAAGAGTATATTCCTGAACCTAGGTTAATCGATAGTCTGAGTCGCGTGAGGCCAAAGATGGAGATTGTAGTGACCGATATCGGCAACAGAACCTATCGCCTGTGGTTATTTGACCCTGGACGGTCGCGCGAGGGTTACGCAATCCTTCAGGATACGGATGTCGCGCTGATCGACCGGAGGAAAATCGAGGCAATATTGAGAACGAAATCGTTTTTCCGGAAAAAATAGCCTAGTTTTTCGGACAGAATGCCGGTTTTTGTAATTCGGTTTTCTTTCTAACTTTACCCCGCTTTAACTCAAACCACTAATCCACAGATGAAGTTCATCGTAAATTCTGCTTACCTGCTAAAGCAACTTTCCAATATCAATGGTGTTATCACAACGAACCCTGTTGTCCCCATTCTGGAAAATTTCCTGTTTGAACTTGACAAGGGTGGACTTACGGTAACAGCGTCCGATCTTCAGACATCGATGATCACCGAGCTTCAGGTGGAATCGAAAGAGAAGGGAAGTATTGCGGTGCCGGCGCGCATTCTGTTGGATACGTTGAAGAACCTTCCTGAACAACCTGTTACATTTTCGATTGATGAGTCGACTTACAGCGTAGAGATTATTTCCGACAACGGAAGATATAAGTTATCAGGCGAGAACGCGACGGATTTTCCTAAAGTGCCGAACGTGTCAAACGATTTCTCAGCCGAGATATCGTCGGAAGTACTGTCGCGTGCGATCAACAATACTATTTTCGCGACCAGCAACGATGAGCTGCGTCCCGCAATGACAGGCGTATATGTCAACCTCGGCGAGAAGAACACCACGTTTGTTGCTACGGACGGTCATCGCCTTGTGCGGTATAGAAGAACAGATGTGTCATCTGACAATGGTGCTGCGATCATTATACCGAGAAAGGCACTGAACCTCTTGAAAGCTACACTTCCCACTGAGAATACTGACGTTGTATTGAACTTCAATCTGGCCAATGCCTTTTTCCGCTTCGGAAACATACGCATGATATGCCGCCTGATTGACGAGCGTTTCCCCGACTATGAGAACGTTATTCCGTCAGGTAACAATATCAAGATGACGATTGGCCGCAATGAACTGCTGGGCGCCTTGAAGAGGATTTCGATTTATGCTAATAAGACAACTCATCAGGTGAGACTCAAGATCACCGGAAGCGAATTGCAGATATCGGCGGAAGACCTTGACTTCTCGAATGAAGCCAACGAACGGTTGAGCTGTGAGCACGAAGGCGAAGATATCGAGATCGGGTTTAACGCGAAGTTTATTGTCGAGATGCTAGGCAATATGGATTCGGATCAGATACGCCTGACGATGTCCGCGCCAAATAAAGCTGGTGTCATTCTTCCGGCCGAGAAGGACAAAGCGGAGGACATTCTCATGCTTGTGATGCCGGTGATGTTGAACCAGTACGTCTGATTCAGATCGCCCCGCGGCGCCCCAATTCAATAACCTCCATGTTTTTAACATTTCTCGATTCGATCTCGAATCGGATGATGGTCTTCATGTGATGAAACCCGTGATTTCCTGCAGCGCCTGGGTTGATATAAAGCAACCCGTCCCGGCTGGGGTCTTTGGCAACCCGAAGGATATGCGAATGCCCGCAGATGAAAATGTCGGGCCGTCGGATCGCGAGTAGCTTATTCACCCGCGGGTTGTAGCGAGGAGGAGTTCCACCAATGTGTGTAATCCATATTTGCAGCCCTTCGCATTCAAAGAAGAGGTCTTCCGGAAACCGACTCGAAATATCTATGCCATCTACGTTGCCGTGTACACCGCGCAGAGGTTTCAGACTTTCTAGTTCGTTAGCGACAGACAAGGTCCCGATGTCGCCCGCATGCCATATCTCCTCACAGTCCTTGAAATGATCGGACACGCCCGGGTCGAGGAATCCGTGCGTGTCCGATATTAATCCGATTTTCATAACAAAGGATAGGGATTTTGGTGATGCCAGTCAACTCGCTGGTCGCTGACTTCCAATCACGACCCGATCCCTGCCGGTTCCTTGCGATCGACCGGCGGAGCACTGATATCTTTCCCTTGA
>JBIQJZ010000156.1:0-9192 GCA_044507115.1 Flammeovirgaceae bacterium | reverse complement strand
TCTTCGAAGCAATGTCGGTCTGTTCTCCAATATCGTTGGCGAGGTTATAGAGCTCAACCTTTCCCGTTTTCCAGAACTTGATAACCTTCAGGTCGCCGTCAATCAATGCTGAATGTGGATACCCTGGGTGATAGCGATGAAAAATAAGTTCAGGCGTGCGGCGTTCAACTTTACCCCGTCCCTCACTCCGGAGTAAGCCCGCAAAACTACCGCCATCCAGCGCGTCGTCAGGTGACACCTGCCCACCGACCAGTTCCGCGAACGTCGGCACGAGGTCCCATCCAGCCACTGGCACATCGCACTGGCTATTGGCCTTCACACCGGGACCACGCACCATCATCGGCACACGGATGCCGCCTTCGTACAACGTCCATTTTCCTCCGCGCAATGGAGAGTTCCTCATCGGATCGGAGAAAGCAGATGGATGGTCGAGACGGTTCCTGACGGGCGGGAAAAACTCGGTGGCGCCGTTGTCGGTCGTAAAAAAAATGTAGGTGTTTTCACCGAGTCCCAATCGCTCAATTGTCTCGAGTAACAAGCCGATGCTGTGGTCAAGATCCGCGAGCATTGCCGCAAATGCGGGATCGCGATCTTTCACACCGGGCTTCTTCGATTTGTAATGCTCATACGTCTGGCTCCTCGCCTGTAAGTCGACGTGGGTAGCGTAGTGAGACACCTGTAGGTAAAATGGGTTTCCTGCACGCGCCTGACGTTCGATAAAGTTTACAGCACGCCCCGTCAGTGAATACATCCTCTTCGGATCTTCAGTCATGAAATGCGTCAACCACTTGTCATCGCGGTCAGTCATCAGATCACCGTGTTTATTACCCGTGTTGCCATCGCTTTCATCATAGCCGGCGTCTTCCGGATAAAATCCCGCCCGCATGTCCCACTTCCCGAAATGCGCCGCCTTGTAGGCCGCATTAATAGACTTCAAGACTACAGGGAGGGGACGATGGGTACTCGTCGCTGGCGTGTAATGCTGCGGGAAAGTCTCGCTGCCGAGTCTGGCCGGCGTCTGCCCGAAAAGGATACTTCGACGCGATGGCGAACAAATAGATGCAGAGGCATACCAGCGGGAGAAACGCATGCCCTCCGACGCTAGCTTCGCGAGGTTCGGCGTATCATGATAGTCGCTGACTGCAGACAATCGCTCGTCCATGCTGCACGAAAGACTGCTCCAGCCGAGATCGTCCGCCAGAATAAAGATGATGTTCGGTGATGACGACTGTGCGTGCACCATTGACTGCCAACCAGCGACCACAATTAATCCGAACGTACTGACAAGTCTCCACATATCCTGCTAATTTTTACTCTTGATCTTATTCTCTAGCTCCGTATTGTACTCACCCTGCTTGCTGAAGCCGGGGAAAGCACGCATCCGTCCGAATCGCGGATAGGTTTCAAAAATATCACCATCACCCGTGACGCGAGGATCACCTTGTCGGCTCAATTCGTCGAGGAGTTGTCCGCGGAGTTCGCCCAGAACGGCTGCATAGGCATTGTCCGATGCCACATTATTCAGGCACGCCGGATCTTTTCGGAGGTCGTAAAGCTCGTCTTCACCACGCATGCCGAAGGATCTCGCAAAACCGGCAGACTGTTTTTCGCGCTGCGCAATCATCACCCGTTTGCTCGGGGAATCATCGATGTCCTCATAACCTTGTACTACAGGCACCAAGCCGGCGGTTGTGTTCATTTGTTTCTCACCGGGCGGCGGATTGCCCACCGGCCAGCGGTCGGGCTTGAAATTCTTCACATAGAGAAAATCCTTCGTGCGGATAGCCCTGGCGGGATATCCTTCGTTATCAGGACGCGCATGCGTATGACGCTCGCGCCCGCTAAGAACAAATGCACGTGTGGCGTCATTTTCTGCTCCACGAAGAATTGGAGAGAGACTGCGCCCGACAATTCCCTCGAGAGGTTTCGAACCCGTCAACTCCAGAAAGGTAGGTGCAAGGTCGATGAGCCCAACCAGATCGTCTGACTTCCGCCCTCCCGGAATGCTCGGACCGCAAATCGCCAGCGGTACATGGATACCGTATTCATACATGTTTGCCTTGGCATGCGGGAATGGCATGCCATTATCTGCCGTGACTACAATTATCGTGTTCTCTAGCATTCCGCGTCGCTCAAGCGCAGCAACCATCGCACCCAGCTGACGATCAAACCAGGAGATCTCAAAAGCATAGTCCAGCAGGTCGTTCACGACCGAGTCGTCGGCAGGCAGAAAACCTGGCACTTCAACCTCGTGATCACTGAGAAGACGCCTGCCACTCCCATATTCATAGGCGCGGTGTGGCTCTTGCGAACCGAACCAGAAAAAGAACGGCTGCGTCTCTTCCCGCGAATCGAGGAAGACCTCGAAATTGGCGGCGTAGTCTATCGAACGTATACCAGCAGCTGGAAGGGAGTCGAAATGAATTTCATTGAACTCTTTTCCGACGGGATTTTGAGGCCACCCAGTAAGCATCCAATTCCCCGGAGACCAGGGTTTCCCGGTGTACCCAACCAAATAACCCTCACTCGCCAATACATCTGTGAACACGTTTAGTTCCCGCGGAAAAACACTGCTATGTGTGCCCGCTTCTTCGAGTTGCCAGATGTTAAGACCCGTGAGTATCGCGGCACGTGAAGGGCTACACTGAGGAGCTGCGACAAACGCGTTTGTAAACAACACTCCCTTCTCCGCAATCCTGTCGAAAGCCGGAGTGGGAGTCCATGAGGTCCCGTAGGCCGATGCGTGCGGAAAAGACTGGTCATCGGCAATCACAAAAAGTATGTTCGGACGCTGATCAGTTCCGGATCCTCTGTCCGACTGCCGACAGGAAGAAAAGATTGTCAATGTCAACAGAACGATCACGTTCACCGACATAAGTCGTTTACCTCTTGATTGCATTTCTTTTGTTTAGTTAATACTTCCGAGTGCTCTTGCACTCTGTTCCAACTGCCACGGCACGAATACTTGATTGTCGCCCTTCTCCTGACCATCCTCAATCAGTTTAATGATCCCGTCGCGAAGTTCAAAGATAGTGCTTTCATCGGCGCTCACGATACGAAGCGAAGACGTTTTGGCGCTCGCGAGATTCGAAGAGATCGTCCAGCCTCCGGTAGATATCTGCAATGACGAATCCGCGTTCATAATAGGCACAATATTCTCCAATTTCGCTGATGGAGATACCTGCAACACGGCTAGAAAGCGCGCTTGCGGTGTTCGTTCGGAGGTGACGGCACGGAGGTGCCATTGGTCTTCTTCGTACGACTTTAGTTTACCGTGCTGGTCTTTCGATCCTCTCCAGTTGATAGCGGGCACGTCAAAAGTGTCGCGCAATACAAATCGGGTCGCCGCCGAGCTCCACAAGCGCCCTACACCGACGGACTTTTCAAAACTGGACCGGAAGGTGTTCGTAGCGCTGTCAGTTTCGATGCGAGACATGGCGTGAATTAGCCACGACCACGTTACTGGCCGCGATGCTTCCAGTTCATCATAGATGACAACAATGTCGGGCTTCAGCAACAGAATATGCCGATTGAACTGTTCAACTCCGCGGTCCTCCCCCGTCTCTTCGCTGGCATATGCCTGGCTCCCGTCGGCAAGTGCATACACGATCTGATCTCCTGCGACAAACTTCGGAATCCATCCGTATGCTTCTGTGCTGTAAGGCTGCCCCTCATCGTCGACCAGAACGCTGTTGTTGCTTTTGGTGTGCTGATACCACCCCGTCCGGTGTGGATCGCTCATTGTCACTTTGTATCCTGTGCGGAAGAACGTCCGCTCTCCTCCGTAGACAATATTGAACGCATTCTGATCAGCCAGGTAATGACCGTAGCAACCGAACGGACTTGATCGCACTGCAACCATGAGATTCGACTCAGTATTTTCAGGATGGGAATGCATAGCTACCAGACCGATATCGCTGAACAGCTTACCAGACGCCAGTGTCGGCGTGCCAACAGCTTCCGACAACTCCGAACTGCCCGGCACCGCCGTAAGACGGGCCCACCGCAGAAGGCGAGTTGCCGACAAATTCGGACTCTCATATCGCATGCACGCCTGCGCATACCAGGCGGCGAGACTATTGCCCGTGAGGCTCGCGATAGCTTTCGCATAAGCGATGTATTCCGCGCCGGGAGAGAAGACCTCTTCCGAGTTATCTCCGAAGCCATCAGACGATGACCCAGGCGGGATATTATACACAAGCCAGTCTATATTTCGCTCGTACCATGGATGCGCCTTAATGAAATCATATCCGGTGAACTTGCGGATAAACAGGGGAATCTCGACCACGGTCTCCATATTCATCCGGAAGTAAGAGACTCCTTCCACCCATCCTCCGTCAGTACCCCCGAGTATTGGCGTACGCGCGAGAAAAAGTTCGTACGCAAATCCAAGCCAATTAGTCGCCCGAGCGTCATGGGAATACAAGGCTATTGACGTCTCGAAAAAGTAGTGAAGAATATGCTGCCATACGTGGCCGCTGAGGACGCGCGCCTCCTGATTGTTAATCCACGACTGATAGAATCCGTCTGCGCGCGTACCGATAGCTTCCACCAGCGCACTGCGTTGCCGTGTTGTTAACTCGTCATGGAACGTATCAAATACAAGTGCCATGGACAACATGCAGCGCGCATCCGCGAAGTCGCTGGTACGCGAACTGGTAACGCCGTTCGGATCCCACCCGGAAACTTCTTCCGCGATGGCAATAGCCCGTTGCTGAAACCGGATATTGCCAGACAATACCCACGCCTCACAAAGCCTTCTAACCGCGTCATACACGTTTGCTCCGAGTCGGTTGCTCGCATCCTGCCTCAGCTTCTTTGCGCGGTCACTGTCTTGTTCCGTCCGCTGAGGTTGTCCGTCGCGCTCACGATAGATTCGTCCGCGCAGAGCTTGCTCGGCTTCCTCTAGAATGTGTCGGGCATCTTCGTTATCGGTAAGGCCGCGAAGGCGGGGAATCTCAGATCGATCAGCGAGGACGCGAGGGTGCCCTTCTGGAATACCAGCGAGCAACTCGGCTACCGAGGGAGATACCAGGTCTACGGCTGTCCCCGAGATAACAAATCGCTGGACACCGGACCATTGCTGGCCGGAAACCCTGTACTGCCAGAACCATTCTCCTGGCTGAAGCTTTTTGTGTGCATTGAACATCGCCCACGGTGTGCCATCAACGGATATTACGTCGCGGGTGAACAGCGAATCGCTCGCCATCCTGACATCATATTTCACCGATTTCCCTTTGGCCAGGGGCCAGCGCAACGCCGGTGGATTGAATTCCGCTTCGATTCCCGCGGAAGGGACTGGATAAGTCAGGTAGCGTAAATACACATAGGGTGGAAGTTCGATCGCATTCCCTTCGCGTTCACCGCGAGGAACTTCCGAACACCCCGCCAACACTATCCATAAACATAAGCTATAAAGAACCCACTTCTTATCACTTGTATCAATCTTCATGATGTTATTTCTTTTCATGGGGCGCAAGCGCCCAAACGTTAAAATTCCGGTAGCTGAAACGCGACCATTGCATCTGTCGAAATCCAATACGGCCGGCCCCATATACCTGACCATAGGTTTCCCCGTCGTCGCGCCAGTCGATGATCTTGCGGTCGTCAACGAAAAAGACGATATGCTCGTCGTCTTTTACGAGTCGGATCTTGTGCACTGCCTCAGAGGCTTTGGGGACACCTTCCTCCCCTGTCTGCACCAACGCAAACAGGTTGTTCTTTCGAAGATGTGCGAACTCGCGATCGGGATTCTTCGGATTGTTCGCGTAGTAGGAAACATGGTAGCTCTTCAGATTCTCACGAGTATAGTGTCGGAAGGTGCCATCTCTTGCCGGGAGTGAAGAATCGAAAATATCCTCACCATTCAGTCCCGTGGTTGCAAAAAAAACGATAAGCAATCCCTCTTCCGGGTGTTTGTTCTGCACTTCCCATTCTGCGACAAACCGAGACGGAAACATCTGCGGACACCAAAAGACATGATGCCAGGCCTGGTCCTTCGCGTACATCGTCATCCATCCATCTTCGAACATCAACTCACCCGGTCCTTCCATCTGCCAACCAGCGACATCCTGTGGCGACGAAAAGGAAGCGCTATAGAGAAGTTCGCCCTTCGCGTACGGCTCGTGGGGGCGCTTCCCTCCTCCGCAGGCAGTCACCAGTAGTAGTAACGCGATTAGTCTCCATTGCAATTTTTCGGTCATTCTGTAAGCGTCGTTCCGAATTGAAATTGATGACCGGGCCGTCATTCGACAACAAACTCAAACGTACAGGGCGCATAACCCGTGAAGTAGACGCAGTCAGCATCGAGTTTGGGAAGAGCGCCGCGCAGCTGTGTCCATTTGTGCGCGATCGATGCTGGACCAACACGAATGGTGTCATCGCCATTTTTGTAGACAACCTGTTTTCCGCTCTTCGCCAGAAACGCGTGATCAACACCCTGTTTGTTCACAACATTTTCGAGGGTTCCACCCTTGCGGAATCCCAGTTCGAGAGTCACTGGAAGGTTTGTGGGCCCTTCCACCACAATCTTCACACGCGCACGCGCGTGCTCCGGTGTAATGGATATCCGCGTCATCAAATGCTGTACTTCGGATGTTGCCCTCAAATGACGCGGCACCGTCGCCCATGCATCGGCATCTTTGGGTATCATCTCCGGGGGCAGCGGCTGGTAATAGGGGCCTTCGAGTGACATAGACATCACATAAGTACTACCTTCCACAGACATCGACTGGCTCGCGAACTGGCCCTTCCCAAAGAATGCAGATGATAGCCGCACAGCTTCCAGCGCCGCGTTGCCTTTAAAGAAGGTAAAAAAGGTTGAGTTGTCCGTAACAATCGACATATCTACGTTACCGTCCCTGATGCGAACCAGGTCAGAATGCTCAAAGCGTTTGTGGTAACTCGTCGGGGGCGCAGACGGCGCTGGGAGCGCTCGCAGAAGGGAGGCATCCTCGATAAACATCGGCAACATATAAACCAGGTTCTCCGCCGGAACGGATTCGGAGATCTGTTTCACCATGCCCGAGTAACGACCGCTATTATCCTGGATCGCCATATGATTGTATGCCAAATAGTACTTGGACATATCCGCACGCAGATACTTGTCTCTTCTTCTCGAGGTTTCCGTAACGACCTCTCCATTTGCATGCACGAGATAGAACGTCATGTCAAGATTCTTACGCACGATTTCGTACAAATGGTCATATTTCATTTTTCGGGCGATATCGATAAGGCACCTGTTCGTCACCGGCGTGTATACAGAAGTACTTCGTTCATTGTATTGTCCATCGGGATCGATATCCACACCTTCGGCCAGCCATTGGCCAATCCGCGCTTCATACTTCGGATCTTTGAAGAAGCTGTGTACCCAGGCCAGTGCCGCGGAGACCACCCATCGGTGATTCGGAGTGTGAATACCTCCAACGGACAGTGCGTCACCCGCCTTTGTCAGATACTGCTTAAGCGGAGCAGCGAGCTCTGCAAACTCCATTTTCGGGTTTTGCAACATAATCGAATACGCTACGCCAACCGGAAAGATCGTAAATCCGAGATCGGGAGTAGAATGGAAATTGGTAGTCACCAGATCAATCGTTCCGTCGTCATGCTGAAGGTTAACCAGCGCCTGAGCTGCTTTCGTCATGCGCAGCAGCACCTCTTTCGATTTGTAGTGACGCGAGGCTGGTGACACGTACCCGCACATCAACGTCTGAATGAACTGCGCGGTCTGTATTGGTGAAACAACGCTGTCGACATCCAACAGGGCTCCCCCGTATAGAGTGGCATCGCCCATGAGCTGCCGTCGCATTTCGGCATCAATGATTCCGTCATTCACCTCGAGCAGGCGTCCGACGAGCAAACTCTTCTCCCTATCCGGCACAACGCGTCGTTGCGCGTTGCCGGCGGACGAAATACAAAGCAGCGCCAATACAAGCGCGAGCACGTTCTTAGTTGAAACCATAGCTATCAAAAAAGTAAGCCGGGAGGCATACCACCCCCCGGCAAGAAAGACAGGACACTAATAGTCGTCGTTCTGCGAAATCTGCGGAGACGAGCGATCTATTTCATGTTGCGGGATCGGCCGGACCAAATGGTGTTCATCCAACTGGCTCTTGTCCGTTTTAGCCGTCCACGGATTCATTCGTTTTGTACGTTCAATCAATTTGTCGGTACGCTTCAAGTCGAACCACCGGCAAAACTCACCCATTAGTTCGCGTGCGCGTTCGTCGAGGATCATATCAATGGTAAGGTTGCCTGGTGTGGCGCGGTAAGATACCGTTTCCATCGATGTCACGTCTTCCGGATATTTCGCGCAAAGCGGGTCGACACCCGGTCCGACAGCGCGGTCCAGGACAGCATTGTAGTAAACATCTGCACCACCTAGCGCACCACCTGTTGCACCTTTCACAATTGCTTCGGCCGCGATCAGATAAGCTTCGGCTGAGCGGAACAACACGTAGTCAAACGTTCCATAAGCATCGCCGTAAGGAATATTCGGTTCCCAGAACTTAAACATCAACGGTGTGATGCCGTTCAGGCGACTGGTGGGAGCTTTACCGTATTGATCGATAGTCACAACCGTATACTTCTTCGTGCCTCCCATATCAACACCCATCTTTTCCGGTGCGATAACCTTGTTCCAGGGAGGGAAGTAAGCAACTGTGTCACCCTTAACATAGCTGACCTTGAGATTGGGGTCCGCCAGGCTGTAGCTGTAGTTCGGAGCATCCTTCAACGCGTACTGGGCATCCACGAAGTTGTGGTGATAGCGCGTGTCCTTCTCGGGATCGAACAGACGATACATTGCAGGGGTGGTAATAGCCTTATTCTGATGACGGTTGTAGTCGCTGGTCCTGCCATTATTCCCGGGTAGCGACTCGGCGCTGCCGCCAAAGATGGAGTGATAACCATTTCCCGGCTCATTCGAAATCTCATTTCCGCGAGTCAGCGGATCGTCATCGTATTGTATAGCGAACACAACTTCACTATTCCTGGCGTTCTGAGGACCCGAATATTGTTTAAGCGGATTCTCGTCGCGGATCGGAAACAGTTGCTTGTATTCGTTTACCAACGGATAGGCGGCGATAACCTTATCGGCCCAGGCTAATGCGGCATTAAAATCAGCATTACTTCCCCCCAGGGAGTTATTGTAGTTTCAGCCACGGGTGGGGTACACGCGTGCGAGGAGGAATT
>JBIQJZ010000155.1:0-9195 GCA_044507115.1 Flammeovirgaceae bacterium | reverse complement strand
AGATAGGATTTTTCACCGATACAAAATTCCACCTCCCGGCCATACTCGCGGACGAAATGCGACTTGATCCCGCGGAATCCCATGTAATGGATCAGGTCGGAATCCCGGAGGTCTTTTGCAGCCAGGATTTCGAGCTTGCGCTCCGGGCTTTCAACTGAGCTCCGGGCAAAAGAGAATCTGTGACCGCTGTAATTCCCGGCGGCCAGCTTCTCCAGGAATTTCTGCAGCGAACACTGGTGCAACTTCGCGCCGAGGTCTACAATGGTACCACCTTCGCCCGATCCGTGGTCATACCAGACATTCAACTTCGTATTAACCTTGAACGAGGGAGTCCTCTCGTCCCGAAATGGCGAAAGGTACCAATAGTCGACTCCGCGGATCCTGGCGGGCTCCAGCCCGATGCCGAATAAGTAATCTGTGATCGCAATTTGCTTCGCTTGTAAAAATGATAAGGCCATATCGATTTTGTTTGATATGGTCGAAAATCAGAAATTGCAAGACTAGACTATCACATCTGCATACCAAGTTGGGACGCACTTTCGCACCCATAATTTACTCAAAGATGTCAGAGTATTTAAGAACAATTGAGGAGTTAAAGGGATTAGATCTCAGTCGATACCCCCACGATGAGGTAAAAACGAAAATAAAATCCTTTGAAAAATTTGGACTTATCCAAATGACCCTACATAAAGGCAAAGTAATCATCAGGGCAAGACCCAATATTACTGGTGAGCCTTCCTTCAGAACGAAAGAAGAGTTGTCTTACGTCCCACCCCAATGTAATACTGGGTATCGAAGAGCTAGTACTCCGTACCAAACAATGTTTTATGGTGGTACAACTCCCGAGAATGTACGTTCAAACGAATTAAATAATGCTAGAATCATCGCTTCTTTAGAATCATCACATTTATTACGAAATAATGAGCGAGAAGGAGAGCAAGTTGTAACGTTTAGCAAATGGGTTGTTACCGAAGATGTTCCGCTGATTGCAGTTTGCTATTGCAAGGATGCCACTATGCAAAGTTCTCACACAAAAGAATTGTATGAAGCATACCATAATTCAATGAGTGATATAGATCCGGATTTAAGAGAAAAATCTATTGCCATTGTCGAATTCTTGGCAGACCAGTTTGCAAAAAAAGATGTCGATCCAGACTATAAGTATATGATTTCTGCAATTTTCTCTGAAATAGTCGTTTCAGAGGGCTTTGCGGGAGTGTATTTTCCAAGTGTCCGGGCAGATTCAAAGGGCTATAATGTCGCCATATCTCCCAAGTTTGCAGACAGTTGTTTAAAATTAGTGGCCGCTGGAGAGTGTACAATCTATAAAAAGGGGGAACATACGATGGTTGACAATGAAACTGTTTGTTCCATCAACGACGATAGTATTCCCTTTACACTATTACCTGTATCCCAGGAATATCATATTGGACGTGATGCTATTCTAAGAAAACTGAATGGAAGTATAACTTAACCGTACCCTCAAAGACTGAAGAGCTTCCTTATCTGTCTCTGCGGGAGGACATAAAGCAGAGCCGTGGAGGATTCAAACAAAGGCCTTAATGATTTAGAAAAAATCTTCTTTCCCGAACTTAACAAATGTTCCGAATTTGACTTGACTAGCCCAGCTTTATTCAATTCTCTGATAGGCAACCCTTTTCTCCGTGTCCCGGAACAGCCTGTTTCCATCAACAAAAATTGGCTGCAAGAAACGGGCATTTTCGGGTGCTAATACACCGAGTTCTTCATCATAGGAAGCAACAAATGTCGGCAAAGGCCTACTCTCTGAATGGGCAATGTTGACCCACCCGTCCTGATCATAATCGTTCATCCGCCATTTTCGGTTCGAAATCATGTATCTCTTGTCACTGCGTTCGATAAATATCGAATCACGTACCTGACACATACCCACGACCTCGCCGGTCCCGACATGCTTTACTTCGAAAGCGTACTCCCGCACATAAGTTCCGGCGACATCCGCTGTCCCGCCGGCGTCATCTCTACTCGTTCCACACGACAGCATTGCTGACCACGCTGTCAAAAGATAGGCTATCAATTGTTTCATGATAAAGGTTCTTAGAGTACGTGGATCATTCTTTAGACTCAGGAACTGTGATATCTCCCTCTTACTGGTCTCTATTCATGTGCTGAAGCATCGACTGCAGCATCTTCTTTACAGCATCTTTGGTGCCACTCTCGACATTGTAGTACTTGATTCGGAAGCTCTCATAAGAAATAGCTTCCGACTTCTTTGTTCTGACAAATCTGGATAAAAAGCGTATTAGCTCGGAAGTATTGCTATTCTGAATGACGCCTGCCTCACTAAAAGTACGGATCAGACAGGCCAGACTCGCCACAGATAAATCCAGGTTTATCTTGAAATCTATCCGGTATCCGTCCTCTTTCAATGACGAACCAATAGCGAATTGTTGTTTAGTTTTGAGATAATCGATCTCACTGGTAATCCAGGAAATCAATTGCATCGTTATCGGCGGAAGTGACGGATCAAGCGACAATCCAGGGGTACAACATCCCTGCATACAAATTTTTACAAAGTATGTTAGTTGAACGACCTTTTCAGATGTCGTTTCACAACGCAGTGCTACCTCGTCAACATGCTCGGTAAAATATGTGAAAAATCGTGCAGAGTTAAAATTCGTCTGCATCAGCACTTTGAAAATATCTTGTCTCAACAGCACCGGGTCGGGGCTTGTGCACACACTCATCAATCGCTGATTCAACACGGAGATGTAATCCCACATCCCAAATGTAATTCGTCTTTGTTCCGGGATACTACGAATATCCTCGACGACGAGTTCTGCTAGCGCCTTGATTTTCTCTCCCTCTCCGGAAAATCTATCGGTGATGTCTTTGATGATCCTATGTTCATCACGTCGGTACTGCTCCGCGAGATATTTTGGCAGCCTTACATTAACATTGAAATGCTCGGAGATACTCTGTCTGATGAACATCAGAACATCCGCCATGTGTTCAGATATGACTTTAAGGGTCCCTTCCGCCGCACTCGTATGCCGACCTTTTTCCAGCAAATCAAGCATATCAACAAGTCCACACTGATGGACTGAAAAAAATCGTCTAAGCCTCTCCTTTCCCTTTGACCGAAATAATTCATTAACAAAGACACGCTTGACTCGTTCGCATTCGAAGCATATCTCCTCACACGCCGAATCAGGGTCTTTCACCGAACCGCCACTCGAAATCAAAGCGTGCACCTTCCGTTCAATATTTTCAAACGCGTACTCCACCATTCCAATAATTTATTGGTTGCGCGTAGTGGTTGTATTAATGACGTGCTATTCCTGCTAAGATGCAATAGGACACATACGTTTATCAGGAAAATTGTACAACTTAAGGGTTAGGGTTCCAGGACAATCTGAGAATGATAGAAGCAAAAAAACAGTTCATTAGGCAGCGGGAATTTCACCGAAAGGCTCAATTGATTCCTGTCAGAGCTCATTTTTTTTACAGTGATCCCATTGAACAATCTACGTCAAGCTATGTTTTCAGAAGGCGTTGAATATCACCGAACCTATAATATATAATTCCTCCGATCTTCCTGTAAGGCAAGGTTCCCGTAGCCCGCAGATTCTGCAACGTACCATGCGAAATGCCGAGCAGCTTCCTTACCTCCGCGCTCCTCAGCCACTCTTTATGCGTAGCGATCGGCAGTTGTTTAACGATCAAAGCCTTGATATCTTCCAGCAACTGCAAACGAAATCGCTCCAGATCGTCCGGCGTAATTATCTCCTTAGGCATAAAACTGGTAGTTTGTCATACGCCCAATATCCGACGATCACAAACTACCGTTTCACAACTTTATAACAACATGGGAACGATTTATATAACTCGACGCTAAAGCGCGTCCCTCAACTTTTTCATATCCTTGCTGATCTTCTCCTGCACCACCTTCGCATAGATCTGCGTTGTCTTGAAATTCTTATGACCCAGCATCGCACTTACCGTTTCAAGCGGAATTCCATTGGATAGCGTAACGGTCGTTGCGAAAGTATGCCGGGCAGCATGAAATGTCAGTTTCTTTTCAACGCCACATAGGGTCGCCAGTTCCTTCAAGTAGGCGTTCATCTTCTGATTGGATATCACCGGTAGCAGTCGTCCGGTGTTGAGGCATTCCGGATGATTCCTATACTTCAGCAGCAGATTCTTCGCCTTCGGCAGTATCGGAATATTTGAAGGGCTGCCTGTCTTCGTGCGTTCGACGTTGATCCAATCTTCCGAGTCAAGACCTTTTACAATCTGGTGCTTGGTCAACTTTTCAACGTCGACGTAGGAGAGTCCGGTGTAACAGCAAAATACAAAGACGTCCCGCACGTTATCGAGTCTCTCGATTTCAATAGACTTCTCTTCGAGACGAGCCAACTCTTCCCTGTTCAGGAATGTCCTCTTGGTGTCTCTAAGCTTCACCTGGTAGGCCTTAAATGGATCTCTATCGAGCCAGTCGTTCTTCACCGAGAGATTGACGATCTTGCGGAAATTCCTGATGTACTTGAGGGTGCTGTTATGATTGCATTTTCTGACGACTTTAAGGAAATGCTCGAAGTCCGTCACGAATGCGTATTGAAGGTGCGGAAGGTTGATGTCCTCCAGATTGTATCGATGTTTTAGAAACGCGGTGACGTGGTCTTTCGTGGTACTGTAGCGTGTATAGGTCGAGCGTGAGAAATCAACACCGATTCTGCTGGCCATCATCTGGTTGTGATCGGCAAACGCTTCAAGCAATGTTTTCTTGGTTTCGTTCTTTCCAAGATAGATATCCTTTATTCTTCTGGCAGTGATCGTCTCACCGTTTTCGAGCAGCTTGTTGTAGATCTTGTTGAGCTTGAGAACGGTGTTGTCGAGTAGCGTATTGATCTCTCTGGCATCTTCCTTATTGCCTCGCACCCGGTTCGCCGCTGCGTCCCAGCGGTCACGCTCGACGCTCCTTTTGATTGATATTTCGGCACGCTCGCCATTGACCGTTACTCGGACATAGACCAATGCCGTCTTCTCACCAACATGATTGCTTTTTATTAAAGTTGAAATACTATATGTCGCTTCCATTTTGATTCAAATTTTAACGAACCTGAGAGGCTCGATTTTCAAGAAATTTTTAGATAGTTATTCCCAAGTTGTTACCCAGTAGGGAACTAAAAATCAGGCTGTTACGAGCAAGTAGGTTCGTTCCTGGTCTCTTGAGACGGAACGAACCGAATAACGAACCTGAAGTTTGAGAATCAATGGAAGATTTAGGGGGGTATAAAAACAAAAACCTTCGAAATCTTTACGATTACGAAGGTTTGATGCCCTTTGTACTGGCAATAGTGGAGCCGCAGAGAATCGAACTCTGGTCCAGAGAAGATAGTACCGTAGTTTCTACATGCTTAGTCGGTGATTGTTGTCGGGAAAAGCAAGGACACCAACACCCTAAACCTTTCCTTAGTCGCTTGTCTTAGCCGTAATTAGCAACCTCTTACGGAGCAGTTCTGCATGACGACACCGCTATCCAGCACCTGCAAAACAACAATGCTGAGCGATGATGGCTCTCCCGATCTTATCGGGACGTGGCTAACCGAATCTTAGATCCGATTAAGCAGCCATGGCGTAGTTAGACTCGCCAAGTATGGTTCGGGACTATCTTTCTGGGCTCTCATCCCATGAGCCCGCATGCTACTTACGTCACTGCTCATCCTGTCAAAACCGGTCGGCCCCTTCTCCAAAAATCATTCTAGAAAACGATCGGCAAGTACAATGACTTTGCTCAATGACTTCCTGTATAACAAGCGCGCCTCCCAAATGGTTGCAGCGCCCGTAGTCCGCAAATATAGCCGAAAATGATAACCGCCGATAACCTTCCGAAAACCGATGCTGAATGGCGGTGCGCGCCGGTCGTATGTCTCTTGTCATCAGTGAATTCGAAATGATGCCGTTCGGAATCCCGCTCTTTTCGCGGGAAAAATCCCAAAAAATACCCGGCGCACCCTCTCCTTTGTGGCTATTTACCTTTCGTAATTCTATCTTGCAGCTTCGATGGAAAACTTTGTCGTCTCAGCGCGGAAATATAGGCCCACGGGCTTTGAGGAGGTAGTCGGCCAGGAACATATCACGACCACCCTCAAGAACGCTATCGACAATAATAAACTCGCGCAAGCACTGCTGTTCTGCGGTCCCCGGGGTGTCGGAAAAACGACGTGCGCCCGCATCGTCGCGCGGCTAATCAATGGATTCGAGGAGCGGTCGGAACAAAACGCACTCAATATCTTTGAACTCGATGCGGCCTCGAATAACTCAGTTGACGATATCCGGAATCTCATCGACCAGGTCCGCTACCCTCCGCAGTTCGGCAAGTTCAAGGTCTATATCATCGACGAGGTTCACATGCTCTCCAACCAGGCGTTCAACGCCTTCCTGAAGACGCTGGAAGAGCCTCCGCCGTATGCGATATTTATTCTTGCAACGACGGAAAAACACAAGGTCATCCCGACGATCCTCTCACGGTGCCAGATATTCGATTTCAACCGCATCCAGATCTCGGATATCTCCAACCACCTGAAACGGATCGCAGCCCAGGAGGATATTCCGGCTGAGGACGAAGCACTGCACCTCATCGCTCAAAAAGCGGACGGGGCTCTGCGTGATGCGCTCTCTATCTTCGATCTGATGGTCACCTACTCCTCCGGGAAAGGTGTGACCTTCAAGGATACGTTGGCAAACCTCCATATCCTCGATTACGACTACTACTTCCAGGTGGTCGACGCACTGTCAAGTGGCAATCATGCGACGCCGTTGCTGTTGCTCGACGAGATCCTCAGGAAGGGTTTCGATGGCCATAACTTTATCGTCGGTCTGAGTGAACATATCCGCAACCTGCTCGTCTCGCAGGACACGCGCACGGTGCAGCTCATGGAGGTACCCGACAATGTCAAGCGCAAGTATGAAGCACAAGCTAAGAATTGCGCACCTCAACTGCTGTTGACGTGGCTCAATATCACGAGCCAGTGTGATATCAATTACAAAGCTTCGAAAAACCAGCGCCTTTCCGTTGAACTGGCTCTGATGAAGATGGCGCATGTCATGCATCTGCTCTCCACCGCTTTGGTCAGCAACGGTTCGTCCACTGCATCATCCTCTCCGGAGGGGCTAAAAAAAAAATTAGTGTAACGTCGGCGGAGCCGGATGCTCCTCCTCCCCTTCCCACGCCTGAGTCTGAACCCGAATCCGGAACGCTGCCTCCTGCAACACGCAAAGAGTCCAGAGTGCGCAATGCCCCCCGGACTCCCCAACTCGCGAGTCTGCTTAAGGCAGACAACAAACCCGAAAACAGTGGCACCCCTGTCTCTGCTACAACTGTCGACATGCCATTCACCGAGGAGCAGTTGCGCGATGCCTGGGAGGCATTTGCCGAGCAACGCCGAAAATTTCAGGCGGAATTCCAGATGCTCTCCCAGCCTTACACAGTGGTGGACAATGTCATTACAGTGCAGTTGCTCAGCCCGGTGCACGAGACCATGCTCAACAATATCAAAAGCGATCTCACTGGATTCCTTCGCGAAAAACTGCGGAACAATACGATCCAGGTGACGGGTGAGGTGCAAACAGATGAGGATCGAAAAGTGATTTACACCAATCGCGAAAAGTTTGACTTCCTTGCTGAAAAAAATCCGATGCTGAAAGAATTGAGAGATCGTCTGGGTCTCGACACTGACTTCTAGGTTGCTATCGACGGCGCCTGCTCGTACCAAATAGCATCCCGAATACACCGCGGACGAGCTCTCGTCCAACCTGGCGCGCTACCGAAGAACCCATCACCTCTTCCAGGGCGGACTTCTCCTTGCGCGGTCGTCCGGGCTTCCTCGCTTGCTTCTCGGGCGGCGCTGGGTGCCGCATGCGCTGTCCAAGTATTTCGTACGCACTCTGCGGATCAACGGGCTGGCTGTACTTGCGATAGATATCCGATTGCCTCAACATATCCTGATAGTCTTCCGGCGGCAGCGGTCCCATCAGCGAGGCCGGGGGGATCAGGTGGGTGACAACAGTTTCTGTCGGGATACCCTTCTCATTCAGCACTGTGATAAACGCCTGGCCGGTTCCAAGCTGTGTGAACTGTTGTTCCATATTGTAGAACGCGGAATGCGGGAACGTCTTGATCGTTGCCTTGAGCGACTTTACATCATTGGGTGTGAACGCGCGGATGACATGATGTACCCTGTTGCCGAGTTGCGACAAAACTGATGCGGGAACATCCGACGTCAATTGTGTGCAGAAGAATATCCCGACTCCTTTCGAACGGATCAGCCGGATGATCTGGTCTATCTGGTCGAGAAAGGCATTTGACGCATTGTTGAACAACAAGTGGGCTTCATCGAGAAAGAACACCAGTTTAGGCTTGTCCAGGTCGCCCGCCTCGGGCAGCGCCTGGTATATTTCCGCGAGGAGGGCCAGCATGAACGTGGAAAAAATCGATGGCTGTTGCTGTACATCGGATACGTTCAACAAGCTGATGACACCTTGCCCATCCACTTTCTGGAACAGGTCGTCGATATCAAAGGATGGCTCACCAAAAATATGATCGATACCTTGCTGCTCCAATGACACAATCTTCCGCAAGATCGTACCCGACGTGCTTGTGGATATCTTCCCGTAGTCGTGTCGGATCTCCTCGGCACCCTCTCCCTCCGTGAGGTAATGCAGTACCTTCTTGAGATCTTTGAAATCAACGATGGGCAGGTTCTTGTCGTCGGCGTACTTGAATACGACGTTGAGGACGCCGGTTTGTACATCGTTGAGTTCGAGGATGCGGGAAAGGAGCACGGGACCGAACTCTGTCACGGTCGCGCGCATCTGCGCACCCGACTTCCCACTGAGCGAATACAACTCGACGGGAAATCCCGCCGGTGTATAGTTCATTTTCAGGGCTTCCGCCCGCTCTTCTATTCGTCCATTCACCGGGCCAGGAATCGCTATTCCAGAGAGGTCGCCCTTCATATCAGGAATAAAAACGGGTACTCCTGCTGCCGAAAGTTGTTCGGCAATGAGTTGCAGCGTGCGGGTTTTTCCCGATCCCGTGGCGCCTGTCACCAGCCCGTGACGCGTCATCATCCGCAGCGAAAGATTAACCTTTGCCTCGCTGAGAATTTCTCCTTCATAGACACCCGCCCCCAGGTAAATTGAGGGATTCTT
>JBIQJZ010000154.1:0-9205 GCA_044507115.1 Flammeovirgaceae bacterium | reverse complement strand
CATCGGGAATAATCAACATGCACGTATCGTTTTCTTGTGCGATGTCGACGAACGCAGGGCAGCGAAGTCAAGGGAAAATTTTCCCACCGCGAAATTCTACCGGGATTTCAGAGTAATGCTCGACAGGGAGAACAAAGGCATTGACGCCGTAGCCGGTTCCACGCCCGACCACACCCACGCCGTTGCAGCAATGGCGGCAATGAACCGCGGTAAACATGTGTATGTCCAGAAACCACTCACGTGGTCAATCAGCGAAGCACGACTGCTGGCCGAAACGGCGAAGAAGAATAAGCTCGTTACCCAGATGGGGAATCAATACGCTTCCGCGGAAGCCGTTCGACGTACAAAGGAGTTTGTCGACGCAGGATTGATCGGCGATGTAACAAATGTTATAGCGTGGACTAATCGCCCCGTGTGGCCACAGGGTGTCCCCGCTCCTACGGGTAAACATACCATTCCGGATGAACTCAGTTGGGATCTCTGGCTCGGCCCTGCCACACATGTGGATTACAATCCCGCATACCATCCTTTCAGCTGGCGCGGTTGGTGGGAGTTCGGCACCGGAGCGCTTGGAGACATGGGGTGTCACGTAATGGACGCCGCTTTTCGCGTTCTTCCCATCGATTTCCCGAATGAGGTCGAGTGCAGCGCGACGACCGCATGGACCGGCCGCTTTCAGGAAGCCGACTACCCGGAGAGTTGCCCGGCGTCAAGTATCATTCACTTAAACTTCCCGCGCACGGATGGTAAGGGGAACATCAAACTCACCTGGATGGATGGCGGCCTGTTGCCGAAACGCCCGGAGGAACTGATGCCCGATGAACCTATGGGAGATGTCGACGGTGGTTACATCTTCGAAGGCACCAAAGGAAAATTGATGGGGAACTATAACACCCCGCCGGTGTTGTTACCAACATCACGGATGAAGGAAACGCTGCCAAAACAGACGTTGCCACGTGTTCAGGGCAGCGAGGCTGGTCACTACACCCAATGGGTGGACGCGTGCCGCGCCGGCTATGGAAAAATGAAGATCAGCTCACCATTCGAATTCGCCGGCCCGTTTACTGAGGCTGTGATAATGGGCAATCTGGCGCTGCGGAGCTACGCTATGCGCGTCGACAAGAACCAATACCCAGGACGAAAAAAACTGGTATGGGACGCCCGGAACATGAAGATCACCAACTTTGACGATGCTAACCAGTTTGTACAGCGAGCGTACCGTCCTGGCTGGACCTTGGGGATATAGCGAAGTGAAGGGAAAAGAGGACATGAAGGTTACACCACTACTAAGCTTACTAACGTTATTCCTATGCGCAATTACAGCATCGGCTCAGGATGCGCGCACACTTGAATACCTGCGGCAGGAGGAGCAACGAAAACATTCGATGACACTCCGGGAGTTAGACTCAGGGGTGTACTTCATGGATCACGGAGAGTACACACGCGCCGACGAGAAATTCAGATACGTGCTGCAGAACATTCGCAGCGTTCCCTCCGACCTTACATTTCATTTTGGAAAAAACTCGCACCTGCTCGGCCTGCATAAACAATCCATCGACTGGTTGAACAAATACATCCAGTTGAAAGGAACCACGGGCCAGTATTACCAGGAAGCCACCAAGTGGTTAGCCAAGGCGGAAGCCGAATACCTCCGCGAAAAAGACGAGGCCTCACAGAAAACCAAACAACTGCTATCGAGTAACTACGACATCGACTGCGGGCCGACCGGAAAAGTGACCTGCCCAGTCTGTCAAGGAAGTCACGTGATCGTCCGCAAAGGCCCCTTTGGCGATTCCTATAAAACCTGCTCCTACTGCAACGAGCACGGCATCCTCACCTGCGAGGAATACAATAAGTTATTGCGGGGAGAACTGCAGCGATAGCGGCCGGTCGACGATTTTTGACATTTTCACTATCTTTGTCCCTTTAACAACACCAAAAACCTGTCTAACCTGCAATTATTCAGGGTTTTATGGCATTACACAACAAAGTTAACGGGCGTGTTCTCAAGGAGAAGATGCGCGCGACGACGGAGAAACGTACCACCGTCTCATTCTACAAGTACCACCCCATTTCGGACCCCACTGCGTTCCGCAACGAACTTTATAAGAACTTGCACGAGCAGCACGTGCTCGGCCGTGTTTACATTGCCCGCGAGGGGGTCAATGCGCAGATCAGCGTATTGACAGAATCATTCGAAGAGTTCAAGAACTATCTCTACAGCATTCCTTTTCTGGACGGTGTTCGCTTGAATGTCGCCGTGCAGGACGATGGAAAATCATTCTTTAAACTAAAAGTCCTGGTTCGGAAAAAGATCGTGGCCGATGGTCTCGATGACGATTCATTCGACGTCACCAACCACGGTGTACATGTTAACGCAGAGGAGTTCAACCGGCTCGCAGAAGATCCAGACACTGTTATCGTCGACATGCGAAATCATTACGAGAGCGAGGTAGGCCACTTCCTCAACGCAATCCGTCCAAATGTGGACACGTTTCGCGAGGAATTGCGCGTCGTGGAGGACCTGATGCGGGAACAGAAAGACAAGAATCTGCTGATGTATTGTACCGGCGGAATCCGCTGTGAAAAAGCCAGCGCATGGATGAAACACCTCGGCTTCCGCAACGTATTTCAACTCGATGGAGGAATCATCAAGTATGCGCAGGAAGTACGCGAGCGGGGACTCGAGAATCGATTTGTTGGGAAAAATTTTGTCTTCGATGAACGGTTGGGTGAGCGCATCACGGAGGATATTATTGCTACGTGTCATCAATGTGGCAAGCCGTGCGATGATCATACAAACTGCCGAAACGACGGGTGTCACCTTTTATTCATACAGTGTATAGAGTGTAGCGAAAAGTATCAGGGATGCTGTTCACATGACTGCTTGCAGATACTCAGTCTGCCGCCGGAAGAACAAAAGGAACTGCGCAAGGGAATAAATAAAGGCCGTCAGGTGTTTAAGAAAGGTCGGTCGGAAAAAGTCCCGTTTCTGAAGAATCGGTCGCAACCGAATAATATTCTGAAGAATTAGCGCTAGGCCATATTATGGCGCATACTGAGACGTACAGGCCATATTTCCGGCCTAGGGGCGAGAGACACCAACAAAAGGAAAGCGCCGGGCATGACAATTGCTGCTGCCATCGTTAGGTCTGAGGGGTGCAAAATGCCCTAAATTCGCACCAGTCGGATATCGTTTCGAGTCGTGCGAACGGAATATCGCGGAGGAGGTCATGGCAGCATTCGTTCGAATCGTCATAAATTGCTGAGCAAATGGCAAGGATCAAATATTATTACGACACCGAAACCTGCAAATACGAGCGGGTCAGGACTCGCAAAAGCGACATCGTACTCAACGCCCTTGGGTTCCTCTCGCTAACCGTCATGATGGCGGTCGGGCTACTCATCCTGTACGTAAATTACTTTGAATCGCCGAAAGAGCTCCTGCTGAAAAATGAAGTCAAGGAACTGGAGTTCTATTACGACAAACTGAACAAAGACGTCGAGCAACTCAGTCAGATCCTCAACAGCATTGAAGACCGCGATGACAACATATACCGGGTTGTGCTTGGCGCGGAGCCGATCGACAAGGCCGTTCGCGACGCAGGTATTGGCGGTGCCGATCGCTATGCCGACATCCGGAACAAAAACATCAGTCACACAGACCTCGTTATCGACCTTCATGAAAAAGTCGACCGCGTTCGACGCAAACTCTACATTGAGTCCAAGTCTCAGGACGAGGTGGTACAACTCGCACAAAAGAAGGAAAAACTATACGCTTCAATCCCCGCGATCCAGCCAATCGCCAACAAACAATTAATCGCGCTGGCGTCCGGGTTCGGTATGCGCATACACCCGGTGTACAAGATGAAGAAGATGCACACCGGTATCGACTTTGCTGCTAGTATTGGAACGCCGATCTACGCCACTGCAGATGGAACGGTTGAAAAGGTGGAGATCCGCTTCAGCGGATACGGTAAAATGGTGGAGATTGACCACGGGTTCGGGTACCGAACCAGATATGCGCACATGCATGACTTCGCCGTGAAGAAAGGCCAGCAGGTCAAACGAGGCGACCTGATCGGCTATGTCGGCAACACAGGACTTTCTACCGCCCCGCATTTGCACTACGAGGTCTTCATCAACGACCAACGCGTAGATCCAGTCCACTACTTCTTCAACGATCTTACCCCAGCCGAGTACGAGAAAATACTCGAACTCGCGTCGGCTGAGAACCAGTCTCTGGGAATGTAGCGGTCAGTCGACGGTCCACAGTCCACCGTCGGCCGTCCACAGCAGACGGTCATTCATCCTAATTCACTATCTTTGCTGAAACCCCGCGAAGATGAGAACACCTCTAGCCGCACTCCTCGCAGTGGCGTTATCGTTTTACATTGGTTCATCCGCTGCGCAGGGCTGCAGCGATGCCGGCTTCTGCACGATGGGGGCGATGAAACCCGACCAGCCCTATTACAATAATATTCCGATCAAACTCCGCTCGATGGAATTGAGTTTCTATCGCGGCACGACCACGATTTCGCCAGTCGTCTACGTGGCTACGCTGGATCTGAACTTCAACGTGGTCGATGACAAGACGTTCCTGCAGGTAAAACTTCCCTATCAGGCTGTCCGCGGGAACTTCGGAAACACCTCCGGCATGAGTGACATTTCATTATGCCTGACGCGAAAAATAGCCACCAGCGGAATGTTCGACTACAGCGTGTCAGTCGGGACTAAAATTCCCTCCAATGACGCAAGCCTGAAAGACGATGTGCACGACCTGCCATTGCCCATGTACTACCAGACCAGTCTGGGGAGTTATGATTTCATCGCAGGTGCCTCGATGATCAGCCGCGAGTGGCTCCTGGCCACGGGCATACAACTTCCGTTCAACAGCAACAACAACCAGTTCACCTGGGCCCCGTGGATACCTGTGTATCTCAACGGCGAAGGTGAAGATTACGTCCGGGAGAACACTATAGCATACGAACTCAAGCGCGGCACCGACATCATGCTGCGAGTAGAGCGCAACTTTCGTTTTTCGCGGGTGAATTTCTCAGTGGGAGCGCTACCGATATACCGTATCACGCGCGACGAGCTGACAAACCCGGAAACTGGTGAGCGGATCAGACCCGATGGGACTACCGGGCTCGCGCTGTCGATGATCGCAACCGCGGGATACAGCTTCAACGTCAGAACCGGTGTGCGACTCCTGTACGGTAAAAAAATCACGCAACGCGACCACAACCCCGACGGACTGACACGCGATGCGGTCATGACTTTTAGCTACTATTACCGTTTCTGATATGCTGAAATGTCTACCATGCTTGTGCATACTCCTCGCCTGCACAACAGTTGCGCTGGCACAGGACGACTTGGCAGTCACCGTGGACGATCTTATCCTCAACTCCAGATACCAGGAAGCCGTACAACTGCTCGATCGACAAACCAGCCAGACTCCGTCCCCGGTGTGGCTGAACAAGAAAGCGGAAGCGCTAATGCGGCTAGGTGAATTGCAGTTGGCCGAGGACATCCTGCGTAACACGGAGGACCAACTTCAGCGCAAACCTGATCCGGTGGCCCAAGCCATGACGCGAACCAATCTCGGGTTCCTGCAACTCAACCGCGGAAGGTTTGACCGCGCCGAAGAATTGCTCAGCGAGGCCGTCGATGCACTCGCGGGATACACCCACACGCATGGCATCTTGGTCGCCAATGCACACGCATACCTGGGTCTCGCGTACATGAGCCAGGGCAAGTACACGCAAGCGCAGGACGAACTCCATCGGGCGCTGGCGATCCGCCGCGAGCTACCGAAAAACCGGGAGGCGTGGATGGCAGCTACTTACAACGACCTCGGCCTCGCATACAGCCGCGCGGACAAGGATCGGGCTCTCGATTTCTACGAGCAAGCGCACAACATGTATCGCGAACTCTACGGCGACGAGGATGCGCGGATTGCGGTCTCCAGTATCAACACCGGTATTCTCTACCGCGATCTGGAGCTATTCGGCGATGCCGTAGCCAATTTCGAAACCGCACTGAAGATTGCAAACAGGGTCTACGCGGGGGCACACCCGACGAAAGCAATCGCGTTGTATAACCTCGGTCAAACCTATCTGCGACTCAACGACCAGGAAAGCGCAATGCGGTTCTACGATCAGGCCCTGAAAATGTACAAAGACTATTACGGGGAGAAGCACCCGGAAGTATCGTCCGTTCTCAACGCGATGGGAAACCTTCGCCTTTCACGTGACGACTTTGACGGTGCGTTGGACTACTACCAGGCAGCACTGAAAGCCAACGTGCCAGACTTCAATAGCGCTGACGTCACCGCCGACCCACCACTCCGGGGCTACTACAACGGTACCGTGTTGCTCCACACGCTTCTTTTCAAGGCACAAGCATTCGAGGCGCGCTATATACGGAAGTCGCTTAAATTCTCCGACCTCCAGGAGGCCTTGAATACACTTGTGCGCTGCGATTCCCTGATCGACCAGCTCAGGCACCACACGACAAACGAAAATGACAAGCTCGCCTTGGGGTCAATGGCGGAGGAGGTATACGGGGACGGCGTAAGGATCTCCCACCAGGCCGCACTCAGCGCGTTCAGGAAGCACGACTACTATGAGAAGGCATTCTATTTCGCTGAGAAAAGTAAGGCTGCCGTATTACTGGAGGCAATTTCGGATACTGACGCGAAATCGTTCGCCGGAGTGCCCACCGCGATGCTCGAAGAAGAACGTGATCTTAAGTCTTCACTCGCTGTCGTGGCCCGCAAACTCGCCGAAAGGCCATCGGCAGAGGAAGAACAAGACCTGCGCAAGACAGCATTCGATCTGCGAAACAAGTACGATCGCTTCATCGACGCCATGGAACGGGATTACCCTTCCTACTTCAATTTGAAGTTCAACGTCGCGGCGCCGACGATCGCGCAAATACAGTCATTATTGCCATCGCACACGGCGGTGATCAGCTACTTCATCGATACACGGAACCAGCAGCTCTATACCTTCATCCTCCGGAACAATCAATACATGCTCCGGCAGAAGTCCCTGCCCGCGAATTTCGAACGCTACATCAATGGCCTTCGAAACGGTGCATACTTTCAGGAGATGGACGCATTCCGGACATCCGCGTATGAACTGAGTCGATTGCTGATACCGCGTCTTCCCAAGTCTGTGACCGATCTGGTGATTCTTCCGACGGGCCATCTCGGACTCGTACCCTTCGAAACCCTGCTGACAGCCAACCCGAAACCGGGACAACCCTATCGTGAGCTTCCCTACGTGATTCGGCGATACAGTGTGCGCTATGAATTCTCGGCGAGCCTGTTGGCCCGCAAACACCAGAAAGAAAACCGCGGCACCGCCCCCTCCATCCTGCTCTGCGCACCAGTCCAGTTCCCGCACCATGCGAGCCTCGCCGATCTTCCAGGCACTGAGCAGGAGATCCGTGATATTTCAACCCTGTTTACAGGGAGAAATCTTACCGCGTCGGTTCTCGCACGTGAACAGGCGGCGGAACAGCGCATCAAATCAGGTGCGTTAAAGGAGTATCGCTACCTTCATTTTGCAACGCATGGGATAGTGGACGAATACCGCCCCGAACTTTCGAGGATTTTCCTGCAGCAGGATGAGAAGGAAGACGGAGATCTATTCGCAGGCGAGATCTACAACCTGGAATTGAATGCCGCCCTCGTCACGTTGTCGGCATGCCAGACAGGTCTGGGCAAGATCGCCGGCGGCGAAGGTGTTATTGGCCTCTCACGCGCACTTGTTTACGCCGGCGCGGAAAATATTGTCGTATCATTCTGGAACGTCGCCGATGAGTCGACGGCCACATTGATGAAAGATTTCTACCGCGAGCTAGTCAGCGGCGAGAAGGAGAATTACAGCCGCGCACTCCAACACGCCAAGCTAACGATGATATCCGACGCGCGACATGCAGCCCCTTTCCACTGGGCCCCTTTCGTACTCATCGGATTTTGACTGCGCAATTGCGCGGGTACGGATAAATTTCCGCTCTGGAAATTCATTGTCAGCAAATAAAAGCGGAATTTGCATCACGACATGAGACACTCCATATCTTACAACCGGCGCTCATTTCTGAACCAGTTGATGATCATCAGCGGCATGGTGATGGTCCCTGTAACAACACATGCCGCAAAGAAGCGGAGACAGGTAATGACGGTTAACGGTCTGATCGATTCCTCGGCTATGGGGCAGACTTTGCCACACGAGCATATCCTTGTTGACTCGATCGGGGCAGCAGACGTCAATCCGCCGCGGTGGGACCGCGATCATGTAATGGAAAAAGTTATCCCTTATCTGCAGGAAGCCAGGAATGCAGGCTGCCGGACATTTATCGACTGTACTCCGAACTACCTCGGCCGCGACGTTGGTCTGCTCAAACAACTGTCTGCAAAGTGTGATCTTCACATTATCACCAATACTGGTTACTACGGCGGGTCTAACCATAAGTTCCTTCCTGATCATTTTCATCGCGAAACTGCTGAACAACTATCCCGGCGGTGGCAACTCGAATGGCATCGCGGTATTGACAACACACCGATAAAACCAGGGTTCATCAAGATTAGCGTCAGCCCCGAGCATCTTTCGGATATCTCATTCAAGCTCATTCAGGCGGCAGCTCTAACCCACCTGAAGACAGGGCTGACGATTGTATCGCCCACAGGCGCGTCCCAGCCAGCGTTCGAACAGATCGAGGTACTGAAATCAAGGCGAGTCGATCCCGCCGCATTTATATGGGTTCATGCGCAGCGCGAAGATGATCCAGGTCAGTACGTCCGAGCAGTGCGTGAGGGCGCGTGGGTCAGCCTGGATGGAATTCGCGAAAACAATATCGATCAGTACGTCTCGAAACTGCTGGCGCTTAAACAGGCGAATTGTCTACACCGCGTGCTTCTCTCGCACGATGCAGGATGGTACAAACCCGACAACCCAGACGGTGATGATTTCGCACCCTACACCACCTTGTTCAGAAAAATGATCCCAGCACTGGAACACGATGGCTTCACTGAAAAGGAGATCATGCAGATTATTGTAAACAATCCGGCAGAAGCGTTTACAATTGGCGTGAAAAAATTAAGAAGAAAAAGGAGTTGAAAGGACGTGGGACGAAATTCCCGAATTGGACCCTCTCCTATCCCTGCCCTTGAAGTAATCAGGTTTTACCCAAATTA
>JBIQJZ010000153.1:0-9421 GCA_044507115.1 Flammeovirgaceae bacterium | reverse complement strand
GACTTCTTGGTGAGTGTTCGGATGACATACATCAGCACAATCGTCATCGAAAATCCGAACAACGGGGAGATGAGTAGTGACAACCCGATTTCCTTCGCCTTACTCCAGTTCACTGAATCCGCTGCCGCGAAGGGGAGAAGCGAGTAGGCGACGCCTACTCCGAGAATTGAACCAATAAGCGTATGTGAACTCGAGCAGGGAATGCCGAAATACCAGGTCAGTAAATTCCAGAAGATCGCGGTGATCAGCAGGGCCATCACCATCGCAATGCTGTGCGCGACGTCCTGGTCCACCAGGGTCTCCACGGGCAGCAAGTTGATAATGCTGACCGCTACGCCGATCCCACCGAGTAAGACGCCTAGAAAATTCCAGATGCCTGACCAGATAACAGCAAACCACGGCTTCAGGGAGTTCGTATAAATGACCGTGGCTACAGCGTTCGCCGTATCGTGAAAACCGTTTACGAATTCAAATCCGCAGGCGGCAATCAGGCATATGACCAGGAGGACGGAATAGGTCAGGTCTAGTTCGAACATACACGTGAGTTCCGCTGGCAATCTAACCTGAATTCCCTTTTTGTTCGTAATGCCGCTGTCAACTTTTTACTAATCCATGTCTTTTTTCTGATAACCGGCCTATTGTCAGCAACTTATTCGAAGCCTTCCGGCGTTTTCCTTCGCCGTTTGACAAAAGCTGACACTCGAAAAGGTTAACTTTGTCGCAATTTTCAGCTGATGGACGTTGAGATTTTAGGTGAAGAGTTCGGACTATGTCCCCAGAAAGCGATTTTTTGGAAGTCGCAGAAAACGCTTCTGCTGTCAGATTTGCACTTGGGCAAGATCAATCACTTCAGGAGAGCCGGGATTCCCGTCCCGCAAAAGGCGAACGATCACAATCTCGAGATACTCATAGATCTCGTGGAGAGTTGTCAGCCGGATCGCGTGGTTTGCCTTGGCGACCTTTTTCACAGCTATTACAACGCGGAGTGGGAAACTTTCGGCGAAGTGGTCAATCACTTTTCCCCAATTGCGTTTCAGCTCGTTCAGGGGAATCACGATATTATGGGGTCTTACCAGTACGCGCGAAAGCGGATCGCGGTTCATGAGTCGCTGCAAATCGGGAAGTTCCTGCTGACGCATCATCCGCTGGAATCCGTGCCGGAAGGTGTTTACAATATCGCCGGACACATTCACCCGGGTGTCTCCCTCGTGGGGCGAGGGAAGCAAGCGATCACGTTGCCGTGTTTCTATTTCGGCGATCGACAGGCGCTGCTACCGGCTTTCGGAAAGTTCACCGGTCTGGCGAGAATTGCGCCCAAAAAGGACGATCGGGTTTTTATAGTCGCAGACGATAAAGTTATTTTGGTTTCCTAGGCCTATACCTGTTCGTATGAGAATTCTTCTTGTCGCATCCCTGTACGCATTTTTTAACGTTCCGGCTATCGGGCAGGATACTACGCGGCTTTCGTTGCTGTTCCTGGGTGACATCATGCAGCACGATTCGCAGATACTGGACGCCTATGACAAGGAGACCGGCACATACGACTACCGACCGTGCTTTCAGCATATAAAGCCCTATATCGAAGGTGTCGATGTCGCCATCGGAAATCTCGAAGTCACACTTGCCGGCCCGCCGTACAAGGGCTACCCGCGTTTCAGTGCACCTGACGAGCTGCTCGTCGCCCTGAAAGACGCCGGTCTCGATGTGATCGTCACCGCCAATAACCACAGCGTGGACCGCGGTCGCGCGGGTCTGGAACGCACGATCGATATGCTTGACAGTTTCCGCATCGCGCACACGGGCACGTTCAAATCTGCTACCGAAAAGCCGACTCGCCATCCCCTGTTAATTGAGCGGCGCGGATTTCGGCTTGCAATCCTCAACTACACGTATGGTACGAATGGCCTGCCGGTCACGAGCCCCAACATCGTAAACATGCTCGATACCGCCGCCATTCGCAAGGATATCCAGGAAGCGAAGTCATTGAATCCCGATGCAATAGTGGTTTTTCCTCATTGGGGGGCGGAGTACCAGAGCTTGCCCTCGACTACACAGAAGCAGGTCGCCGACTGGTGTTTTCGCCATGGCGCACAACTCGTCATCGGATCGCATCCACACGTGCTCCAACCGATGGAATGGAGGAAGGAGAAAAACCAACTGCTCGCTTATTCGCTGGGTAACTTTGTCTCGGGACAGCGAAAACGATATACAGATGGCGGTGCAGTGATGCGCGTTGAACTGGTCAAGGTTACATTCCCGGATGGGTCGGCGATGACTGCAATCGGAAACGCCGGGTATATGCTGGAATGGGTGCACCGGACAAATGATGCGAACAAGGACTACTATGTTTTACCCGTCCCCGATGTGGAAGCTCGACCCGATGGGTATGAGATGGATGCAGCCTCGCGCGACGCTTTCCGTGTATTCGTCAACGACTCCAGAGCGTTGTTTGCGAAACATAATATCGGCATCGCTGAACTCGACAAGCCAGCCGACATGTTCGTGGAACTACATGCAACGGATACGCTGGGGGTACTAATGTACCTGCAGGAAAATAGCGGGATTGACGGTCTGAACAACTCGGCCTATCCTACGCTAAGGATCGGCCCGCTGACTCCGTCCGATGCCAGGGTCCTGCGGAGTAGGATCGAAGCGGAGTTGCCGGTAGACAGTGTCAGGGTCGTGCGCGAATAGTCCTCTGAAATTACCTCCTCCTCCGTTTCGCCGGCGCCTTTCCTCCGCCGGATGAGAAAATCAGTCCTACTGAAAACTCCAAACCTGTGAAGTCAACTTTGGCATCAGGGTAATCAGCCCCAATGGTTTCAATTGAAGAGCCGCCGCCCGTGAACGAACCATTCATCGGAAATTTCGATTCACCGACCAGGTAATTCGCTTCCAGCGAGACGCCCACCTGACTGGTTACAAAAACGGTGAGTTCCGCTCCTCCATGATACCCGAACCCCGGACTGCTGCTGAAGGAGAAGTCGCTGTTGGCTACGCTCCAACCTTGTGCTTGCCGTATGGCCCGGTCGAGATTTCCGTAGTTTAGCTTGTTGGCAAATCCGAAGAAGAAGAACCCGCCGCCCTTAATGTCAAACTCGACTTGTGCACCCTTCAATTGCAGGACTAATTCAAGCGGCACCAGTATCGTAAAGTTGGGTCCCAGGAGGGCGTCCTTGCTTTCAAGTGGCAAGTCCTTGAGGTTGAGTCCACTCATGCGATAAAGCGATGCCCCCGTCTCGATCGCGACAAATCGATTGAGATCAACACCAAGGCCTCGAATCGAGAAAGGACTGATCGGCGTCGAGAAGTACCCGTTCCTGGGAATGAAGTAGGAGAATGACAGACCGAAATCCTGCGCCGCAAGCGACCCGGACAATCCCATCGCGACGGTAAGAACGAGCAGGTACTTTTTCATGGGTAGAAGTTTAACGTTCAGATTTCTACTTATTGTTATAGTCAGTGAACAGGATCTGCTCATAAGCACGTGTTCGTTCAAGGTCCTCCGCGCTCGCTCCGTCGTTTCGCAAGAACTGATTGCCTACGTTATCAAAGATGATGTACTGGTCGTCTGAAACGAATCCATAGCCATTGTTGAAGAAGTAGGTTGCAAACGAGCGCGACGATGGTGACATGATGTCTTTGCTAAAGGTGAAGGCGTTGCTTGGTGCCGACAGTTGAGAAAGTAGCGTGTTCGGGAAGTCGGTTTGACTGGCGAACTTATGAATCACCGTATCAGACTTGACGGCTCCACCGACGAAGAGTAGGGGAATCCTGTATCGCTCTTTGTCCTTGATCTCCTTAGCACCCGGGAAGCGGTGCCCGTGGTCGGCGACGAAGATGATAACGGTATTATCCCACCAGGGCGCTGACCTGGCGCGAATCATGAAATCACCAATGCTCCTGTCTGTATAGTAGCAGGAGTTCAGGAAAAGCGTTTCGGCCTCACTACCCGGGAACTGTGGCACCATCGGCACATCAAACGGCTCATGGCTGCTCAACGACAGGATCACCTTAAAGAACGGGTGACGTGCGGTGTCGCACTCTTGCAGGGCGCGTTGGAATACAATATGGTCATGTACCCCCCACTTGCTCGTATTGTATTCTTCCGGAAAGTCATCGACTGTGGTGATGTGGTCAAATCGGCTGCTTGTGAGATACGATCGGAAATTTGCAAAATTGATATCACCTCCGTATACGAAAGAGGTCTGGTAGCCGAGGTCTCGAATGTAGTGATTGAGATAGGGCAACCGTTGTGTTTTTGCCGGATGTTTGATGATGGAAGTAACAGGTTGCGCGGGGTAGCCACTGAGAATACTGATCAGGCCTTTGTCAGTGCGGTCACCACTGGAATAGAAGTTGGTAAAAAGCGCACCTTCTGAGCAGAGCCTGCCGAAGTTAGGTGTGACTCCCGAGCGGCCACCAAGTGGTTCGATAACGTCAGCGGTGAAACTCTCAAGGATGAAGAGGATGATGTTTGGTTTTTCCTCTTCCCATAACTTTTGAGAGATTTCTGATGCAGGCGGGTAAAACTCCCGGAAGTACCGCTCGGCAACCTGCTTGGGCATGAGATCTTCCGGGTACTTCATCCGATGTTGGCCGCGCAGGTTGTAGAGGAAGTTCCAGACAACGTTAATAGCCGCGTGGTTCGCAAATGCATTTGTCTTGTGAAAGTAGACGAAGCCCGTGTTCATTGGCGCGACCGAAAGACTTCCTCGGATGGGGAGTATCATGGCAGCGGAAATCATTAGCAATACAGCTATTCCCGGTTTTCTCCCCGGCGTCAGCGCAGCTACGCGGGGGGTTATGACCCTGTCGTACAGGAACAAGAAAATTGCAATGAGGGCGGTGCCGATCAGAAGCAGCTTAAAGACGACACTCACCTCGACGCTGCCCATCGCCGCACTGCCGGCGTTCTTCACATAAAAGAGCGGAGCTGTGTCCAGACGAAAGCCCCAATGCCTGTAGAGTTCCATATCAATCACGGCGACGAGCGCGCACACCACTACGAGAAACGTGTGTAATCCGTTGAGTATGTAGTTCGGCAGTTTGCTCTTGACGAGCATTGAAGCTGTGAGGATAAGCCCCGACGCCAGTAGGAAGTACCCAGCCATGCTGAGGTCCATCTGCGAACCGTACAGGAAGACCCGAGCCAATTCGCCGACCGTCAGGTGCCCGGTCATGTCGGCGTTGTACACGATGAACAACCCGCGTATGACAACCTCAAACAGCAGCCAGAATAAGGCTAGGTACACAAGAAGCAACAGCCTTTGACGCATATAA
Organism: Flammeovirgaceae bacterium; assembly: GCA_044507115.1. Taxonomy (GTDB): domain Bacteria; phylum Bacteroidota; class Bacteroidia; order Cytophagales; family Cyclobacteriaceae; genus Chryseosolibacter. The sequence continues at coordinate 4,138 of JBIQJZ010000153.1, read as the reverse complement.
TCTTGACGGGAAATGCCCCTTTCAACTCCCCGCAAAAGTAGGACTATTTGATGTAAATACTTTCCGAGGTGGTGCGCGTGGAAAAACAAAAGGTGTCCCGGAGATTGAATCCTGACACCTTTACAAAGCGTTTAGAATGGCGGGGCAGTTAGCCCTTCAGGTATTTCTCAGCCTTCTTCTTCAGCATATCGCGATCCGAAGTAATGGAAGGATCGCTGTACACGTGCTGCGATATTTCGGCAACAACGGCTTTCTTATAGCCCAATTTCTCGGCGATCTGTTCGCAGAACACGATCTCGCTGCGGAACACCTGGCCGTCCATCTTCATCAGCTGAATCAAGTGATAAAGGTGCTCAAACTTTTCGTCAGAAGTGAGGGAAGTGGAATTCTGGATAGGTTTCGGGTTTTGCAGCATGTCATTAATCTCCTCTTTGGAAATGCCGTTCGCCTGACCAATGAGGTGGATGAGCTTTGACTCGCGGTCGGCAACATTCCTGTCACTCGCCGCAAGGTTGATCAATACGTTAAGCTCTGCTTTCTTGTCGAAAATCATAGTAGGACTTTTATGTTAGGCTTGCAATCTTTACAATTCTATCCTGAAAATTAAGGAAAAATACGATGTTTTAGTACATCGGCGAAAAAAAGTGCTTTTTTGGAAGTGCATGCAACCCGCCTATTCTTTTTGGGTCTTTACGGAAAATTGGTTGAGCTATGAAAAAGTTTTTGGTCCTGATCGCATTTAGCGCCTTTCTTTTCCCGGCAGTCGCACAGCAGTCAGAAACCCGGGAGGTGGGTAGCTTTTCCGGTGTGAAAGTCGCCGAGGGTGTGGACGTCTATCTGACGGAAGGCAGTGATGCCAAGGTGAGGGTTGAAGTTACCGGAGCTAGCCCCTCAGACGTCATCACCGAAGTTTCGGGGTCTTTCCTCAAGATACATTTGCGGGACCGGATTGGCATCCGAAACGTGAACGCCAAGGTTTACGTGACGTATATAACGGTGGACAAATTATCCGCCAGTTCCGCGGGCAGTATCTATTCGGAAGGCCCGATCCGCGCGCGGTCGATCGATATCAATGCGTCCAGTGCCGGAACCGTAGACGTTACGTTGGACGCCGGGGCTGCCAAGGTCACTTCCTCCAGCGCGGGGGACGTCGAGCTCAAGGGGAAGGTCAGGGAGATCCGGGTTGAAGCCTCCAGTGCGGGCAAGGTGGATGCCTATGATCTGGCTGCTGACGATGTCATTGCTGAGGCCTCTAGCGGAGGTTTGGTCAAGCTTAACGTGCGCGAGTCGCTGGTGGCAAACGCGAGCTCCGGAGGCAGTATCCGGTTTCGCGGCAACCCCAATCGCTCGAACACGAACTCGACCAGTGGCGGGTCTGTCAAGAAATCGGACTAGTCTTAAGGCGTCTATGGGGTTAAATTTGACCCTATGCAATCGTATTCTTAACTTTTTTTTGAGAAATCCCCCTTCATTTTAACCTAGTTCCATACATTTAGCGCCAAATTCCACTAAACACAACCAGATTTATGGCGCATTTACGTTTCGAAGCTCTCAAACAACTCAATGAGCGTCCTTCTGTCCACGTCGAATTACCGACACCGTTTGTCTCCAAGTTTTTCGGGGAGAATGTGTACGGCATGGAACAGATGCGGGCTACGCTCTCGCCTGCGATATTCAAGAAAGTCAGCACAGCCATCAAGAACCACGAAAAGATCGACGAGGCTACGGCTGATGCCGTTGCTTCTGCGGCAAAATCGTGGGCTATGAGCAAAGGTGCGACGCACTTTACTCACTGGTTCCAGCCTATGACCGGCGGAACGGCTGAAAAGCACGATTCCTTTTTTGACGCCATTGCTGGAATCGAGAAATTCAAAGGCAGCGAGCTAGTACAACAGGAGCCGGACGCATCTTCATTCCCGAGCGGTGGTATCCGTACTACCTTCGAAGCGCGCGGATATACAGCGTGGGACCCCACGTCGCCGATGTTCCTCTACCAAACGACACTTTGCATACCCACCATCTTCGTATCCTACACAGGTGATACGCTCGATACCAAGGCGCCGCTGTTGAAGGCTCTGAAGGCTGTGGATCTGAATGCGACCAAGGTTTGCCAGTTGTTTGATAAAGAGATTCAGAAAGTGGTTGCGTCACTCGGACCGGAACAGGAGTATTTCGTGGTCGACAAGGCATTGTTCCAGTCGCGTCCCGACCTGGTCATGGCGGGTCGCACCGTTTTTGGTCATGCCCCCGCGCGTGGTCAGCAGATGGAAGACCACTACTTCGCATCCATTCCCGAGCGTATCATTGAGTATATGCGCGACTTTGAGATCGAGTGTTGGAAACTTGGTATTCCCGTTCGGACGCGTCACAACGAAGTAGCTCCCAGCCAGTTCGAGGTAGCGCCGCTCTTTGAGGAGGCCAACGTTGCTAACGACCACAATCAGCTTACGATGGATATCATGATGCGGGTTGCGGATCGCCATGGTCTGAAGATCCTCTTCCACGAGAAGCCTTTCGCTGGCCTGAATGGTAGCGGAAAGCACAACAACTGGTCGCTGATTACGAATACCGGGGTGAATCTGTTTGCCCCGACGAGCAGCGCTCGCGACAACCTGATGTTCTTAACGTTCTTCATCACGACGATCAAAGCCGTGCATGAGTATTCGGACCTGCTGCGCGCGAGTGTTGCAACGCCGGGTAATGACTTCCGCCTGGGTGCGAACGAAGCACCGCCGGCGATCATGTCGGTCTTCATCGGTTCACAGATGAGCGCTGTGCTCGACGAACTCGAAAGCAAGGGCAACGTCAAGATCGAGAAGGGTGACAACATGTATATGAAACTCGGAATCTCTCAGATTCCCGAGATCATCCTCGATGCAACAGACCGCAACCGAACGTCTCCGTTCGCATTTACGGGTAACAAGTTTGAATTCCGTGCAGTCGGCGGTAGCGATAACTGCGCGACGCCGATGACCATATTGAACCTTATCGTCGCTGAACAGCTCGATCAGTTCTACAACGCGGTGACTGCGCAAATCGAAAAAGGTGAAGAGAAACGACTCGCGATTGTGAATGTTCTGCGTCAGTATATTAAGGAATCAAAAGACATTCGCTTCGAGGGAGATGGTTATTCCGACGAGTGGGTGAAAGAAGCTGCCAAGAGAAAACTCGGCAACTTCAAGGATGCCCCTCGTGCGCTGGAAGCTTACACGAGCAAGAAGGCGTTGGAGGTGTTTGAAAAACACGGCGTCATGTCGCACAAAGAGGTTGAGGCGCGTACCGAGATCCGTCTGGAGGCTTTCATCAAGCGCGTGCAGATCGAAGGACGGGTGATCGGAGACCTGGCAATGAACCACATTATTCCGACGGCCATTGCGTATCAGAATAAGTTGATTGCAAATGCAAATGGACTCGCGGGTCTGGGCATTGACAATAAGTCGGTAGTTCAGACTATCAAGCAGATTTCCGGTCATATTGATATCATTCAGACCAATGTCCGCAACATGATCGAGGCGCGCAAGAAGGCGAACAAGATCGTCGATGTGAAGGAGCGGGCTTTCGCGTATTGCGATGAGATCAAAGAGAAGTATTTTGAAGTCATCCGCGACTCAGTCGATAAATTGGAGTTACTGGTCGACAACGGCGACTGGCCTTTGGCGAAATATCGCGAGTTGTTGTTCCTGAGATAGGAATTGAAACAAAAAAGGCTGTCTTCCCGACAGCCTTTTTTATTTCTGGGCTCACGGTCGACAGTTCTTCGTGCTATGGTATTTGAAAAGGCATTAACACAACGGCCACGACGAGCCACAAAGCGCACAAAGAAATGGAAGCGTCGTGTTCTTTGTGTTTCGTTGTGTCCGTCGTGCTATTGCATTTAATGGAATCTAATTCTGCACTGTCAGAATCTTTCGGTATTTCTCGTTGTTGTGCAGGATCTCAATCGCTGATTTGACTTCGTCGTCGTGCTCGAAAGCGGATTCAATCCGTCCGCGGTCGAGGTGATGTCGCGCGACGATCTCTTGTTGCAGTAAGCGCTTGATCTGGTCTTTATAGGTGATCAGCTCCCCCTTCTTGCTTTCGCTTATTTTCGCCGTCATCTGGTCGAGCTGGCCCTTTAGTCCCTCGTAATATTTTTCCT
>JBIQJZ010000152.1:5996-9432 GCA_044507115.1 Flammeovirgaceae bacterium | reverse complement strand
GCCCTGTTTTCATTCGCTGTTTCGCGTCGGGATCGGCTTCATCAAACGTTTTGTACAGGCTGTCGAGACGCGCTGCTCCCCGTAACATGTGCGACGCGTACTTCACGTAGTCACTCTCTTCGTTGATGTAGGTGATATACTCTTGCGAGTCTGGGCCGTAGTGCGAGATTAGGAACTGTTCCGCGCCGCGATCACCGATAAACGTCGCGAGATTCTCATTAAAATCGACACTGTCCTTGACGAAGATCGTCGCATGCGACATCTCATGAATGATCAGACTCGCGAGATCGCCGTCGCTACGGTTGAGCATCTTGCTAAGAATGGGGTCGGTAAACCATCCAAGTGTTGACCATCCGCCGGGGTTCCTGACGTTCACATCCCAACCGTCGCGCTCGAGTTCATTCTTCAGTGCAACGGCTTTTTCCTTGTCAAAAAAACCTTTGTAGGGAACAGAGCCGACCACGGGGAACTTCCATTCCTTAGCTTGTAGACGGAACGGTTCACTGGCCATAACTACCCAAAGAACCTCTTCGCCTTGCTGGTCATACAGCGTTTTGTAGTTGCGTGTGTCTTTAAGGCCGAGCGAGTCGATGGCGTAGCGTCGAACGTGATCAATCAGCCGTAGTTTCACTTTGAGAGAGTCGGGGAATGAAGGTGACGCCAGAAATTCTTCAACCGGCTTTGCGGCCCAAACTATCCTGAGTTGTCCCCGCCCTTGCTCGACACCGTATTTCAACAAATCCCATTGAGTGATGACGATCACAGCAACTACAGCGGAGATAACCAGGAAAACACGTTTCACAATCTTTCGGGTTCCCGGCATATATTAAGGTTTGTACGCAACACGTTTTTTTCCCGGCGAAGATAATGCGGTTTGATCGAATTCCAGTGCCCGCTGAAAGCACAACGCGTTGACTCTATTTTAATTATCTAGAGAATCTTAAAGCGACTTGTCAGGAAACCCTGAGAGGGAAAAATTTGTGACACCAATTGACATTGTTCGTTCTTAATTTTGTAGTGTTGTCGTAATTTAAAAACACAATCTGTCCGGCTGGCATCTTCGAATTCGGTGTCATTCTCCGGCGGCACAATTCGACTAAGACTAACAAGATAATAACGAATCCCATGAGTGAAGCAAAGGAAAAACTGAAAGCACTGCAGCTTACCATCGATAAACTGGAAAAGACCTATGGTAAAGGCACAGTCATGAAACTGAGTGACGAGAAGGTGATGGACATCCCTTTTATCCCGACCGGCTCACTTGGACTGGATCTCGCGCTGGGTATTGGCGGAATACCGCGCGGAAGGGTTACTGAAATATACGGCCCGGAGTCATCGGGTAAGACCACACTCACAATGCATTGCATCGCCGAAGCGCAGCGTCAGGGCGGACTGGCTGCGTTCATCGATGCGGAGCACGCGTTCGATCGCGCCTACGCAGAAAAGCTGGGAATTGATACCGAGAACTTGCTGATTTCGCAGCCCGACAACGGTGAACAGGCACTAGAAATTGCCGATCACCTGATTCGCTCCGGGGCAATCGACATCATCGTTATCGACTCTGTCGCGGCGCTGGTGCCCAAAGGGGAACTCGAAGGGGAAATGGGCGAAAGTAAGATGGGCTTGCAGGCCCGCCTGATGTCGCAGGCACTCAGAAAACTAACCGGTACCATCAGCAAAACAGGTTGTGCCTGCATTTTTATCAACCAGTTGCGTGAGAAGATTGGTGTCATGTTTGGCAATCCCGAGACGACGACGGGCGGAAACGCACTGAAGTTCTACGCCTCGGTGCGCCTCGATATCCGCAGAATCGGGCAGATCAAGGAAAGCGCAGATGATATCACCGGAAACCGCGTCAAGGTAAAAGTTGTCAAAAATAAAGTAGCACCTCCTTTCAAGGTTGTTGAGTTCGACATCATGTACGGACGGGGAATTTCTAAGTCCGGTGAAATCATCGACCTGGGTGTAGAACTCGATATCGTTCAAAAGTCAGGATCCTGGTTCTCCTACGGCGGCAACAAACTTGGTCAGGGACGTGATGCGGTTAAGCAACTCATAGAAGACAACCCCGAACTCCTGGAAGAACTCGAGAAAAAGATCAAGGAGAAAATAATGGGCGTTGAACAAAAGGCTGTTGTAGAAAGCTGATATAAGCGTTATGTCGGGCAGCTAAGTCAGGCAGCCCGTAAAGCATTCACCGGATCAAGTCGTGCGGCAAGTGCAGCAGGGACAATCCCGGATACAAGTCCAATCGCAGTAGAGACACCGAGGCCGAGTACGATATTGCCGAAGGTGAGGGTAACAACCAGGTCGCCGAGTGGAATGAACGTCACCAGGTACACCAATATCAAACCTGCGAATCCGCCGATCAAGCTGAGGAAGATAGCTTCAAACAAGAACTGCGAGAGAATAAAGTAGTTCTTCGCGCCGAGCGATTTCTGAAGGCCAATAATGCTCGTCCGTTCTTTGACGGAAACGAACATGATATTCGCTATCCCAAAGCCCCCGACAAGCATCGAGAAACCGCCGATGATCCACCCCGCGAGGCCAAGAACGTCGAATACTCCGCTGATCATACTGGTCAAAGCCTCGGGGCGGTTCAGCGCAAAGTTGTCCTTCTCGGCGGGTCGCAAGCCTCGTCGTACGCGCAATAACCCGCGTACCTCATTTTCTAATTCTGCCAACCCGACGTCAGTATCAAAGCCCTTAATTCCGATCCTCGAAGTCACCTCGTTCCAACGCCCCGTACCGGTCTGGTACATTCGCCGGAAGGAGTTGTATGGGACGATCACGTTGAAGTCGTTGCTGGGTGTTCCCATGAAACTCTGCCCCTCCTTTTTGATTACCCCGATAACAACATACTTCATATTCTTCACCTTGATCTCCTTCCCGATGGCTTCTTCGCCGTTGGGGAAAAGAGCGGTCGCGATCTCGTGACCGATGATCGCGATATTCCGGCCAGCCTGTACTTCCTCAACGTTAGGGTAGCGCCCCTTGACAAGCTCGATCGGAAACAGGGTATTGTAGCCAAGTGCTCCACCCACCAGCATCGCCTCCCCGATACTATTGTTGTCCCGTTTGATCACCATATTTCCGCGGATAGCGAAAATGGTCATCCCACTTTGATTGCGGAGGTTTGTCTGCAAGAACTGGTACTCGCGGTATGACGCGTTGGGGCGCCGCCAGTACTCCCACCACCGGTGCTCACCGTCGTTGTCTGGCAGGAATGGCCACTTCTCAACGTAGATTACCCCCGTTCCCAGGAAGTCAAGACTATCTTTGATGTTCTTTTCCAATGAATCCACCAATGTTAGGACGGTGATCACGGCAAAGATCCCGACCGTCACACCCAGGAGGGACAAGACTGTGCGTAGCAGGTTTGATCGAAGTGCCTTCCAGGCGAAGCGGAAACTTTCAAAAATCTGGCTGAGAATCT
>JBIQJZ010000152.1:0-5986 GCA_044507115.1 Flammeovirgaceae bacterium | reverse complement strand
CGAAAATTGTTGGTCGCATACGCTGATCATTCGCGGGACCGTCTGCCGGTGCACGGATGGAACTAAAATAGGCGGCCAATGTTCGTAAATGTAAAATATTGCCTTATTTTTGCAACCTTATTCAAAAATACCCTTCATTGGGCCCACCCTGCGCATTAAAATATGAAGCTATCCGAATTCAAATTTGAACTGCCCCAAACTCTGATTGCTAACCGACCTGCCGAAAACCGCGACGAATCTCGGTTAATGGTACTTCACAGGGATTCGGGAAAGATCGAACACAAGGTTTTCAAAGATATTGTGGACTATTTTCACGAAGGGGATGTTCTGGTGGCGAATGACACGATGGTTTTCCCCGCCCGGCTGTACGGCCGGAAAGAAAAGACGGGTGCAAAAATCGAAGTTTTCCTCCTTCGCGAGCTCAACGCCGACATGCATCTGTGGGATGTGCTGGTCGACCCGGCGCGCAAAATACGCGTCGGCAACAAACTGTATTTTGGCAACGGTGACCTCGTCGCCGAAGTAATCGACAATACTACCTCACGAGGGAGAACAATTCGATTCCTTTTTGACGGCGACTCGGCCGCCTTCGATAAGGTGATCGAAACGCTCGGGGAGACGCCTCTTCCGAAGTACATCAAACGTAAAGTTGAGAGTGAGGACAAAGAGCGGTTTCAGACAATTTACGCAAAGAACAAAGGCGCGGTATCGGCCCCGACGGCTGGGCTGCACTTCACGCGGCAGCTTCTTAAACGACTTCAAATCAAGGGGGTCGAAATGACGTTTGTTACGTTGCACATCGGTCTCGGTACGTTTCGCCCAGTCGACGTCGAAGATCTCACCAAACACAAAATGGATTCGGAGAACTTTGTTGTGTCATCCGGAGCTGTCGATATGGTCAACAAAGCGCTTGAGAACAAGAAAAAGGTGTGCGCTGTTGGCACTACAACTATGCGGGCATTGGAATCAGCCGTTTCGGCCAACAACAGACTCAAGCCTCGTGAAGGATGGACGGATAAATTCATCTTCCCGCCGTACGACTTCAAGATCTGTAATTCCATGATCACTAACTTCCACATGCCGGAATCGACGCTATTGATGATGGCAGCAGCGTTTGGCGGATACGAGCAGGTGATGGAGGCTTATAAAGTTGCCAAGAAAGAGAAATACAAATTCCTGACTTACGGCGATGCAATGCTGATTATCTGACAGTTTCCGATCATCGGATTGACAACTGCTTCGTCAGATACAGAAACATAAAGATCGCTAGCGGGTACACGAGAAAGTACTGGGGCGTAGCCGCAAAGAACCGAAAGAAAATCCCCAAGGGTGCGAGAAGCAACAAGATCCCGCCGGTTACAATCCATACTTTTCTGGCTCGTTCCATCGGGCTCTTGATTACCTCGATCACGCGGTAGATCAAAAAACCGATCACCAATACGTTGAACGCTATCAGCAATAACCTCAGAAGTATCATGTCATTTGAGTTATCTTTATAAAGGTAACAGCTTTTCTTTTCGCATGTCACATTACCAGAATATTCCCGAAAACCAATCCCCCCGATTTTGAAGTCCCGTGAATTCGCGCTCATCGTCGCCGGAGGCAAGGGTCTGCGTTTCGGCAGCAGCATCCCCAAGCAATTTCTGGAACTTCGCGGGAAGCCAGTGTTGTTTCACACACTCGATGCGTTCTATCAGTATTCCCCGGACATTCAGATCGTTCTTGTATTGCCGGCGCAACAAATCGCGACCTGGAATGAACTCGTGGAAAAACACAACTATTCACGACAAGTCACCATACAGGAAGGTGGCGACACGCGATTTCAGTCTGTTCGCAACGGCCTGCAACTCGTCCCCGAACAGGGATATGTTGCCATACACGATGGTGTCCGCCCACTGATCTCGACTGACGTCATCGCCGAATCATTCAGCGTCGCGCGTACGCACGGCGCCGCCATCGCATCCGTGCTGCTCAAAGACTCCCTTCGTCAGATTCATTCACCGACCTCAACACGCGCCGTCGACCGGACCCGTTACCTGCTGGTACAGACTCCGCAGACCTTTGAAATCTCCCGCATACGCAAAGCGTATGAAATACCAGAAGACGACACTTTGACCGACGATGCCAGCGTGGCTGAACGGGCGGGCATTACCGTCGTCTGTTTCCAAGGCAGCTATAGCAACATTAAAATCACCGGGCCAGAGGATCTGGCTGTGGCGGAATGTCTCTTAGCAGGAACAGAAGCCTAAGGGAAGCTTATCTTCCCCTATCCTACTCCACTTTAAAAATAAAGTACACCGCCAGGATAAGAAACACGAACCCGATCAGGTGATTCAATCGGAATGTTTCATTCTTGAAGAAGATTACGGAGAAGATAACGAAGACGGTGAGGGTTATAACCTCCTGAATCACCTTTAGCTGTACAAGGGAAAACGGTCCATCGTTTCCGCGGAAGCCGATGCGGTTTGCGGGGACTTGCAGGGCATATTCAAATAATGCGATACCCCAGCTAATGAGAATAATCCCAATCAGCGGGAGATTCTCGCCCCACTTCATGTCCTTAAACTTGAGATGGCCATACCAGGCGAGCGTCATGAACGCATTTGAAAGTGTCAGCAGAACGATTGTGAGAACCGCTTTCATACTCGCTAACTACGTCCGGGAGTTATTTCACCAGTTTCTTGTATTTGATTCGGTGAGGCTGGTCGTCACCAAGTCTCTTCCGTTTGTTTTCTTCGTATTCACTAAACGTTCCCTCGAACCAGTACACCTGCGAGTCTCCTTCGAAAGCAAGGATGTGGGTACACACCCTGTCAAGGAACCAGCGGTCGTGGGAAATGATAACAGCACAACCTGCAAAATTTTCCAACGCCTCTTCAAGTGCGCGCAGTGTATTCACGTCCAGGTCGTTCGTAGGCTCATCGAGCAGCAGCAGATTGCCGCCTTGTTTAAGCGCGATCGCGAGGAGCACGCGATTCCGCATTCCTCCCGATAGCTCTTTTATTTTCTTCTGCTGGTCGTTCCCGCTGAAGTTGAACTTGCCGACGTACGCGCGGGAGTTCTGCTGACGCCCGCCGAGTTCAATGAGTTCGTTTCCACCGCTGATAGCTTCCCACACAGTTTCCTCGGGTTTGAGGTCGTCGTGTTCCTGGTCGACATAAGCAATCTCTACGGTTTCCCCAATCTCAAACGTTCCACTGTCCGGTTGCTCCTTACCCGTAATCATCTTGAACAATGTCGTCTTTCCGGCGCCGTTCGGACCGATGATCCCGACGATCCCTGCAGGAGGAAGTGAAAAGGTGAGGTTCTCGTAAAGAAGTTTGTCGCCGTAGCCTTTCGAGACGCCCTTGGCCTCAATAACCTTGTTGCCCAACCGCGGACCTGGCGGAATAAACAACTCGAGCTTTTCTTCTTTCTCACGCGTTTCCTGACTCAGCAGTTTCTCGTAGGCCCCGAGCCTGGCCTTGCCTTTCGCATGCCTTCCCTTGGGATTCATTCGCACCCACTCCAACTCTCGCTCCAGCGCCTTCTGTCGTTTGGATTCAGTTTTCTCCTCCTGGGCCAGGCGTTTTTGTTTTTGGTCCAGCCAGGATGAATAATTCCCTTTCCAGGGAATTCCTTCACCGCGATCAAGTTCGAGGATCCATCCCGCGACGTTGTCGAGAAAATAGCGGTCGTGTGTGACAGCGATAACAGTCCCCGGGTATTGTTTAAGGTGTTGTTCAAGCCAATGCACCGATTCGGCGTCGAGGTGGTTTGTCGGCTCGTCCAGCAGCAGGACATCCGGCTCACGGAGCAACAGGCGGCACAGCGCAACGCGTCGTTTCTCGCCACCTGACAGGTGCTCAATCTTCGCATCGGGTGGTGGACAGCGCAGCGCGTCCATCGCGCGCTCGAGTTTGTGATCGATCTCCCATGCGCCGGCAGCATCGAGTTTCTCCTGGATCTCGCCCTGTTTCTGGATCAATTTATCCATCGCATCCGGATTCTCCAGTATCTCAGGCTCGGCGAATTTCTCGTTCAGCGCCTCGAACTCGTTCAGCAAGTTTACCACCTCCTGAACACCTTCCTCAACGATCTCCTTTACAGTCTTAGTCTTGTCGAGTACAGGCTCCTGTTCGAGCAATCCGACGCTGAAACTGAGATCCGAAACGACTTCTCCCTGAAAATCCTTGTCGATACCGGCAATAATGCGCAACAACGAAGACTTTCCAGATCCGTTCAAACCGAGGACGCCAATCTTCGCGCCATAGAAAAACGAGAGGTAGATGTCTTTGAGCACTTGCTTGTTTGGCGGGTAGATCTTGCTGACACCCGTCATCGAGAAAATGATCTTTTCGTCTGCCATAAGAGAAATTTGTTACGAGCTATTTAACCGTATCCCGCAGTGCTATTGCGAATTGGGAGATTGAGGCGCAATATGGCGAATAACTTCGGGGAAAGGGTAAGATGTTCGGTTACATTTTTGCTTATTATTTGGCGCAAAAACGAACTTTTTAGGGGGTCTCTACTGTAAGTAAATAGGAAAAAACGCTGTTTGTTTTCTTCAATTAAAGTTTATTTTTGCGGAAAAGTAAAGGAGGACCACTGGTATGTATTGGACACTCGAACTCGCCTCTTATCTGGAAGATGCTCCCTGGCCAGCAACGAAGGATGAATTGATTGATTATTCCATTCGGTCCGGTGCACCGCTGGAAGTTGTCGAAAATCTCCAGGAATTGGAAGACGATGGACAACCCTATGAAAGCATTGAGGAGATCTGGCCTGATTATCCAACAAAGGAAGACTTCTTTTTCAACGAAGACGAGTACTGATCTTTTTCTCTGTTTCGACTCTTTCCGTTCCGCCTTTAAGCTTCAGCGTTCGCCGTCAGGCCTGGTCTTCCAACGCTCGTGCATCCACACCCACTGTTCAGGATGCTCTCGAATCTTTTCTTCGATAAAATTCGTTAGCACTTGGGTGTTGTAACGGACATCCTCGTCCTCATCGCCAGTCACCCGCATGGGCATTTCGGGAAGTAAGTGCATGTGCTGCATCCCGTCCTCGCCAAGGTAGATATACGTCGGTATGATAGCTGCTCCTGTCTTCATCGCAAGCACAGTCGCTCCAACGGGCGTAGAGGCGGGTATTCCGTAGAAATCAACGAAGACGGTTTTGACCTTCGTATCCTGATCGATGAGCAAGGCTACTGACCCACCCGACTTCAAGACCTTGAGCATCCGGAACGTCTCCTTACCGCGGGCAATCGCGATTGCTCCGTGAAGATTGCGATAGTTCCAGAGCAGATCGTTCAATCGCTTGTCCTTGAGCGGAGTGCCGATGATATTCGGATTGAGGCCTCGCATAGCCATGTTCGTCACCTGCAAGTCGAACGCCCCGAGATGGCACGTGAGGAAGATCACCCCTCTTCCCTTTTCCTGTGCCTGCTGGAAATGTTCAAGTCCGTGCGTGACAAGGATCTCCTCGAGCTGTGCGAGGTTCCGTATCCGCGCACTGCGCAGAATTTCACCGGCGTTCTTTCCCAACATGCTGAAATTTCGACGTGAAAGATCGCGAAGTTCCCCATCGGTTTTCTCCGGATATGCCATCCTCAGATGTGTTAGCGTCAGCTTTCGCGTCTTGCCGGCAAAGTACCACGCCAAAGTACCAAGCGCACCGCATATTTTCAGCCACGTCCTCCGCGGCATCCATCCGGAAACGGTGATCATGCCGCGTAACAGTGCGTACACCATCGCATACCGAACAGACCGTCTTAGCTCTTTGAAACGCGACATGCCGGCGAAGATATAGCCAAAAATCAAGATATGCATGTGGGAGTGGCAACGCCGGACGAACGCTTTCGGCCAATCCCATCGAAACGCTTCCTCCCGAAGGATTCGGCGGAACAAATCTCAGGGCGAAATAAACGGCACAAGATCCCAGACCCGCTTTCTCAGGATACCCCACTCGCGAAAGCGGTATCCTACCAGCACTTTAAAAACGCTGT
>JBIQJZ010000151.1:0-9483 GCA_044507115.1 Flammeovirgaceae bacterium | reverse complement strand
TCCTGACTCCGCGTGATCAAAAAAAAGGCTGATCTTGTTTCCGTCTATTTTCATCTCCCGGAACACAGGACCACTGAACGAAATACCAGGTACGCCATACGTCTTCGCCAACGCCCAATAGGCCAGCCGTTCGCCCACGACGGTTTTATCAGGAGGATGTATACAATTGAAGTCACCAGCATCGACAACCACGGCGATGCCAGTACCGGGAACCTGCTGCATCGTCCGCAACTGGGCCTCGCGTAAAAATGCGGTATTGACTGTGGGTTCGTAGTTATACGGGGCTATCTGTACGAAGTAAAACGGAAAGTCTCCCAAAGCCCAATGATCACGCCAGTCCCTGATCATCGCAGGAAAAAGTCTTGAGTATTGTTGGTACCGCATTCGGTCCGCTTCACCTTGATACCATATTGCACCTCTGATACCAAATCTCACAAGGGGATGTATCATCCCATTGTAAAGCACCGTCGGCGTGCGTTGATTAATTGGACCGTCACGAAGTGCGGAGAGATCGACTTCGCCATTAAAGTGTTCTTCAATGACAGGCCTACTCACCCACGAATGCACCGGGGTGCCACCCCAACTTGAGTGGATCAACCCTACCGGAACGTCTAAAACGTCGCGCAAATACTTTCCATAGAAATACGCAACAGCGCTGAATTTGGCGACACTGCCCGGACCCGCAGTCTCCCATGCTCCGGTACAATCCTCCTCCGGCACAACACTTACCTTGCGTTGCACTGTAAATAGTCGCATTTGAGAGTCTGTACTTCGTGCGATATAGTCGTTACTGCCCGTGACTGCCTGGGAGGCATATCCCGCTAGCGGCATCTCCATATTGGACTGACCGCCGCATATCCATACCTCCCCTATCAGCACGTCGTTTAGGATAACAGTTGTATCAGCACGGATCGTTATCGAGTACGGACCGCCCGCAGCCGGGGTTGGAATGTTAAGTTCCCACGAACCATCAACTGTCGTTCTCGTGGAATATCTGGCCCGGTTCCAACTTGTCATCACGGTAACGTTCTGTCCGTCCTTCGCCCAACCCCACATCACAACCGTCTTTTGCTGCTGAAGTACCATCCCGCTACTGAGAATTGCCGGAAGCCTTAGGCTTGCTGCCCACACACTGCAACCCAGTGAATGTACGAGTACTATAACGATGACAAAATTGCGTATCAACATCACGATCAAATGAATTTATCATGCAGGAGTCCCGTAGTGGAACGTCTCATAACAGATAAGAATGATTCTGTAAGCTTTCAAGGCGCTTGGTTCGGTTCCTTTAACCAAGCCAGATTGAACCGATAGTGAAGGCGACTGGAAAGAAGATGAATAATTCCGTCAGGAGACTGCGTCGCTGCTAAATAACCTGCATGTTCGGCAACGCTTGAAGTAGCTTTGAAGACACCTGTATGCCCACCACCGTCGTATTCACCTTCACCGGGCGTGATGAGCTTTCGCACCGGCCACGTTTCGCCTTCATCATAAGATACTGCGGCAAACAAACCATAGCCCCGGAACGTCTCACCTCGCTGGTTTTTAAAAGTGAGTCCTACTGTATTACGCGCTTTACGAATATCCGTAAACGAAATCAGAAGAATGGGCCCCTCCCTCAAGCGCATCAATACGAGTCTCTGTCCTCCGCCGATGGGTGGAAACGGACTTGCTTTGTATTTCCAGGTCGCGCCCATATCGCTCGAATAACTTGCCGGCATACGATCCTCTATATCATTCCGTCTTCCCAATGCCATCAGTCGACCGTCAGCGAGTTCCACGACACCAGCGTGAATCCCAGCTATGCTTCGCCCCTGGTAGGTACCTTCTTCGAAATCAAATGGAAGCTTATCGTCTGCTGGATTTTTCCACGTCCGTCCACCATCCTGACTCTTAAAGAGTACCGATTTACTCGACCCTTTCATTTTTGCAGAGTCGCATACTTGTATCAAAACCCCGTTCTTTGTAATGATGCTCGCACTGACGGGCTGATGTGTTCCCTTGTATTCAGGACTCACAAGCACAGGCGATGTCCAGGAGACTCCGTTGTCTTCGCTAATCCTGTAAACCATGGCAAGGTTCTTACTCTCCTTCTTTGTTACACCTTTCGCCCCCATTCCATTGAAATGAAAAATCCTCCCGTTTCCATCATTAAAAATATTTGACCCATGCATGTTGCGCTCCGCCCCTTTGAAAAACTCAGCAGAAGCATCCCAAGCATCATTTCCGGCGCGAAGCCTGCTTGCCACTACCGTCAACTCCGTGCCTTGCTCCGTAATACAGGTGTACCATATAGCCAGCAGATCGCCGTTGTCCGCCCACGTGATAGCAGGTTGGTGGTTGTGGGGATAAAACGGTTCACCTGATCCGTCTGCCGGAGGGATTACAAACGGAATCGGTCCCATGAAATAAGGTTGTTGTGTGAGGTCGTTCCATTTTATCTTCTTGCGGGAAACATCCTTTGCCCACATCGGAACCGTTTTCTCCCGTATTGGTGCCACGGAAACAACTTTGGCATTCTCATCTCTCACGTCAATCGTCCGGTACGTGGACGACTTGCTGGTCCCGGATGTTTGTGAATACGCCCCGGTTGTCGCGAACAACAAAATGACTAGACCCATCCCAAATTTGTGAAGGATCGTTCCAGTGAATATAAATGCAGCATTTGATGTGATAGTCATATCGGTAGTTTATGTGGTTCTATCCACTAGCGTGTGGACTTTATTCGATTAAGATATTGATCCCTGTTTGCTTCAAAGGCGTCGACGATCTCGGGGTCATATCTGTCTTTGAATCCCGCCGGAGGGATCAGGGATTCCGGCGGCAAGTTCTCAAACTCCTCAAACACCAGAAGACCATCATCTCCTCTCGAAATCAAAAAACCATCGTAGAGGTCACCCAGCACTGTGCGCGACACATATCGGATCTTTTCAGGAGTGATATCGATTTCCTGGTACAACTGCAAAGACGTGCCGGCGCGCTCAATCCAATCATCGAAATAAAACGCATTCTGATGAGGTCCGGCGACCGATACGACATACACAGGGAACATGCCGTCCACTCGTCCACGGGCATAGACATGCTCATGGCCAGTCAGCACTACGGGCACCTGGTATCGTTCATACAATTCCTTAAACTCCGGGAAGCGAACGGGGGGCTTTTCCTTATGAGCCTTACAGGAGATCATAGCGTAATGATGCACGACAAATACCCAATCTCCTTTGTATTCTCGCAGCCTTTCCTCCAGCCACTGTAGCATTGCTTCCTTGTCCTCTGGGTTGCGATGTCGACAAAGGTTAAGAGAAATGATCCTGACGTTATTGTAGTCGAGATAGAAGGTTTCTTCGTCATGACCTGGAGGACCATTGCGCGGAAACGTAAAATTCAGATACCAGTTATCAGAAAGGTCAATACCCGATTTAGCATTATTGTGCTCGTGATTACCTGGCGTGGACATCATCGGATAGTTTCGAAAGATGTGCCCCCCTGCGCGGAACAACTCCGTCCAGTTCTCGTGGTTCAATGCGCCACGATGGACCATATCGCCACCAAACAGAAGGAATTTTGCATCCGGCCTGTTCCTAATCCCCTGCCGTAGTATACGGGACCCCAGCGAATGAATGTCCCTTTGAACATCGCCGAAATAAAGAAATGAAAACGGTTCGTTACCACCAGATGACGTCTGAAATTCGGACCACTCCGACCAGTTGCCTTCTGTGCCCACCCGATATGAATATTTGGTAGATGCCTGGAGCCCGATCATTGTCGCGCTGTGGTGGTACCACAGCCCATCATCCGCGTTATTTGGCACACCGACCGATTTGATCGATGTGATCCGGGTCGCGTCAAGGAAGGGCGAGGCTGTGGCCTTGCAAAATTCGAGAAAGCTCTCCTTGTGATCATCCCCCGTCCGCCACGTCACAGATTGGCTGTTGTGCGGCGAGCTTTCCCATGTCAATACTATGTGATGCGGTAGCTCGAATCCGGCTCGATAATTAACAGCGGATCTATTCCCGCACGAAGCCAATATCAACGTCAGTACGACAATTGTCGCCAATGAATTACTGCGATTGCTCGTCACTGTTCTAAATTTAGGAAGTACGTTCTGTGAGGAAGCAAAGGCACCTGCAGGCCAACGCAACTAAGCGAGTGTGGGCCTAAAAAGCGTTGTTAATGCCCCGCAGGTGTCTACCTCAATAGCCAGAGTTTTGTTCAAGAACCGCCGAAATGTTCTTCTCGATATCGTCATAAGGAATCGGCCACAGATCGTTGTGGTCTTTGTATGTATTCCCAACGATTGGATTGAGATTCCGGGTTCTCTCAACCAGTTTTCCAAGGCGAGTAAGGGTAAGCAATCTCAATTCCTCAAAGTGAAGTTCACGCAGCCTCTCGTCCAGTATGTAGTCGATATCCACATCGCCGGCACCAACGTCGGGTGCTTCCGCCCTACGCCGAACAACATTAATATCCTCCGCAGCCAAAGCAGGGTTACCATTTCCCAAATGCGCTTCCGCTCTCAACAAATAGGTTTCGGCCAATCGTATTACATACCAGTCACGAAAGGTAAACCGACCGTCGCGCACCAGTGCGCCGGGTATACTCTGATCTGCATGATAAAGTTCAACAGGGTATTCACCGGCTGTCGCTGCCTTGGCGATAGATGGATAGTAGTTCCGCATTGTATCCGTAGCGTTGGCCTTCCGCAAAGGCACGTTATCTGCTTCGACCCATAGGCCGTGATAGTCGGATTTTGGATTGTTTACCTTGAGATCGCGAACGATGTTGTATTGCGAGTTCCTGATGTCCTGATCATAGCCGCTCTTTCTCCAAATCGTCTCGAAGAAATAATGACTCGGGCGCAAGAAACCGGAGCCACGTCCGAAGTAGTAGCTATTCGGAAGTTCTATCAGGGGGATAAGGCTGCCATTATTGTTTGGGATCACCGCCTGCCAAAGCTGAGGTATGAGATAACCAGTCATTTGAAATCCGCCTCCTCCCGGGATTTGGAACTCGTATTGAAGTACCCATATCGCCTCCTTGTTCCCCGATCCATAGTTCTGATTTCCCATTCTGAAAAGATCCCAGTACACATCACCTCCAGACACCCATGGATACTCTGTGTTTGGCGCTTCTGTCGCTTTCTTACCAAACCGCTGTGTCATCAGCGCCGTTCCAGGATGGTCGATAACAACTGAGGCAGCACCAATCGCCTCCTGCCATCTGCCAAGAGAGATGTACACTTCCGAGAGATAATGATAGGCTGCGAGCTTGTTGAGGCGCGAGTCGTCTACCTGACCGATCTCACCAAGATGTTCGGCGGCGAATTTAAAATCCGAGACACATTGTTCATAAACCTCGTTGCGGGTAGCCCTGACAAAGTCCCGCTTCGGAGATGTCACTTCTTCCAGTACGATAGGGACACCACCATACAAATTTGCGAGCATCTTATAGGCAAAAGCGCGAAAGAAGGACGCCTCGGCCTTGATTTTTAATTTCTCCTCATCGGTCAGTTGCGAGGCATCCGCATCAGCCCTTCCAATGATCACATTGGCGTCATAGATAATCCTGTAGGCAGGTGCCCACAATCCGTCATACACGACCTCCGTATTCGTTGGCAGCAGCACGGCTCCACCCCAGTCAGGTTTCGCACTAAGACCTGAATGCGTATAGGCTAACTCGGTACCAGACCACGCAATGGTCGGAAATCCAGTGGCTGTAGCTTCCGTGAAGAAACTGTTTCGCGTAACATAATAGAGATTGACAACAGCCGCCTGGAAATTCTCGTAAGTAACAAATGAGTTCTCAGGCGAAAAAAAATCAAGTGGGGTTTCAGCGAGAAATTTTTCCTCGTCACACGACACCATCAGAATCGAAGTCCCGAAGACAAAAAGGAATAAGAGTATTTGTATCGTTTTCATAGTTAATTCTTTTGGATTCAAAATTCGATTTCCACACCAATACTGTAGCTCTTCATTACCGGTCGCCCCTCAGGTGTAATCTTGGTTCCCGTCTCCGGGTCCCATCCAGGCCATTTTGTCCACGTACCAATGTTCTTTCCACTTAAGAAGAGTTTAAGATGCTGTATCTTATATCTGCTAATCTTTTCTGCGGGAAAGTTGTAGGCCAGGGATACGTTCTGCAGTCTTACAAAATTCCTTTGGATATATCGTGTTCCTTGAATGCCTTCGGATATCCGCGATATATTCGGTCTTTGATACACACCTCCCGGATTCTCAGGAGCCCAGAAGTCAACTCCCTTAGGAAAATTGAAGTTATAAGAGTTGTCACCGAATATCTTCCAATCCAACATATCGTCAGAAGCCAGATAGTAATCTTTTCCTCCCTGAACGGAATTCACAAACACATTCAGTGTCCAGTTGTTGTAACTCAATCGATTGTTGATGCTAAAACGATAAGATGGCTCACTGTATCCGATGATCGTCCTGTCACTCGCATTGATAGCTCCATCTCCTGTTAGATCAACCACTTTGTTGGCGCCAAGATCATAGCCTGGAGCAACCTCCTCACTCGTTTGCCATTTGCCATCCACCTGATATGTATAAATAGCATCGAGCGGTTCATTGATAAACAATCCTGCCGAAATGAGATCGTCTTCTTTGCCATCATTGTCCAGATCAAATCCCAGTAACTCCTTCAGCTGATTCCTGTTCCGGGAGAAGGCTACAGAACTCGTCCACCGCAGATTTCCAGTTTGTACATTCGTAGATGTGACGGCGACCTCCACACCTTCGTTGTGAATTCTTCCCAGGTTGTCCGGAAACTCGGTAAACCTGCTGATACCGGGAATATCCACCTGATAAAGGAGGTTGCTTGTATTATTGTTATAGTAATCTATACTGCCTTGGATCCGGGATGAGAGAAAGGCAAAGTCAATCCCCAGATTCACGCCGGTAGTTGTTTCCCATTTTAGATTGGGGCTCGCCAGACTGCTGATTCCATGCGTATAGACAGGCGTCCCATTAGCCGTAATATAATTGAACCCACCTTCGACTTCAGCCAGGGTTTCATACCGTCCAATGGTACGGTTGCCATTGGCGCCGTACGACACCCGTACCTTGAACAACTCCACTGATGCAGGAAAGAAGTCCTCATTAGAAACAATCCAGGCGGCGGCCAATGCAGGAAAAAGCCCGAATTTATTGGCCTCTCCGAAACCGGAAAAACCATCTCTCCTGATCGTTCCTGTTAACAGGTAGGTATCGCGAAAGCTATAAAATACGCGAGCCATATTGTAGAGGCTCGCCTCCTCCCACGCGCTGGTAACAGTTTGCTGCAACTCTGAACTTCCTGATTGCAAATTGTTATATCCGAGCGCCAGGTTGTTAAACACCGCGGCACGAGCCAGCGTCGAGTTGTAATTTCTCTTTTCAATACCGTATAACAACGTTACATCTACCTTGTGGCGATTGTTGAACTCCCGCTTGTAGGAAACGATGTTATCAAAATTCATATCGTACCCAATGCCCTCCATCTTTGACCCTTGGCCGAGAAAATTCTGCGCATAAGGCTGGAATACATACTCATGCGTTGTTCTCAGATTGTTAGCAAGATTCAAACGGTAGGAAAGACCCTGGACAAAAGGAATGTTGATGTTTGCGTAGACGTTACCATAAAGGTGAAGTCGTTTATCAACGTTGTCGGCATCGACCTGTATCAGCGGATTGATCGAGTTGCCACCAGGTTGCAGATTGTATTCACCCGCCTCATTGTAGGCTGTCTGGTAAGGTGCAATATACCGGTGATTCAGGGCGACGTCTAACCCGGAATAATCGCTTAGAGTCATGAACGTCTGAGCGCCAATTTCCAGCCAGTCGGCGACGTTATTGTTGATATTGATCCTCACGTTCCATCGCTTGTAATCTTCGTTCAACATGTATCCGTTTTGCGTGGTATACCCTAACGAGATAAAATAATTGTTGTACTTAGTCGCATTGGAAAGAGAAATATTGTGATTCTGATAATTCATGTTGTCGTTGGTCAGCAGGCTATACCAGTCCGTTGTTCTACCTTGCTGATAAGCGTTCAACTCGTCCGGCCCTTTAAAGTTGCTGGTAGGATCCCACGTAGGATTGCGTTCCAGGTATCCGGACGCTTCCGTTCGGCTATTATAGATGTCTGAGATCTCGGTTTTTCGCATAAAACCCTCGGGGCTATCCGGCCGAAGCTCCTTGTTTGGCTTCTGAAAAGCGTACGAATAACTATAACCCACTACGGGTTTGGCATCGATCGCACCGCCGGACCTTTTCGTTGTTATGAGGATAACACCGTTTGATGCCTGTGATCCATAGATGGCCGCGGCACTGGCATCCTTCAGCACATCTATCGAAGCGATATCATTGGGATTCAGGTCGATGATATTGCCGCGATAGATCGCGTTGTCAACAATGATCAAGGGATTACTTTCGCCAGATAACGACGTTCTGCCACGGATAGATATCTCCGGCTCGGCCCCAGCCTGATCGATCTGGCCTACGTTTAGTCCGGGGATGGTTCCTTGTAACGATTCAACGATTGATACATTTGGTTGCTCTCTAAAATTCTCAATATCCGCTCTCACTACAGACCCTGTGAGGTCTCGCTTCCGCATGGTGCCAAATCCAACTACGACAACCTCGCCCAGCACTTTCACATCAGGAGCCAGCGTAACGTCGATCACCGTGCGTCCGCCCAAAGGCATCTCTGTTGTCTGATACCCGATGAAAGAGAATACAAGAATCGCATCGTCGTCCGAAACCTCAAGGACATATTGACCTTCAATGTCGGTGGTGGTCCCGCTTGTCGTACCCTTAATAATCACACTCACTCCGGGCAACGGCTGGCTATCCTCATTCATAACCTTCCCGCTAATTTGGTAGACGTACACCGGCTCTACCTGATGGATGGACTTGATCGGTTGTACTTTTGCACCTTCAAAAGCCGGCGGCTCTCCAGCGTCCCGGTGCATTACCTCTTCTTCAAGAAACTTCAATACGATCTGTTTTCCGCTAACGGAGTAGGAGATGTTCGTGTTCGTGAATAACCTGTCCAATACCGTCTTTAGCGGCCATTGCTTTGCATCGATACTTACTCGTCTTTCTGTGTCGATGTGACTTGACAGGTAAAAGAATTTCAATCCCGTTTGGGATTCGATTTCATGCAGAACTTTCTTAAGAGGTGTGTTACTTACAACGATCGAGATCTTGAGTTCCTCAACTGAGTCTTTCGCCTGTAGAGGAGATTGCCATAGGGTCAAGATGACGAGCATAAGTGTGGACATCTTTCTTCGCGTTAGTCGGGTTAGAAAAAACCGAAACGTCCATTTTTCCGGGTATGAGTTTTTCATACATTTGTACTGAAGGGTGAAACATAATTTTACCTGGAGGCCTGCGGATTCGGAGAATTCTTGAAGCGAGTGACCCGGTCCGCAGGCCTATTTATTAAGACATTGTCATAGAATATCACATCATACGGTCTCTATAGTTA
>JBIQJZ010000150.1:9159-9483 GCA_044507115.1 Flammeovirgaceae bacterium | reverse complement strand
CGAGCCATATCTTCATTCGTCATTTCTCGGGATGGTGGAATACGCCGCTGCAAAAGGAATTTACACGGCCACTTCTACCAATGCTCATTTTCTCTCGGAAGAAGTCGCACAACATACCGTGCGCTCCGGGCTTGATCGGCTGATCATTTCAATCGACGGTACCACGCAGGAAACGTATCAGTCATACCGCATCGGAGGATCCCTGGGCAAGGTGCTGCGCGGGGCGAGGAATATCATCGCCGCGAAAAAAGCATTGCGCTCAAAGACGCCCTGCGTTGTCTTCCAGTTTTTGGTGACGGCTCCCAACGAGCATCAGATTCCGGA
>JBIQJZ010000150.1:0-9149 GCA_044507115.1 Flammeovirgaceae bacterium | reverse complement strand
GTCGTTTTGAAAACCGCGCAGATATACGATTACGAGAACGGCTCACCGTTAATCCCGCGGCAGGAACGCTATTCGCGCTATCGCCGTGAGGAGAACGGAACGTGGTCGATCAAGAATGCGCTTTCCGATCATTGCTGGAGGATGTGGCACAGTTGCGTCGTGACGTGGGACGGAAAGGTTGTACCCTGCTGTTTTGACAAGGATGCCATGTTCACAATGGGCGACCTGACTAAGGAATCATTTGCTGATATCTGGAACTCAAATACGTACTACGAGTTCAGACGGACGCTGCTTACATCGCGTAAGGAAATTGAAATGTGCAGAAATTGCACGGAGGGAAGTCGGGTATTCGCGTAATAACGCTTCTAATGAGCTTTCTTGCGAATTTTGCTAAAATCAACGCTACACGAACCGCAGCCCGAAGAACATCCCTTTGAACTGACGCTTTTGTAGACGAGGTATCCGACATACGCAACCGCTGCAAGAAACAAAACCAAGATGACGAGTTGCTGAATCATTTCGAATTGGACGAAGTAGGAGGCTATATTACACCCAAATAAACAGCGGAGCAAGCGGCATAGTTCGCAGAGACGCTAATTTT
The DNA here is from genome assembly GCA_044507115.1 of Flammeovirgaceae bacterium. GTDB lineage: Bacteria > Bacteroidota > Bacteroidia > Cytophagales > Cyclobacteriaceae > Chryseosolibacter. The sequence continues at coordinate 8,548 of JBIQJZ010000150.1, read as the reverse complement.
GCTGATAGAACTACCAGCGACTACTGATAACCCGGATCATTTCTTCGTGTACCAGAGTGTTGCTTGCGCAGAACTGGTTTCCAAACAAGAATTCGCCACCTCCGCTGAAATCTGTAACCTTTCCACCTGCTTGCTGAACGATTACGATGCCGGCTGCGACGTCCCAGGGGTGAAGATTATATTCGAAGAACCCCTCCAGTTTGCCGCACGCCACGAACGCGAGGTCCATGGCTGCACTTCCCAGGCGGCGTATGCCGTGGGTTTCATTGAGAAATTCCTTGATAATATCCAGATAGTCTTCGCGCTTGTCGGAGTGGTAATACGGGAAGCCCGTAGCAAGAAGACTTTGACTCAGTGAAGGGATCTTGGATACCGTGATTTCCCGATCGTCGAGATATGCGGGACTATCTGCGTTGGCGTGGTAGCATTGCTGGTTAGCGATGTCATAGATGACTCCAAGTATAGCTTTTCCGTTGTGAGCGAGGCCGATGCTGATTGCGTACAGCGGGAGGCCGTGAAGGAAGTTGGTGGTGCCATCAAGTGGATCGACAATCCAGTTATATTCTTGCTCCCTGGATTGCTCCACAGTACCCTCCTCGGTAATAAATCCCGCCTCCGGCAAAATCTTTCTCAGCTTTTTTACAAGCGCTTTCTCCGACTCCTTGTCGACGTAGGACACGAGATTGTTGAACACATGCTTCTGTTCGATGTGGTTCCGGTCAAAGGAAGCACCTTCCTGGCGGATGAACTCGCCGACTTCGCGGCAGATTTCGATCACACCTTTTTCAATAGATCTCAAATCCATGGTACAGCTGTTCGGGTAATAGCTTGAGTGAAGATAGGAATCCGCCGATAGGATGCCAAGATTTCATTTGGATTCCGGCTGTCGGGTGGTTCCTTTTCCGGCGACAACAATGACGAACTCGCCCCTAATGTCGTTTTGTGAAAAGTGATTTAACACCTCTTCGATCGTCCCGTTCACCGTTTCCTCGAATAGCTTGGTCAATTCCCTGCTTACCGAAATTTTTCTGTCATTTCCGAAGTATTCAGAAAATTGCCCGAGTGTTTTGATAAGGCGATGCGGTGATTCGTAGAAGATCATGGTACGATCTTCCAGGGTTAGCTTTTTCAGCATGGTCTGACGGCCTTTTTTCTGAGGGAGAAATCCTTCAAATGCAAATCTGTCCGCTGGGAGGCCTGACTTGATCAGTGCCGGCACAAACGCAGTAGGCCCGGGAAGACATTCCATTGTGAGTCCTGCCTGGAGGGCGGCCCGGGCAATGAGAAAGCCGGGATCGGAAATGCCCGGTGTTCCGGCGTCGCTCACAAGTGCCATGATCTCACCGTCCCTCATCCTGCTGATCAGCCCATCGACTACACGGTGTTCATTGAAGTTGTGAAAACTTTGAAGAGGTTTTTCGATCTGGTAGTGTCTGAGGAGCTTCGATGAGGTCCGTGTATCTTCAGCGAGTACCGTATCCACAGTCTTGAGTACTTCCAGCGCACGCAGCGTAATATCAGCAAGGTTGCCGATCGGAGTAGGGACGATAAACAGGGAAGTCTTTGTTTGTTGACTGGTCATGCAATTAACTCGTCGATAGCATCCGCGAGTTCCCGGTCTAGTTCAGTGACTTTGTCGCCTGCATCGTGCGTGGATAGTTCAAAGCTGACGGTGTTCCACGTATTGGTCCACGTAGGGTGGTGGTTCATTTGCTCGGCGATCAGGGCCACACGAGTCATAAAGCCAAATGCTTCGTTGAAGTCGCCGAATTTGAACGTCTTCGTCAGCCGGTTGTCAACTTCTTTCCATCCCATAGCTTTTTCGTTTATGAGATTTAAGGTAGCACATAAAACCACTGTATAAAAGGCGGGCGAACAGTTTGTCTGGTTTATAGTGCGATCAGCCCCTCAATTACAGACGCCTGCTGGTATATGTTTATGACGGCCTCACTGGATGGCATCATAGTCTGGATGGTGACACTTGTGTAGTTTCCCTTCTCAGAGTGTTTTTCCGTGGGTACATTGTTTGGGAAGAGTTTCTTGACCGCGTCCTCCTGTCCTGCAGGAACGATGAACTTGAAAACATAGAGCGACGGCCAGGCGTAGTGCTGATCCAATTTTTCCCGGAAAGAATTCAACCACTCCTGATCCATAAAAGAAATGGCCGTCCTGCGAAGACCACAGGACGGCCCGTTAAATACCTTGATCAATAAAACCTGTACCGTTCATCAACGATGTCGGCGTTGTCTTTGATGGCTTCGGCGATATTGAAGCCGCTGCGCTGGCTATATTGCTGTGAAAGAGTTGTCTGGTAAATACTGTAGTCAGCGATCGCTGGTGCAATCGTCTTATTTTGCATTTCAATTATCAGCACACCGTTCTCTCCGGCGAAGGGCTGGGCGCGTTTTCCATCCTCAAGACTGAAAGCAAGACCAACAGCCTTTGGATCAAAACCAGCAGAAGGCAGTGTATTCGCCGACAAGCGGAGATCGCTGCTGCTGTGCACACCGGCGTCAGAGCCATATGCATTCGCCATTTCTTCCAGGGTACCACTCGTGCGGTTTAGCTTGTTGATGATAAGATCACCCTGCACCTTCTTGCGGACCTCCGGCATTATTTCGTTTCGCACGCTTTCCAATGACCGGTAGCCTTTGGTTGTTTCGCCCGTCATCACCGCAACGACGTACTGATCCTGAAGATCGAAAACCTCCGACACTTTTCCTTTTGATGCATCGCGGAACAGCCACTGAACGATTTGCCGGGCATCGCCCAGAGTGCCAATTCGGCGATCACTTGCGGGAAGATCTTTGCTTTCGAAAACATTGAGCTCGCTGGACTTAGCTCTCTCCTCAAAACTTGCCTCTCCTGATAAGTTCGCAGCAAATGTCTCCGCACGACGATATACCTCGTTTGTCGTATTGTCACTTGGTCCGATCGGAGTCTCGATGATTGCAATCTTGAAGGCTGCGTTATCCTTGACGCGGTTGACCTGCACGATGTGGTATCCGAACTCGGTTTCGACCAGATCGTTGATTAGTCCGGGTTTAGTAGCCTTGAACACGGCGTCTTCGAAGGGCTTGACCATCTGGCCTGAATACATCCAGCCAAGGTCGCCACCATTTACAGCCGTGCCGTCTGTTCCGTGTTCGCGTGCTTTTGCTGCGAAGTCAGCGCCGCCGCGAATCTCACGAAGGATACCGAGCGCCTTCTCGCGCGCTTCCCGCTTTGCAGCAGGAGTGTCACTGTCCCAGCGAATCAGAATGTGGCTGGCTTGAGCATATCCAATAGTGTCTTGAAATACGTCGGATACTTTCGCAACCTTATAGCTCTCGCCGTCGATCACTGGTCCGATAACGTTTCCCTTAGTCAGATCTTCCGGCGCGATAAACGCGGGGAGTGTGGACCTGTTGTATCGTTCAAATGAACCGTCACCACTGAGGGTCGAAATAGCGAATACGGAGTCATCTTCGACCTCGCGAAGTTCGCGGGCAATTGCTTCCATTTCCCTACGCAGTTCGAGAGAGTCTTGATGCGACGCGGCCAGGGGAAAAACCACGTATTTGATGCTGCGCGTATGATTTGTCTTAAATCGCTCGCGATGTTTGTCGTAGTACGCTCGCAGATCAGCATCCTTGACTTCTGCTGAATCGCCGGCAGAATAGTAGGGCACATAAAGGTATTTGACTTCGGCAACATCAGTCTGGAGGTGATACTCCTGCTCAGCTTCTGCCTGGGTCACGTAATTGGTCTTCAACAGGAGATTTTCGTACTTGATGCGTTCACGCGCGGGCTGGAGATCACGCAAAAACAGGTCCCACTGCGCGCGCTGCGGAGATCCGAACTCAAATCGCTTGATCTCATTCAGCTGCAGGCTGAGCATATTCCGATCAAATTCACCCGTTTGTGGATTGGTGAAGGCCTGCCGTATTGTCGGGTCAATGTTGGTTCCGCTGATCATGTCGACAATTTCTTCCTGGGTCACGGCAACGCCCACTTTGTCGTATTGAGGCTGGATTGCGTATCGCGCAATCAACAATTCCCACGCTTGTTGCCGCAGGGTAGCAAGCTCGCGCTCGCCTGGCTCGCGCTGGAAATTCAAAAGATAGTTGGCGCGTCGCTCTTCGACGACACCCTGAAACTCTTGTATGCTGATCGACTGGCCGTTGATCTCGCCGACGTCGTTGTTACCAAATAATGCCGTGTTGTTGGTGAGCAAATCGCCGAGGATGAATGCTGCAAGCGCTACGAAAATGAAGATCATGAGGACCAATCCCATTTTGTCGCGCAAGGTTCCTATTAATGCCATATTAGTCGTAAGAAAAGTGTCAGGGCCAGTAGAGCCCAAATTGTCAATAGTAAAGCCCGCAAATTTAATGGGTTATAGCTATTAGAAAAATTTACTTTCTGAAATTCTGACCGGTGGCGGCCCTGCTTGTATAAAATACTGATTATCAATCCTCTGACGCTTCCTCGTCGAGGGTCATCCGCACAGTGTTGATCCGGTTCTCATCCGTGTCTTGGATCACAAAAGTCGCCGGGGGGATCCGGACGGTTTCGCCGGTTTTGGGAAGGTCTTCGGTTGAAGAGAGAATAAGGCCGCTTAAGGTATCGTAATCGCCGGTGGGCAAGCCCCATCCGTACGCGTCATTCAGGTAGTCGACTTCCAGGCGGGCACTGAGAAGCCAGGTCCTGCTGTCGAGCTGCAGCTCGATTTCGGTGTCTTCATCATGCTCGTCTTCAATCTCTCCGAAAATTTCTTCGATCACATCTTCCATGCTGACAATCCCCGAGGTGCCGCCGAATTCGTCCACTACCGCCGCCAAGCTCTTATGATCGTTGATGAAGCGCACCATGAGTTCCTTCGCGAGTGCGGTCTCAGGGATGGTGATGATCGGGGTGAGTATTTCCTCGATGTGCGAGGGTTTTTTGAACAGCGCTGCTGAGTGACAATACCCGACGATGTCATCGATTGAATCCCGGTAGACGATGATTTTAGAATGCCCGCTTTCCAGAAATGCTTCGCGTAACTTGTCGAGACCCGCATCCAACCCGACCGCAACGATTTCCGTTCGCGGAATCATGCAGTCCCGGATGCGGACAGACTTAAACTCAAGCGCATTTTTGAAAATTTTCTTATCGAGATCCATGTCCCGGTCATTGGGTTTCACCCGGTGCATCGTTTTCAGGTACTGGTTCACATCTGTCAGCCCGAAGACGGGCTTCTCCTTTGAGTACTCGAGGCCGAACAATCTGTTGATGATAAGCTTAGCCAGTGAGACCACGGTGAACACCAGCGGAAACATCGCTACGAAAAACAGCGCAAAAGGTATCGCCAGCAGGCGTATCATTCGACCCGAGTTGATGATAAAGAAGCTCTTGGAGAAGAGCTCGACGGTGTAGAGTATAACAACAGACAAGACGAACGTCAGCACGACGATCGGGATCAAGACTGTCAGGCTCAGATTTGTGAAATTGGACCAGGAAAGTAACAAGAGTGTAGCGAAAACTCCGAAGAGAATGAGCGAAGCAATGTTGCCGATGAGGGTGGTGCCAATGAACCATGTCGGCTTTTTTAGAAAGAACGACAGGATTTTTTCCCGTATATCTTTTTTGTCAGCAGGTGTAGAATCCTGCAGCTTGCTCACCGAGAGATAGGCGACCTCGATCCCGGAGAAGAAGATGGAGAACACCAAAGCGCCGGTCATTCCCGCGATGTATGCACTGTTCATGACTGTTTTCTCCGTCTTAAATTAAGCAGAAAAAAGAACAACAGCGCGAGCATTAACGCCCAATAGGCATTTCCAAAACCGACGGTCATTACCTGATGGATACCGATGATACTAAATGCGATGGCCAGCGAGATAAAAATGACTTCAGGTAGCTTCATGAACCACAAAAATACCAAGATTTCCCATTGCGCGAAGGCTATTCTTCGATTGCGAAATCGCCTTCCGGATCAATGATGATGTAATCAGACATATCGTCTTTTGCTTCAAGACCTGTTCCGTAAATCACATCCGTTTGCTGGCGAATAGTTACAAATTTGTCCGTGAAGATCTTTTTCTCTGCCGGCTTCCAGAAAAGCTCTTCTGTGTTGAGCTGTTCGTTCTTTGCAATGTTTTTTACTTCCACTTTCCCGCGTCCTCTCCACTGGTGTTCCTTCTTGAAGTAGTAGGCTTCATTCGCCCGTAGGGTAGTCTCCAGCCGTCCGTCGAGATCGAAGAATTCCATATAGATTCCGTTTGGAAATTCCTGGTCGCCGTTCTCAAACTGATACACTTCTGCCGCAATCATTTTCACCTTGACGTAATTGTCTTCGGTGTAGTAGGTCTCAACGTCTTCAACAATACGTTGCGGGCCATCGTATACCAGCGGTTCTTTCAGCTCTGTCTGATTGCAAGAAACTGTAATAACCAATATCGTCAGCGCTGTCAGGAACCGTTGATGAAACAAAAGAGCCATAGTGGTCACTATGGCTCGCTTGATATCATGCCATCCGAAAATCAGTCGTATCTTCTCTTGATGAACCATCGGTCGTTAAAGGAAATTCCAAAATAGATCTTAAAATAATCTTCCTCCAGAATGTTCTCCGATCTGTTTCCCCGCTTCCCATATCGAAACGCGAGATCGACAGAATTATCCCTGCCAGCGGGCAGCGAAAATCCAAAATTGATGCCAAGATCCGTTACCGATGATCCGTTCGCCAGAAAAGGATGTTTTTCCATGCTTAACCCAGCTCGATACGTTACGCGCTTAAGGTAATTGTCGGGAGAGAACAGATCAGGTGTTAATTCGCCACCGATGGCAACTCCCCAGGACGCTTCCAGGCCACCATCGCGACCATCGACATCGCTAAAGGATGTCCAGTCCTGATAGGTGAATTCAGTGCCGATCGTCCAGTTAAGGCTACGGCTGAGGGAGATCCCTACGGTCAGGGAAGCGGGCACAGCGAAGCTGCCGTTCAGCGAGGAAGGCAGTACACTCACGTCAGTGGTGTCGCCGATGGAATTGGTTCGGAAGATCCGGTCAGTTTTCTTCGCGCTGAGGTCAGTTGCAAAATTGTAGACGAGTCCGATGCTGAGCCTGTGGCGGTTCCGGGAGAACAGCGAGTCTTTGCTAAACGAGACACCCGTGCCAAACGTAAAGTCCCTGACATAAGATTTTTCTTCGATGCCTGCGATGTAGTTCATCGGTTCACCCGCGTTGATGAGTTGGTTTTTATAACTCTTAACGATCGAACTGAAGATGTATGACGCCTTAAGTCCTACTGCCAGTTCTCGTGTTAGACGGACACCATTGGACCAGTACAACTGAGTAAGGCCACCACCGCCCTCCTCGGTGACCCGCACTTCTTCGGGTCTGTCAATGACATCCTGATTATAGTGAAACAGGTAGTTGACTGTCGTGTATGGCATGAGGCCTACGGAAGTTGTCCAACGCCCGGGCTTGATCGGAAATGCTGTAACGAGATAATTCATGTTTCCGGCCTGACTTTTCTCGCTCAGTGTATCTGCCCGAATTGTCCGCGTCTCCATCACAATACCCGCTTGAAAGGCCGTGTTGACCGAGTTGTAGATCAGCAGCGCCGGATTTTGGTTGTTGATAAAATAGAACTGTGGCTGACTCACGCCGACGCCTGCCATACCTTGATGATTCACTAGTGCGTTGCCATATGGTTCGCCGATGCCGAAGGAGGAGAAGGGCGTGCGTGCTGCCTGACCCATCGCCTGAACGGCTAGAAACACGCAGAAAAGGGTGCAAAGAACTCTATGTAGGATTGACATTATGAATCAAGATGCTGTTTAGCCCGATGAGCACGAGGTCGGGGATCGCAAATATGGATGCTTTCAATTGGTTTTCAAAAAATCCCACATCTCCACCGCACAAAATAGCCTGCAAATCAGGAAATTTCTCCTTGTACTGCCGTATGACGCCGTCGATCTCAGCGACCATGCCATTCCCAACTCCGCTCTGGATGCATGCTGCTGTGGTGTCGCCAACAAGCTTCGCGCCGGCTACTGGCGACACTAACGGCAACCTGGCCGTAAAAGTATGAACGGCCTCGAACCGCATGTTCAGTCCCGGCGAAATTCCCCCGCCATGGAACTGCAACTGCCGGTCGACAAAATCGTAGGTGACACACGTGCCGACATCTATTACCAGACTGTTGAAACCGGGAAAAAGTTGTACTGCGCCGCAAACTCCTGCAAGTCTATCCATGCCGAGGGTTTCCGGAGTTTTGTACAGATTTTTTACCGGCAGTCTGGTGTGCTTATCCAGAATCAAGGTCTGGCTGGTGCGATTAGCCCAGGTGGCCACGGTGTGGGGATCCAGGTTCACTGATGAGATCAGAATATTTTCAAATTCGCCGGTTTGAATGAATTCCCGAAGTTGCTCAATCGAGGGGAACGATCGCTTATCGACCAGTTTTTCACCGTCGAAAATTCCTACCTTGGTCGTGCTGTTGCCTGAATCAATTACCAGATTCATGTAAACGTGATAAATGGCCTCAAAGGTAACTGAATCGCCGAAATGCAGAAAACCCGGG
>JBIQJZ010000149.1:3126-9504 GCA_044507115.1 Flammeovirgaceae bacterium | reverse complement strand
ACAATTTCGGCAACACCTTTGCGATTCTTCCCAATACATCAGGGCCGGGCGATATTTCTTTTGGAGCGCCTATTCCCTTCAGCAACGGTGCAAGTGGAGATATCAACGTGCACGACTTCAATAATGATGGACGACTCGACATCGCGTGGAAACAGGGGTCGGGGAACATCTATATTCGCATAAACAGCAATGCCGGTGGGCCGTTAGCCGCCGATGATTTTGCCACGCAGGTAATACTGGGTTCGGGTCTTATAAACTACGGTGCAATGGCCGTGGGCGACATCAACGGTGATGGTAAACCGGATGTTATTGCCACGGATTCAAACAATATGGGGACATTCGAGAATGTGTACTCCGGTGGAGCTTTCTCGGAGGACGCATTTATTTCTGCCTATCTGCATCCGGGTGCAGGAAACTCGACTTACCCGAGCAAAGTCTCAGCAACGGATCTGAACGGCGATGGAAAGCCTGATGTAGTTATGCAGATAACTAATTCGACGCCCCAGCGAATAGCGATTTTCGAAAATCAGAATATGCGAGCCCCGGTGATTTCAGCGAGTACCGTGTCTCCGTTGAGCGGCGAAGTCGGTAGCCAGGTCAAGATTACGGGCAACCATTTCTCAACGTCTGCGCAGGAAAACAACGTGTGGTTTGGGGCTGTGGCCGCCACCGTGTTGTCCTCGTCCGAAGAGGAGATCACAGCGGTGGTCCCTCCCGGAGCAAGCTATGATCGCGTAAGTGTCACGCGCGGCGAGCTGACATCATTCTATCACCTCCCGTTTTACGTTACATTCTCGTCAGGATCGTCGTTCGATGCAGGATCGTTTCTCCCGCCAGTCGCGTACCCATTGACGGGCGCCGACTACGACGTACAGGTGGCTGACATGAACAATGACGGCAAACCTGATATCGTCGCGGAGTCGCGGATCGTCACCGGCATCATCCGAAACTACGGATTGGCGTACAAGAACGTTCACACGAACGGGGAGATCACTGCAAGTTCATTTGTTCTGGATGACACGACCTCCACTTCCGCGCAAAACCTGAAGCTCATAGACATCGATGGTGACGGACTACGTGACATCGTCTCCTTGCAAGGGGCGTATCGCAATACAAGCACCGTCGATGAACTATCCCACGACGCTGTGATCGGTATCGCAAGCACAAATAATCACGCATGGGCGGATTTTAATCGGGACGGCAAAACCGATCTCATCACCACGAGCGGGGCAAACGTCGCCATCTTCGAAAACAGATCGCGCGCCGGTAAGGTGTTTGAGATCGGAACATTTGCAACCATGTCGTCTGCGATCACATTGGCAAAGCCAGCGGCCGACGGCGCGGCGGCAGCTGCTGATTTCGATGGTGACGGATGGCCCGAGTTTGCTGCAACCAATCCGGGTACCGACAACCTCCGCATATGGCGTAATACTGGCTCGAACCGGATTTCGTCCGCGCAATTTGCGCTGGTCGGCGACATCGCTACCGGGGATAACCCCGGACGTCTTTACACCGGAGATCTGGATGTCGACGGCAAAATGGATTTGATGCTCTATCACGGCACCGGCACCAATTCCACGATGATCACGGTTCTCCATAATCAGAGTACGAACGGAGAGATATCTTTCACCCGTGTTGATTTCACGATCCCGGCAGCAGCCACTATCGCCCATATCGACGACCTCGACGGAGACGGTCGTCCTGAGATCATTGTTACGAGCGAGAGCAGCGATCAGTTTTTCATTCTGAAGAATGTATCATCACCCGGTGTGATCAACGCATCTTCTTTTGCAACACCCATCGCAATCGCTGTTACCAACCCGCGTGGTTTGACGACGGGGGACCTGAATCTTGACGGCAAACCGGAGATCATCATCGCCTCCGCTCCGAATACGTTGCTTGTTTTCGAGAACGCCATTCCGACCGGGCCGTCGATCAACATTGTCACGCAACCCATTTCCGGCAATGCGTGTGTGGGCGAGTCTATCGTTGTTGCAGCAGCCGCGGAAGGTCCTGATAATATTACCTATCGCTGGCAGAAACTGGACGGCGCCACCTTCACGGACCTCGCAGAGGGCAACGGTTACAGTGGTACGGCGACGGCTAACCTGGCCATCGCGACAAACGTTACTGGCCCAGGAGGCAGTGGTGAATACCGCGTCCGCATCAGCGGAGACAATGCAGCCGACGTATATTCAAATGAGGCTACAATTGCTATCAACGCCCGGCCATCTGCGCCCATGGGACTGCAAGGTGTGAGTTGCGGACCTGGCAGCGTGACGCTTGCGGCATCAGGTACTGAAACCGGTGAGTTTCACTGGTATGATACTCCGTCGGGCGATAGTCCAGTGGGAACGGGTGAGACATTCACGACGCCAAACCTGAACGCGACTACCGACTTCTACGTCAGCTTTGTCGATCCGTCGTGCGAAAGTGACAGAACCGTCGTGTCGGCCCTGATCGTCGAGATCGCGAAGCCGATCATCACAGCCAATGGGAGCGCTAATCCAGTCGACGAAAGTATAACACTTTGTCCGGAAAGCACTCTGACATTAAGTGCGCCCCCCGGATTCAGCAAATACCTTTGGTCCGACGGAAGAACCTCTCCCTCGATCGACATAACCGTCGGCGATCATTACTCGGTCACGCTAACAGACTCGAATGATTGCTCCAGCGCCCCGTCCGATGAGGTGGAAGTTATTGTGCTCAGCACGCCATGTAATAATCAACCGCCGGTGATCTCCCCAACCATTGCAGCAGTGATCATCGAGGGTATCGTGGCAATCGATCTCGCACCTCTCGTCAGTGATCCCGACGACAACCTCGATATCTCGACGCTGCATTTGCCGGTGAGTCAATCGCAGCAGGGAGCTTCGGCATCGATAAATGTTTCCAATCAGCTGACGCTGCAGTATCCGGGTGTTATGTTCGTGGGTACCGACATGATCGCCATTGAAGTGTGTGACCTTTTCGGCGCCTGTGTCCAACAGGATTTGGTCATCGAGGTCTCGGGTGATGTGGTCGTGTACAACGCACTCTCACCAAACGGAGATGGCAAGAACGACTTCTTCGAGGTCAAATACATCGACCTGCTGCCCGACGCGCGGGACAACAGGGTCACAATCTTAAACCGGTGGGGTGACATCGTCTTCGAAGTAGCGGACTATAACAATGTTGACCGGGTTTTCTCGGGCAGGAGCAACAGCGGTAAAGATCTTCCGACCGGCATCTATTTTTACAAGATTGAATTCGCGCACGCACGAAAGACAGTAACTGGCTTTCTTTCATTGAAGCGATGAGCCATGTGACACTTACCGATCCGCTCCTGACAATGGAACCAGTTTCGCGGTGAGGTCAGGGTCGGGCATGTTCTTGTCGAACGGAAACATCGGTCGCTGAATGCGTTTGAATTCGAGACGTTCGAGGTCCTGGTCAACACCTCCCGGTGTGAGCGCCATCACCCAGCCGCCACGCATGTCGTACAACTCCGGCACCAGATAGCCGATCTTCACAACGACGATATTGGAATTGCGCGGGTTGAGACCCAGACGTGTGAAGTCATTCTCGTAGTGATAGGGCTTTCGTTTCTTGGTGACGATCACGTTGACACTCCCGATTTGCACAACAACCTCGGTCTCCGCATGAGGATCTCCGTGCTCGATGGATCTGACGGTGCCGGTCAAACGCACCGGTGGTGCATACCTGTCATCAACTTCCGCCCCAGCGTAGCCGTCGACCTTCCCTCCTATTCCTACCTCGGCAGCTTTCGCCACAAGCTCGGGACCGGGTATTGAGGCATAAATCAGCGAAGGGCCATTTGCATCCCTGAATTCGGGACGGGCGAGTATGCGGTGCAGCGTCCAGGTAACATCACCAGCGCCGCCGGCGGTAGGATTATCTCCCATATCGCTGATCATGAAGGGATGCTTTTCACTCGCGATGGCTTGGTCGAGGCTCTCGTCAAGAGTTGCTACTGGAGCGATGAATTCAAATTCGTTGCGAACTTCCCAGAAGGCCAAGGCCAAATCTTCGGCGGCACCGGTTACTTGCTTCTTGTCGTCACCCGTTACCATGACAACAGCATGGTTGCGCGGTTCATCCGCCCACGCATAGCCAATCCAGATTGCGGCATCGATAACACCGGGCTTCGCCGCAGCGGGTGCCACCTTTGCATACAAGCTCTTGCCGGGGTCTACACGGGTGCTGGTCTTCTCGCCAGGCAACAAAATCGGCACAGGAATGTAGGCTTTATAAGGCGGTTTCCCCTTCCCTGTTTCGAGGCGCTCGAGGAGGTTTACCAGTGCTCGCTTATCCGATTCGACCGCGTCCTCGTGCGGCGCCATCCGAAAGCAGGTCGTGATGTCGCTGTTTTGTGCGAGACGCCATGAAACGTTTCCATGCAGATCCATCGACGTTGAAATCACCGTCTCGTAACCCACGACATCCCGGATGCGCTGAATGAGATCTCCCTCGGGATCATCGAGTCCGACCACGCTCATCGCACCGTGTATGTCGAAGAAAATTCCGTCGTAAGGCAGATTCGCTTTCAGATCTTCGAGCATCCTGCCTGCCAGGGATTCATAAGCTTCTCGCGCAACAATCCCTCCTGGCAACGCGCGGCCCACCAGCACCGGAAACCACTCCGCGCGCGCATAGATCGATGAGTCCGCCGAAAGGAATGGATACGAGTAAAGGAGTTCGTCGCCCGTACGCACGCGAAACGCATCCTCATGCGTCACAGCGGGCGAAAAAGTACTGGATTCAATTCCAAGTCCCGCGATCGCAATCCGCGGAAGGCGTGACTGATTGTGGTCCCGCTGGCTGCAAGAACTTGCAACAAGCAGCAGTAAGAGTAGGGTTATCTTTTGCATAATGCGCCGTTAGCGGACACGAAGTATGTATACGAAGGTAGGAAAATCTGGCTCGTTTGTTGCCCTCTTTAGTACAGAAACCCATACTACTATGAAAAATTTCAAGATGTTGACAGTAGTGGCCATGATGATGTTCGGTTGGGCCGCATCCTATGGCCAGGGCACGGAAGCTGAAGTTCCCGGCGATCATTTCAGTCTGGAGGGTGCACTGGAATTGTTTAAGCAATCTTCCTCCCCGGAGGAGTTTGAGAAGTTGCTGAACTCGCCGGATACTAAGGTGAATAACCTCGATCTCAATGGCGATGGATATATCGATTATATCCGCGTGGTCGATCGTTTCAAAGGGAATATTCACACATTCACCTTACAAGCCGTGATCTCCACCGATCAGGTGCAGGATATTGCCGTAATCGAGCTGGAAAAACTTGCTAGCGGGAAGGCTGTCTTGCAAATAATCGGCGACGAAGATATCTATGGTGTGACGACGATCATCGAGCCAACGCGGGAAGTGCGCACATATGCCGGCACACAGACCTCAAGAACGGTTGTCAACGTTTGGGCATGGCCGTCGGTACAGTACGTATATAGCGTGCACTACAATCCCTGGGTCTCGCCCTGGGGCTGGTACAATTATCCGGTATGGTGGACACACTGGAGGCCTGTAGCCTATGTTCACTACTATCCGATCTGGCGGCCGTACTACCAACACTACGTTGTCTGTCACACGCGAAGGGTAGTACATGCGTACGACATCTATCGGCCTTACAGGACCACGTCGGTAATTGTGCACAAGAGATACAGTCCCGTTGTTGTACGGTACCGCGAAGCACACCGCGATGGCTATCGCAGGAATGACGGCAGAACATTCGTTCGGGACGACAGGTCGCGTACGCGAAGCAACTCCGGTAGAATCGACAACGTTCAGCGGCGCAGCAGTGATGTCAGAAACCGCGCGGAAGTCCGCGATGTTTCACCATCGCAAAATCGCACCGCGACAACACCGCAACGCGCTACGACGCCAGCAAGAACCCGTGAAATGAGCGAACGTCCCGAGCGTGTGCAGCAACCGGTAAGGTCGTCAAACCGGGAAGTGCAAGTCGGCGGGCGTGACAATGTATCTTCCGGAGCACGTACTCGAGCGGAGACGAAAACTGCTCCCTCACCTGTGATTCGGACGGAAACACCACGTCGCTCAGAAGTTCAGCGCAGCAGTGCGCCGACCAGGACACGGGAGGTCCCTGCACCAACAAATACACAGCAACGCCCGGCGACGGTAGAGCGTGCGCCGCGCCAGCAGGCGGCCCCCTCCCCGACCCCGTCTCGTCAGCCGACGAACACGCCGACCCGCTCCGCTAACCCTACGAGGTCGCGGTCGGTGCAATGATGCGAATAGAATACTGAATACTCCGCGAGACTTTGTCAGGCTGGACTGACAAGAGTCTCGTGGAGACTCTTGATATCTCGCTGGATTGATCGTTTGTGACGGCGTTCCGAATCCTTCATTTGT
>JBIQJZ010000149.1:0-3109 GCA_044507115.1 Flammeovirgaceae bacterium | reverse complement strand
CAGCTCCGACAACTTCTGCTTCGCGGCATCTGATTTGCCCGTTTCGACAAGAAACTTACAGTATTCGAAGCGTTGGAGATAATTTGTAAAAGAACGATCCATGTCTGCAAAGACAACCTGTGATCGATCAATGTGACCTTCGTAAAAAAGGGCCCATGCGTACGCAAGACGTTCATCCGAATCCCGAAATGCCTTGGTCCCATCGAGCTTTTCGCCAAGGCTGATCGTTTCCGTATAGTTATCGATCATAAAATACGCGTACAGCAACTTCATGCTGACCGCCGGGTCGTCGGCCATAAAGCCCTCCAAACAAGACTGATAGAGCGGGATGGCATCGGTATAACAACCAACTTCCACGTATGCATCTGCCAGTGCTTCTTTATTTTTAACGCTGTCGTTGAATTCGACGGCGTTTTTGAGCTGTTCGATCCGGTAGTTGCTGACCACCTCTTCCACGGACTGTTCCCCGGGTATACTACTGATGCGGGAACCCATCAGCGTGTGCACCAGATACATGACGCAACCCACAACCGGCAAGAGCAAGATCAGCCAAAACCAGCGCTGCCTCGCGTTGTTGCGGTATGCGTGATACACGCAGTACGCGTGCAACAGGATGATAGGTGTATAAAGCCCGTACATAAGAAACCCCTTAAAAAGAACAATTTAGCAAATTAAAGACATCCATCCGCCGCTAATTTGATTATAGTTCATTTGCCGTGACGGTCGGCGTTTGCACCTCGAATTGACCATCGATTATCGTAGAATCCAGCCGCCTTAACGCCGCCTGCTCCCATGCGCAACATGTCTGCACTGAAGACAACGTAATCCGGAAATCCACTCCCTCCGGCGAAATACTGATTCGCTTCGGTTGCATGCAACCCCGTGAGTCCCGTGCCGGTTACAACGCCGACAGACGCAATATCGCTATCACGGCGAGGCCACACAAAGTAGGCACCCAGGTCGTCGCCTTTGAAAGATGTGGTTCCGACCGAAATCTGACTACGCGTTACCTGGATCGGGCAATCTGCCAGCAGAGAATTCCACGCCGCATTGTTAGATGCATTGCCGTACAGGATCACGCCCCGGTCAGGAAACGCTGAAGGAGCGAAGTCAACGTCCGCAATGACATCCACGGCTCCGTTGCCGCGATAATACCAAACCTCAGCGTCGTAACGTGCTTTGTTGTAAGCCCAGCTGTCTTCGGCTGCGTTTCCACGTGTCGCGTATACAAAGATCATTCGATGGTTAAACGCCTCCTTAAGTGTTCCCCCACGACTCGCGTTCTTTTGATCCGCACCCGGCTTCATGCTCGTCTCCCACCCCTTATCGGTCCTCGCGAGATATACGTCGCGCTGAGCTACAGAAACAGCCACCGTTTGAGAGTCGAGGGTTATGGAAACTTCTTCCCCTTTCGGAAAATGAGAAAGATCGAGTCGCAACATGCCGACGTTTCTCGTGGTACCCGAGATCGCACGTTTGTTAACGTCGCGCGTCAAGTCCACCTCGCTGAACAGCAACGGCTCGGTTTGTTGGATCACCGAGACCCACCGACTGGATGAAGAAATTGCAGGATTGGCCGTTATGAAATGTATGGTGTGGACGAGACTATCCGGCTTTCGCGTGTGCGACCTGAAGAAATCGAAAAGCGGTGGCCAGTCGACGCTTTCGTTTCCAAACCAATGGCTGCCCCCGGGGTACTCATAGTACGCGAAGTCCGGGTGGAAGGTACCTAATAACTCCCGCATTTGACGCGCGAATCTCACCGGCACCACCGGGTCTGCATCTCCGTGGAAAACATAAATGCCATGGTGCTTGTAGTTCGCCGCGAGTTCGGTAACCTGACTAGGGTTGCTCGCGCGCAAGAGGATCGTCTCCTCCTCCGTTCGCGCGCTGTCAGGAATACGACCATCCGCAGAGCCGTAAACCGAAAGCGTCGGGTAGCCTGCGCATGGTGCGATTGCCGCCCATTTATCCGGGTATGTCGCGCCGAGATACCAGGTGCCGTGTCCACCCATGCTGTGTCCGGTTAGATAAATTCGCCCTGGATCTGGGGCGAATCGCCGGATAGCGATGTTGTAGACCTCGAGGGCGTCGATCCTTCCCCAATCCTCCCAGTTGAATCCGCGCGGTCTGCGGTTCGTAGGTGCAACAACCACGCCCCAGTCTTTCGGTTGATAGGCGCGAGCCTGCCCGATTGCTTCCACACCCGCGCCGTGCACGGAAAGAAACAGTGCGGGTTTTGCAAGTGTATCTCCGCGGTAGGGCGCCACGCCGTAGTATTGAACGCTTCCATCTATCTCACTTACAAAGGTGTGGCTGCGATGTGCATCAGGTTCCACGGCGTCAATAACGATGGATTGTTCGTGGAGAATCCGCGTATTTTGCCGCAGCTGTAACTGACAATCATATTGACCTCTTGCGGGTACCGTACCCGACTTGAATCGAAAGGCGACTTTGCGAGTGGAATAGGACGGTACCGATGCGATGGACGTTTCCATAGCCCGGCCGTTCATCTCCGCACGGATGATTAGACCCGTCAGCGTCCGCGCCGAAACGTTCGCCACAACGATTCCTCCGAACAAGGTGTCCTGCGACGCGTCTACAATCACGTGTGGCAACGTAGTATCGTCCGTACTGATGAACACTGATTTTTCCGGAAAAAGCAATCGCGCCTTCACACCCTGAAACCTGGAAAAATTACTGCAGCGCACCAGGATCTCGTTGAGTCCTTTTCGCAATCTGACCGGGAGATTCATCCAGCCATCGTTGTAAATATCTCCTCCCCGTGGCTCGCCGTTTACGTAGCACATTGAATTACCGGCGATATTCAGTAATGCACCTATCTCGCGATCAGACTGATACGTAAGGTAGAGATATCCATTCCGCAAGGGTTCGCCGCGAAATCTTCCCGTGCTGTCGACGTCAATGGATTGCCACGCCGATTCATTACCGGACACCAACGGCTGGCCTGCACGCGGACTCCTAAAGCTCTTGGTAGCCAGCTGATAAGCAATCTCATCAGTTACGATTGCCTCGCGTCCGTAACGGTGGCACTGACTAACGACCAGGCCTGAGGTGAATTCGTATGAACTTTGTGCAGCTGAGGGCG
>JBIQJZ010000148.1:0-9576 GCA_044507115.1 Flammeovirgaceae bacterium | reverse complement strand
AAAGGAACTCCGTCCGAATTCTTCATCGAAGCAATGCGCAAAACGGAAGTAAGTTCCATTTTCCGGCATGACCTCATGGCACTGGTGAATGAAAGCACCGACAATCTCCTGCAATACACCGCGCTCCTCGAAAACCTCATTACCCAGCAAATTGAACGCGAGATCGATGTCTTGATAACATCCCCCGCTGAGCGGCTAAATCGCGTACTGAAACGAAGCCCGAATCTTTTCCAGGAGGTGCCGCTTAAGTACATCGCGTCCTATTTGAGGATGACACCGGAAACGCTAAGCCGTATTCGGAATTCTTGATTCTGATCAACAACGGCGAGACCCGTCGCCGCGATCTTTGCATAAAACAACAGCTATGCGAACCGATAACAACACTTTGATTGCGGAACTCCTGGATATCACCGAACGCGCAACCGCTTCCGCGCAACACCTGAGGAGTCTTGACAACCACACACTTAATTTCCGGGAGCGCGATGGCTCATGGAGCGTTCTCGAGTGTATTGAGCACCTCAACCGCTACGGCGACTACTACTTACCGGAGATCCAAAAAGCTTTGGAATCAAATGTTGGCGGACGCGGAATATACAAGAGCGGCTTGCTTGGAGGTCTTTTCGCTAACCTGATGAGAATCAAGAATGGCAAGATCATCGCTATGAAAACACCCGCGGATAAAAACCCAGCAGGAGAAGATCTCAATGTGCTTAATATTGATCGTTTCCTTAAACAACAAGAACTTTTGAAAACCTTGCTCTTTGAAGCCGGGAAGGCGGACCTTGTACGTACAAAAGTACCAACTTCCCTCAACCGTTTCATCCGGATGAGACTCGGTGACACGTTGCGTTTTTTCGTTTATCATATCGAGCGACACATTGTCCAGGCGGAACGCGTCGCAAGAAACGCCGGATAAACCCGTCACTCTTCCTCCTGCAAGGTCACGAGAAAACTCATCAGGTCGCGGATCTGCCTCTTCGACAACAAGTATCGCATGGGTGGCATGCTTGACGGCGCCGTGGTCAGCTTTTCAATATCAGCCTTGTGAATAAGCGAATCAGCTTTGTCGCCGATCCTGAGGACGATTGCATCCTCTCGGTCTTCCTGCAGGATTCCGCCGAAGCTCGCGCCATTCTTTAGTTCGACCGATACGATTCCATACCCAGGAGCAATTCGCGCACTCGGCTCGATCAAGGACTCCAGCAACTGGTCAGGTGTAAGACGTGCAGCAACACCATTGAGTCGGGGTCCAGCGTTTCCTCCTAAGTCGTTAAACGAGTGACACCGCATACACTGGGCTGTCTGGTCACGGAAGAAGATATTTCGCCCCCGGGCGAAATCGCCTCCCGCGAGGGCGCTTCGATAAGCCGCTTTCAATGAATCGGGCGACAATTTCGACGTAATCGCCAGATAGCGTTCTTTTAGACTAGTCGAACCGATGCTGTCGATAGCTTCAGACAATTCGAGATGGATCTCAGGTGTAAGCTTACCCGATTCTAACCCCGTCACGAGTTCTTCGAGTACCTTCACTGCCGCCGGCGAGCGCAACGTTCCAAGGGTTGTCAGGGCAGCTTGCTTTTCTTCTATGGTGCGGGTGTTGATGACGTCCGACAGCAGACTGACCATTGTTTCCTTTGCCATGTCCGTCTCCGTCAGAAGGTCCAATGCGGTAACCCGCACACTGCGCTCATTGTCAGACAACGCCTGCTCAATCGCGTCACCGATGCGTGGGTCATCCAGCGCAACCAGCGATTTGAGCGCCTCCGATCGCACCTCCGAAGAAGGATCTGACTTCAAGCGTGCAAATAAAGCGGGCGACGCTTCGGATAGCCCGAGTTTGCCCACAGCCTTCACCGCGCTGAGACGAAGGGCTTGTTGATCATTTGATATTAGCCTCAGCAACGGTTCCTTCGCGCGGTTCCGAACAGGTCCTGGCTCGCGCGTCACCTCGCCGCGAAAACGTCCATCCACGCGATCGAGGACAGAAGGCCGCGCCCACGTGCCAAGCGCGTCGATCGCTTCCACGCGCATTTCTAACGGTCTCCCTATGCGTGTTGCATAGTCAATCAGATTCTCCATGGCAGATTCTGTTCCCACGCGCAAATTGGCATTGATCGCACGCCGGATAAGCGCCTCATTCTTAAAGCGGTTATCCTTAAGCACATCACCGAGCGCAGGCAGCGCTTCGTCAATAGAAAGATCATCATTGATAGCACGGGCGGTCTCCGTGACAACAAACTCGTCGCGGTCCTGGAGAAACGCCGCAATGCCGGGGTGTGCCATTCTTCGCAACGTGACCACCGCGGCAATTCGCAAAGCGCGCGACGGGTGCTTTGCAAGCGCTAACACCGGCTCCGCTCGACCAATACGCGCCAACGCCAGTGATCCGGCGTGGCGGAGATAGGCGTCGACGTCATTGTTCTCGCGAAGCATATCGATGATGGGCTGTACGGCCGACTCATAACGGATTCGTCCCAGCGCTTCTGCTGCGAAAAACCGCGCACGCGCGTAGTCGTCCTTCAGCAGCGGCACCAATGCATCGCCTGCGCGGTCGTAACGAACATCCCCTAACCATTTGGCGGCTTGTGCACGGATCTCGGGATCGCTATCCTGCAACAAGGGCACGAGCAGTCGGCCATGGCTGATATCTTTGCGGGCGAATTGACTGATTCCCCATATTGCATGAACGCGGGCGAGCTGATGGTCAGTCTGACGGATATTCGCTTCAAAGACAGCAAGTCCGTCACTTCCCCGTTGAGCAAGCTCCAACTGGGCCTTCTGACGGACGCGCATGTCGGCGTGGCGCAACAGGTCGCTGAGGTCCGAAGTACTGTATCGGGTGATGTCTGATTTCAAGTGCTTTTCAGTATCAAGACGTTCGGCAGAGTTACTTCCTTCGCCAACATCGAGTCGCCAGATCCGCCCGTGATCTTTCGTATCCCATCCATCTATCCAGTCAGCGACATACATTGCTCCGTCAGGTCCCCAGTCAACGCCTGTTGCGAGTACTCCAGTCATCACACTCTTATGCTCACCCAGTTCGAAGGTCGCACCCTTTGGTACCAGTTTGAAAGCATGGATGCCCGACCGAGCGGGGTTTCCGACAAACTCCCCAACAAAAAACATGTTCCTCCATTCAGGGCCAAGCGCAGTTCCGGGATTATACAGCACACCAGTCGGACCGCTTACAAAGTTCGCGATACAGGGAGTGATGTACGCTGCTTGCCCCTCAAAGCGGGGCTTGTACATTTCTTCGTCCATCCAAACCTTATAGGTATTGTTGTCGGGGTCCCGGTACTTTCCAAACTGCCAGTTTGTTCTCCAGCCGGTATCCGAACCGTTGGTGATGTACACAATGCGCTCGGATTCTCCGCGATGGTCACCGTCGTTGTCTTCGCTGATGAGATTCCCGTACTCGTCGAACACGAACTCATGCGTATTGCGATTGCCATAAGCAAACACCTCGAAGTCGCTCCCATCAGGATTCGATCGAACAATCACACCGCTGTTAGGGTATTCCCATTTCGTGCCGTCCGGGCCCTCACCACTGAAGCCAATGTCACCGATCTGCCAATAGATCTTTCCTTCCGGTCCAACCTCAGCCCCTGACATTCCATGTCCGCCAAATCCTATATGAATACCGTAACCATGAGAGATCGAAACTTTTTCATCTGCCGAACCATCGCCATCGGTGTCGCGGAGACGCCACATATCTGGTCCAACGCCGACAAAGATATCCCCGTTGTGTGCAAGGATCGCTCCTGCAACATCGGTCACTTCGGTGTGAAAGTCTTCAATGACCACTTGCGATCGGTCAGCAAGCCCATCGCCATCCGTGTCTTCCAGCCGATACACGACTTCCTTTTCGACAGTCATATCGCGCCAGTCGTGCGAACCATCTCCGTTAAGGTCTTTTAACCACGTATTGGTTGCGCTTAACTCGGGCGAAAGAACCTTGTGCAGAAAAGCCCGTTTTTCCTCAATCGTGCGAAGCTGAATAGAACCGATCTCCCAATCGCGATGGTTGCGTATATCAAACTCAGAATTCTTCTGCCGATTTGTACGCGTATAGTATAGCCGTCCCTGATCATCAATATCAAGTGACACGGGATCGGCGACCAGGGAGTCAACAGCCCATACGTTCATCACGATACCATCTGCCAGCACCGGGGTGGTGCTCGATTCAATGGCACGCGCCATCGCCGCATTCTGATCGGGATCTATGGTTTCTACTCGATTCCCGGTTGTACGCTTCTCGCCGCAGCTAACAGCTATCGTGACAACAATCAGAAACAATGGGACAAACTGCCTGCGGAAGATGGAATGATTCATTGTGGAAGGTTGACTTGAGCGGGGCAATTTACAAAAATAGCGACAACTTGAATATGTCGGTCGTTTGTCCTAACATTAAACAACAATAGCTACGAAGCCACTACCCCATGGAAACCAACAGGCGTAAATTCCTTTCGACAGCAGCCGGACTGGCTGCAACAGTATTACCAGTGGTTCCTCTTTCCGCGGCACGCCGGCCACTCTTCCAGCGCGAGCGATCAGCGCGCAAGAACATCTCCGCACCACTTATTCGATTTGCGGCGATTGGCCTCAATCATGGACACATCTATGGGCAGTGCGAAGCAGTGATTCGCGGCGGTGGCGAGCTGGTGTCTTTCTTCGCTAAGGAGCCCCAGCTGATCGAAGCTTTTCGAAAAAGATATCCAAATGCCCGGCTCGCGCGATCCGAAGACGAGATCCTGCAGGATAAGTCGATCCAACTCGTCGTCAGCGCATCGATCCCCGTCGAACGTGCGCCACTTGGCATTCGTGTCATGAGACACGGAAAGGACTTCATGGCAGACAAGCCGGGCATAACGACACTTGAACAACTTGATCAAGTGCGCCGCGTTCAAAAGGATACCGGGCGAATTTATTCGATCCTGTACAGCGAACGCCTCGAGAATCGCGCCTCGATCAAAGCTGGGGAATTGATACAGCAAGGCGCCATTGGTAAAGTGGTACAAACGTTGGGCACGGGCCCTCACCGGATGAACCCCCAGTCGCGTCCGGAATGGTTCTTCGACCGCGATGCCTACGGCGGTATTATCTGCGACATCGGTTCGCACCAGTGCGAACAGTTTCTGTTCTTTACCAATTCCACCCAGGCTGACGTCGTCTGCTCGCAAGTGGGTAACGTAAATAATCCGCAGTACCCTGGACTGGAGGACTTCGGTGACGCGATGGTTCGCGGCAATGGTGGATCGGGATACTTTCGCGTCGACTGGTTCACCCCGCAGGGCTTGAAGAGCTGGGGTGACGGACGACTGACAATCCTCGGCACAGAAGGATACATGGAGCTGCGAAAAAACATCGACATCGACGGGCGATCTGGTGGCAACCACTTGTTTCTCGTAGACCAGAAAGAAACGCGTTACATCGACTGTCGCGAGGTGGAGCTACCGTACGGTACGGCGCTGGTGCAAGATATCCTGAACAGAACGGAGACCGCCATGACCCAGGCGCATTGTTTTCTCGCTACCGAGCTGGCTTTGAAAGCCGAGAATCAGGCGGTGAAAATTGGCGGGTAATCGCAGTCAGCCAAACTCCGGCCCTGCGATGGCAAACTGATCCGCCGGCCGTCCCGGAAACGCATTCACCCCTTTGTACATGCGCACAAGCGGACGCTGCTCGGCAAACCCGATTAATTGAAGCCACGACGTCCATTGCGCAGAATGATGCAGAGCATCAACGACCACGGGCCTTCCCGAAGTGTTGACAAGTGCAGCGGTGACGACAGCCCTTGCGTCGTTGAAGCTGCGTGATACAACGGGACCGATATGCGCAAAATTATGTCCTAACCGACCGAAGCAGTATGCTTCCGGACGCCCATCGCGATGAATAATCCACGCAAGTTCCGGCGCCCGCGCGAGTAGCGATCGGAGGATTGCTTCGCGTCGTGCACCAAAAATTTCGAGGTCCATCGCAAGGATCGCGGGAAGATCGCGCGCCTCTATGCGACGGGGCTCAGCAGATACCGGAGCAATCTTTCGCTGCTCTCCATCTAGGATCAACCTGGAAATACTATACTCGTCCGTGAAACCCAGCGGGAGGTACACTTGTCTTCCGGCGGGTGTTGCATCCAGCTTAACCGTTTCTTCGTTTGACAGGTA
Source organism: Flammeovirgaceae bacterium (assembly GCA_044507115.1). Lineage (GTDB taxonomy): Bacteria > Bacteroidota > Bacteroidia > Cytophagales > Cyclobacteriaceae > Chryseosolibacter. Next base: position 3,412 of record JBIQJZ010000148.1, on the reverse strand, counting down.
TCTCAAAGCTTCCCGTAACAACTGGTTGCCAATTCCCTTCCGCTGATGCGCGGGGTCGACCAGGACCATCCCGATCCATGAAAACGATGCACCATAGCGAATCGTTGCCACGGTGCCCAGGACCTCTCCCCCATGGCCAACCGCGACGAATGATCCATTGGGATCCAGACCGATGAAAAATTCCCAGTCCTCCTGCGTCTGGTTCCATCCGGCCGCGCGACACAGCGCCAGGCCCGATGGAATGTCTCTCTCCGTCATCACACGGCACTGAATCACTACAACCTGACGTTAATCCGGAAGAATCTTCACCATGATGTCCTTATAGTATACGCGGCTTTTGGGGTCATGCGCCTGAAGTGCGAACGTACCGGTGGAAAGCTTGCCTCCGTCTGCGGGGACAGTGTATTCATTGATTACCTTGCCGTCGACCTTTACGGTGATCTTATTTCCGTTGACGATGATATGTTGCGTAAACCATTTATCGTCCTTCGCCGGTGGCTCCTTTACATCCTGAAGACCGTAGACGCTTCCTGTGCGACGCCAGTCGGTATGACTGTTGTTCACCTGAATTTCGTATCCTTTCTGCGGCCAGCCTGTCTCCTGGTATTCAGTATGGATATACATGCCGGAGTTAGCTCCCGGTTTGGTCATGACGGTGGCCTTATATTCAAAATTCTTGAATTTGTGGTCCTGCACCGGTCCGTCGTAAAACAGGTGTGCTCTTGGTCCGAAAACGGCTATGGTTCCATTCTCGATCGTGAATGATTCGGGGTTGTCTTGCGACACCTTCCACCCGTCGAAGGACTTGCCATCGAAAAGCTTGATCCACCCCTTCTTCTGTGCGTGTAGCATCACCGGGGAAGTTGTAAAGGCGGTCACCAGCGCGATGGCCGCAAGGAAGCAATAAACGTTCTTGATCATATGTTTAGATGATTATGTTCAAGATCATGTAATGTCGATCCTGAATCCGCATACAATTTAAGACATAAATTCAAGATTGGCGGCAGCGCAAGAATGTGAATTTCTCAAACTACGCCGGAACCGAGTCTGCCTGCTCAGTTTTCTCGGATATCCTCGCCGATATCTTCCTGACATCCTGGGCAAGCGATAAGATGATGGAAAGCTGGGTCAGCGCTTGGATAGGCCTCGACGTAGCTGTCGCGGGATCAAGATCGGTCTTTGAGCGTCGGTCGCGCAAGTTATCGTGCGCACACTGCAGTTCGTACGAGATCGCCTTCGACAATTCCTCAGCATCACCCCGATCTTGCCCAAGTGTTTCGTCCGACAGAGCGGCGATGTGGCCCGTCAGCATATGATTAGCGATGACAAACTGGTGAATAGAACTGGCAGCCGCCGGTTGCTGGGGTTCGGATAATACGCGCTGGAAATTTTCCGAAAGATTCGTCAGCGCGACAACCGCGTTCTGTCGCGCGAGATTATACGCCGGCGTATCCGACTGGCCCGTGGTAACTGCAAGCCACGCCTGCGAAAAATACTGGCGATTAGCCTCCAGCATCTTTTGCATCGTCTGCCTGATCTCACTGTGGCCCCAAACCGGAAAAATAAACCGCGAAACCAGAAACGCAATTACCGAGCCGATCACCGTATCGACGAGTCGCTCAACGATCAGCGACTGAAACTCGAGGGGGTTCAGGAAGTAAAGTGAAATCACCAGAAATATCGTCACAAATACAACAAAGGTGAGATAGTGCACTCGAAGCATACTGTATCCGAGTAGCATACTGAGTACGAGAATAACCAGTAATATAGTGCTGTTCGAAATCAGCAACAAGAGCACCGATACGATAGCAACCCCAATGAGGGTACCTGCGACACGCTGGACGTTTCGCTGTTTCGTCGTGACGTATGCGGGGCGCAGGATCGTAACAATCGTGAGCAGTACCCAATAGCTATGCGTTAGCGATAAGATCACCGAAACCGCGTAGCCGAGAGATATCGCTGCCGTCAGCCGGATAGCGTGCCGAAAATTGTCGGAACTAAGCGTAAGGTTGCTGACCAGGTAGCCTAGTTGAATGGGCTGCGCAGCCGCCACGCGCGAGGTCCGCGTAGCAATCTCAAAGCTGTCTTCGGTGTCGCCTTCCATCCGCGTATAAAGAATCAGGCGATTCATTCGGTTCGAAATCTCTTGCACGTTGTTCAGAATCTTCGAAAGCGCTTCGGAAACACCGCCCTCGTCTTCGGGCTCGACATAGCGCAATGTGGTGTCGCGAAGTTCGTCGATCCGGCGATTGATATCGAATTGTCGCTTAACGGGACTTCCCATCTGTATGATGATGCCGATGTGTTCCAGCCCGGCAGCCAGTTCAAGTATCAAGCCGTAGTAGCGATTGAGAAGTCCGAGTTTCTCCAGCCGCCTGTGCAGAAACTGATAATCCTGATAGGAGAACATCGTCTGTTCGAACAGGTCGAGCGACTCGAGATAGATCATCATGAGGCTCCTGCTCCGAGGGCTGGCATCCGCAACCAGTCGGCGGGTTTTGAACAGCATTTCCTGGGCTTGCTCCTGGATATCTTGCACCTCGCTCTGCGCCTTCATCACGCGATGGAACGATTCAGTCAGATCACTTTCCTCGCGGTAGAATCCGGCCCGCGCCCGCACGTAGTCGGCGATGGCAATAATGTGTTCACCAAGCACCTGCTCCACGGCCCGGTACGGCCGGATACCATGCAGCAGCATACTGAATACCATATACCAAAGACCGCCGGCAAAAATCAGCGCTGCCGCTTGAAGCGTACTGAACGATTCATTCAGCGAAAGCAAGTTCAACAACATCACCACCAACGCGAGTGAGCCGATCGCACCGGCCCGGGCGCCGAACACCCCGAACATGGTAAGAAAAAAACTCAGCACAACGATCTGGGTAGTGAGCAACACCTGATACTCCTTGGTCATCGCAGTCAACAAAACAACCGCTGTGTTGACCAGGATAGCTGCGGCGATACCATTACGGCGGTGGTGAATCGGACCGGGTATGTCAGTTAGGCTGACAAACAACGCCCCCCACAGAAACGGTACAGCGAATGAAAGCCAACCCTGCGCAATAAAGATGACCAGCGGTAAGATCACTCCGGCGGTGATGCGTAGACCCGAGTACCAGTACTGGCTCGATGTAAACTTCTGAACTTCCTGCAGGTAGTCTCGTGGTCCGGTCATGTTGAGCCCAAAAATAGCAAATCGACAATAGCCGCAATGATACTCCAGACCAATTTAGCTGCCACCTAAGGTCTGCCTGCTCCGTGCCGAGCGGCTGGCACAACTATTTTACAAACGCTTGGAACATCTAACACATCCAATCAATATGGGCTCAGTGAATATCGATGCGGAAGACAGCATAAGCGTGAAGGACTTCGAAGAGGGCAACTCGATTCAGGTGCGTGTCACCGTGGATCC
>JBIQJZ010000147.1:4312-9577 GCA_044507115.1 Flammeovirgaceae bacterium | reverse complement strand
TGGTACATAGGTGTGGGGACGTTCAAATGGTCTGTCGTAGCTGACATCGTGCAAGCCGGTTTCCTTCGGAACTTCGCTCGCAGGAACAGCCACCCATGTACCATTTTCCTCCTGCGACTTGACGAGTTTATAGTACTCGGGAAGTACAACCAACGAACCGGCGTTCTTCCCGATAAGGTCGCCTTCCCAGCGGACTTTCAACGTAGCCGCATCCGTAACACTTGTATTCATGAAATCAGAAATATTTAATCTGGCGCGCTTCTCTTTCGGTATATGCTCGCCGAAAATGCTCCAACTTGATCTGACTCGTGGTTGGAATTCTTGCATCGTCGCCTCGGCAACGTTGATTTTGGTACCGGCTGGCGCTCCACCCTTGAACCACTTCTCCACGTTGTCCCATAGTGCTTTCCTGTTGTACACCATCAAACGGTGCAAAAGCTCCGACTCACCATTTGGCGAAACCGGATATTGAGTGGGAGCAATACGGGCATACCGTGTGCCTTTCGAATCTGTTGACTCAAACGCGTGAATAAACTGCGTCTCCATTTGAAAAGCCTTGTTCGCTTTTGACGGGCGTTGATCGAGGAAAAGCCCGCTCAGCCGTGGATCTTCGGCCGAAACCTCCGACCAGAAATAAGGCGTGAAGAATGCAACCGGGCCTTTGAAGGTCGCTGTGTTCAGGAACAACGTCCAACACTGGTTGCCAGTTGGTACTGCCTTGCCATTGGTAGTTTCCTTCGGCTCGGTAAGTGGCAGCGGTAAATATCCACTGCCAAATAACTCCCCGGAAGTACCCTGCTTCAGGTTAAGCCCATCCGGTGGCCACAATACCCACGGACTAAGTTGCGCCACTCCATATTTTCCTTTTGGATTACTCCAATCTCTCCCCTGTCCAGCACCCGGTCCGTTAGCCCAACCCATAAAATTCAGCTGTACGCCTCCCATAATAAACTTTGGTGTTATCGTGGGAAACTCAGTATCGCGCCACCATCCCAGTCCTCCCTCAATGTCGGTGTACAATTTATCCACCGGCAAGTCGCTGTCGTAAGCCGGGTGCATCCAGGTCCCGAAGAGTCCTGATTGAAACTGTCTGCCGGAATACTGCTCGACCAGTGGCCATGCTGCGGCATACATCGAATATCCCGCGTTAAAAGATTCATCGACCTGATCCCTATAGGTAATCAAGTACCCACCTATGTGTACCTCCTTAAGGTTCGGATTACCCCGATCGCTCTGCGCAAATCCGTTGAACAATGGAGTAACGGAAAGGAAAACAACAACTGCTGTTGTTGCGAGAATTTTCTTCTGAATCAATCTTGCGTTGATAAGCATCGTTCTGCGAAATAGTTTTGGCTGTCATGTAAAGCTAACAAATGAAAAAAAGTGACAGATACAGGAAGGTAACATGATATACACTTTCGCTAATATATTGGACGCTCCAAGCAAGTCATCCCAGCTAATTTTATCTCGCATCATTTCGAAAAAAAGCGATACTGGAATCTCATGACAACACTTACTAAAACCCTGAAAGCTAGCACACTGTTCGTTCTATCTCTCTGTATCCTGCTCCCCGGCACCACCGTCGCGCAGCGATCCTACGTTCACGAAGTAGTGCCGCAGGAAATCCAGGAACGACTGAAAGAAATCTATGCCGAGAACGGTTTGACTCCAAAGACATTCCGCGGAACATGGCTTCCCGATGCCTCGGGCTATATCGTTCAGGAGACAGTACCTGGCCAGAACCACGAAAGCATCTCCTACTACGACGTACTAAGTGGCGAGCGCACCGAGCTCGTATCGCAAACAAAGTTCAAAGCGCATGGATACACTTCCAGTTTCACTATTGACCACTATTCGCTCTCGCCCGGTGGCGAGAAGATTCTGGTCCAATTGTCAGGCAAGGACAACAACAAGCCGGAACATTGGATTGTCGAACGAAAAACAGGTGCTGCTAAGAAAGTAGAAGCAGGAACATACAACAGCATTTCACCCGATGGCGGTCATATTCTGTACGCCAACGGCGGAAATCTGTTCATCTATGATATCGCGAACGAAAAAACCACACAACTAACCGCTGATGAGAATTCAGGGCCGATAAGTAACGGCCGTGCCTCCTGGAGTCCGGATGGAACAAAAATCCTATTCGTTCAATCGGATGCTTCCGGCATACGAAAGCGATCATCCCTCATTCCAGGTGACCCAACCTATCCGGAAGTCAGGGAACAGACGTTCGCCAGGATTGGCGGAACTATTCATGGCTTGCGAGTAGGTGTGGTAGACGCACACGGTAAAGAAACAAGATGGTTGTCCATACCGGCGCCGAAAGAGGGGTACTATCTCGGGCAAGTAAGTTGGGCAGGAAACTCACAAGAGGTGCTGGTCGAAAAAAGAAGCCGCTTCAGAGACAACAGACAATTCTTGATTGCTAACGCCAGTGACGGCAGGGTTACGAATATTTACGAAGAGTCAGATCCGGCGTGGGTTGTAGCGAGCTATGATATCAACGGCGGCGTCGACTGGCTTCGCAACCATCGAAACTTTATCGTCCTGACCGAAAAAGACGGCTGGAGACATGCGTACCTATGTTCGCGTGATGGCAAGAAAGAAATCTTGCTAACGCCCGGAAACTACGATGTCATTGGACGTGTGGGTGTAGACGAGAGCCGGGGATGGCTATACTATTATGCCTCCCCCGACAATGGCACCCAAAAATATTTGTATCGCGTGCGCCTTGACGGCAAAGGAAGTGCCGTTCGTATCACTCCGACAGATCAACCCGGCACGCACGATTATAGCCTTTCGCCGGACGGAAAGTGGGCATTCCACACTTACTCAACGGCCAACTCAGTTCCCGTAACGGAACTGATCAGTCTCCCTGAGCACAAAGTTGCGCGGGTACTCGAGGACAATAAAGCGCTGCGTGAAAAAATCAAATCACGCAATCCTCAACCGAAGGAATTTATAACAATCGATATCGGTGATGGCATTGTAATGGATGCGTGGATGATCAAACCATCCAACTTTGATCCGTCCCGGAAATACCCCGTATTCATCTATGTGTACGGAGAGCCGCATGCCCAGACTGTTGTAGATTCCTGGGGCCATGCGATGGCAGACTATCACCGTGTTATTGCTGATCTCGGATACCTCGTCGTATCATTTGACAACCGTGGTACGCCCTGTCCCAAAGGTGCTGCATGGCGAAGGGTGATAGCTGGAAGCTTGGGTCCGCTGTCAACAGAGGAGCAGGCAGCAGCGATACAGGAGTTCGGGCGGACACGGCCATATGTTGATTTAAGCCGAGTTGGAATCTGGGGCTGGAGTGGTGGTGGTTCGAATACGCTCAATGCTATGTTTCGAAAACCGGGCGTGTACAATGTTGGAATCGCGGTCGCACCGAAGCCACAACCGCATCTTTACAATGCGTGGTTCCAGGAGATATATATGAATACGCCGGAGACAAACCCGGAAGGATATCGCCGATCTGCTCCGATAAATTTCGCTGAGGGACTTGAGGGTGATCTTTTGATAGTCCACGGCTCAGGAGAGACGAATACTCATATTCAGATCACTGAAGGGCTTGTCGACAAGTTGATTGAACTCGGGAAGCAGTTCGACTACATGGTCTATCCGGAGCGCGACCACGGTATCAGAGAAGGCAAGGGTACTCCGCTCCATCTTAGAATTCACATGGCGCGGTATCTGCTGACGCACTTGCCTGCAGGCCCACGGTAGATCGAGCATGCGGGACAAGATGGCCGGCTTGCGCCGGCGCTTCTGTCCCTGACAATTAAGGCATTCTCGACCAGTGTCGTTTGATGTCAGCCACAGTCATGACCACGATTCGATCATCGATCGTAATTGGATCTCCTCTGCCATCCTGGTTACTCACGGCAATATAAATTCTGCCGTCAGGCCCTTCTGCGACATTTCTTAGTCTACCAAAGGCACGGTGAAGATACCGCTCGACAGTATCGATCTTCGAGGGATCACTACTATTCATCACAGCGCGATACAGTGCCTGTCCACGCAATCCCGTAAACAACATAGAACCTTCCCACTCTCCCTGTGTGACGAATATTCCACCAGTAGGAGCCCAGGTAGTTGTGTCTCCGCTGTGATAGATGGGCGAACGTAGTCCGGTCTGCATCTCATCACCGCGTATCAGAGGCCAACCATAGTTGGCACCCGGCTCGATAAGATTGATCTCATCGAGACAGCATCCCTGCTGTTCAGAGGGACCGTGTTCTGTCGACCACAACGCATTCGTCCCAGGTTGAAACGCGATGCCCTGAGGGTTTCGATGACCTAAGGAAAATACAAATGATCCTGGAATCGGATTGTCATCCGGAATCTCACCGTCGCGAGTCATACGCAGGATCTTTCCATTGAGTGAAGTGAGATCCTGCGCCAGATCAGGTTGAAATATCTCCCCGGAGGTTGCGTATAACATACCGTCGGGACCAAATTCAAGAGCGCCTAAATTGTGGAGATGATTGCCCGGAATATTGTCAACCAGCACTTTGTCAAAGACCGGGTTGCCGCTACTATTTCGATAGCGAACAATCGTATTCACGAGCCGTAATGGCGACAGTTCCGCCGCGTAGGTGTACGCAATGTACACGTATCCGTTACTCGGGTATTCGGGGTCAAGTTCGATTCCGAAGAGTCCGGATTCTGAGACCTCCTCGACGACAGAATCAAGCTTTAGCCAAGGTTCAACATGTCCGCCTTTATCAATAAACGCGATCACGCCTGGTCGTTGCGTGACAAATAAATTTCCATCAGGATCAAAGACCATCTCCCATGGCGTATCGAGATGGTCGGCGTAGTTTCTGCCAATGTCATCGCGATTGTCGTCATCGTCATCATCAAACCACTCCTCGCAAGAGTTCAGGATAAAAGCAAAGCAAAGCAGCATAGCGGCCAAGCCGAACGTCTCGTATAACGGTCGTCGCTGTATGTTCATAGCACATCATTTTATCATTCCACATCTTTTTCACGGGGCGAATACATCGCGAAGCGACGTTCCCTTGAGGTAACTGATAAAATCTAATACCATGAGTACGAGACGTAAAACTTTCGGTTGTGGCTACACGGTAGATTCAGGAAAACTGAGCCGCTTGCGACAGCCCATTCGAAATATCAAAAAACTGAGCACGAAGCACACAAAGAATACCAAGTACGTCGTGTCCATCGTGATCCTTGCGTGGCCGTTGTGCTATGGTATTTCTAAATCATTGAAAGGCAGAGCACAAAGAACAC
>JBIQJZ010000147.1:0-4212 GCA_044507115.1 Flammeovirgaceae bacterium | reverse complement strand
AAATCATTGAAAGGCAGAGCACAAAGAACACAACGAAGCACAACGAGCACAAAGAATACCAACCTCGTGGCCGTTGTGATCCGTCGTGGCCGTCGTGCTACTGTATTCTAAATCATCAAAAGGCAGAGCACAAAGAACACGACGAAACACAACGAGCACAAAGAATACCAAATACGTCGTGGTCTTTATGGGCAGTCGTGGCCGTCGTGTTACTGCATTCTTAAATTGTTAAAAGGCAGAACTCATTGCGTTGGGAGTTGTGTGCCTTTGACATACGTTTCAAGCCATCGATCCATCTCCCAAAGCATGTGAAGGACCGATTCGCGCGCACGGTAACCATGGCTCTCGTAAGGAAGTAACACAAACCGCGCTGTTCCACCGTGCCCTTTGATCGCGTTGTAAAAACGCTCAGTCTGCATGGGAAATGTTCCCGAGTTATTATCTGCTTCCCCATGGATGAAAAGGATGGGTTCATTCACCCGGTTGGCGAATGAAAATGGCGACATTCGAAAATATGTTTCGGGTGCCTGCCAGTACGTCCGTTGTTCCGCCTGAAAGCCAAAAGGCGTAAGCGTCCGATTATAAGCTCCGCTGCGGGCAATACCCGCTTTGAAGAGATCGCTGTGAGCAAGCAGGTTTGCCGTCATGAAAGCACCATAAGAATGCCCCCCCGCGGCTACGCGTGTGGGGTCAACAACATTGAGCGACACACCATAATCAATTGCAGCTTTTGCGCTTGCCACAAGCTGTTCGATATACGTGTCATTCGGCTCGTCATCCCCTTCTCCGACAATCGGTATCGACGCGTCGTGAAGGATGGCGTACCCGCGAAGGGCCCAGAAAATTGGGGAACCGGAACTAATGCGCGTAAACGTATATTGAGACCCGCTCACCTGCGCTGCATTCTCCTTCGACTTATACTCCCTTGGGTAAGCCCAAAATAAAGTCGGCAGCGGACCGTCACCCTTCTGGTAGCCGGGCGGCAGATACAAATCTGCAGTCAGATCTACACCATCGGCTCGCTTGTACCGCAGCATTTCCTTTCGAAGACCTTCTATCTGTGGATATGGATGCGGGAAGGCAGTCAGTCTTGTCAGGGACTCGCCACCAACCTTGCGCAAAAAATAGTTCGGGTTTTCGGATGGAGATTCCCGGGAAGTAAGGAAAGTACCTCTTCCGGCATCGATGAGGCTGACGACGCGCTCGTAGTAGGGAGCTTCACAGCGCCATAGGCGGGTTGTCTTTCTCGTGCGCAGGCTCATTCTGTCCAGAAAAGGAAAATCACCCTTTGGTGAACTGCCATTGCCTCTGAGAAAAATGTTTTGATCTTTCGTCACCAGGATGACATACCTGCCATACCGGTTTGGCGCTGTTATCACTTCACCGGGATCGCCATAAAAATCTTCAGTAGAACGATCGATCACTACTTTTTTCGACTTCGTCAGGGGATCAAGCTGGTACACCCGTTCCTTTCTGTCGTTCCTCCAGGATTCGTATACCCAAGCCAGGTTGTCATTGCCCCACAGTACCTTGCTATAGCGCAAAGGTAGCGCGATCAATTCACTACCTGCGCCGTTGAACGGCGAAGGCAACTCGAACATCTTATCCCGGATATCAGCTTTCACTTTGGGGTCGCCGCCATCTTGTGCTTCCAACCAGTACAGGGTCGCAGGTTTGTCCAGTCTCCAGTGATGGTTTCGGGGCCCCGCCTGAACCGCATTGAATCCGATAGGTATATTGTCCGCCATTGGAATGTCAATAATTTCTTTTACCAACTCGCCATCAAGGTTTACGACCGACACCTTTTGCGGAAAGCGATAATATGGGACCAGATAAGAAAACGGACGATGAATACTCTTTTTAAGAATCATTGTACCGTCGGGCGAGGGACTAAAGCTGTAGTGAATTTCGTTGCCGCTGATAAGCTTCTCCTCTCCTGAAAGGTTCGCCAACACCAGATCGGATGAACCGTAGAATTCAAACATCGCTTCGTCATGAGCATTCTTAAGCAAATCCTGATACGTGCGACTCGGTGATGTTCGACCGAGATTCTCTTCGACGACTGGCCCGGCAGGAACCCTGCTTTTCGCGGGAGGTGTCCGATCAGTGTTCGGAACCGCGGCGAATACGAGGTGTTGCGAATCCGGCAACCAGTTGTACGAACCGCTGAAAACGTTGTTCACCTTCCTGCCGGTGACTTTGCTTGCCGTTAGGCTTTCAATATCTATAACCCACAGGCTAATCGCTTCCGCATCGTTCTGAAGAAATGCGATCTTGCGATTATCGGGAGAGAACGAAATGTTACTGGCCAATATTTCCGAAGGCAGATTCTCGATCGTAAACTCCTTCTGGTCTGATATCCGCTTCAGCGTGATTCCGAGGTAGTAAGACCCGCGACTCGGCCCGAAGTTGTCGGGATCGATACGGAGGCCCGCAAGTCGCAGTTCCGGGCGCGATAATTCTTCGATCGACGGATAGTCAGAACGATCCAACAGTACCATCCAACTCCGGTCGTGGCTCAGGGTCACAACCGGCGCGAGCGGTGCCTCGGCAACCCGCGCAATCTCTTCAGGTGGTCTCTGGTAGGTTAGTTGCGCTTCACACAGTAGTGGAAGTAGTGCAAGAAACAGTGATGCAAAATTCCTCATCGCGAATCAAATAACTGTAGATAGAATCACTCACAAAATCAAAAAGAAGAGCCGCGCCAATTTGGGTACAGCTCTTCTTTTAGTTACAAATATGCGCGGCCTGCTATTCTGCCCTGTTAGGACCCATTACCGAAGTAAAGTACACTCCGGTCTTGTCACCGTTCTCGTCTACGACGTGTAGGCCACCACGCGATTGATCCTCCTCCTCCCAATCCCACACAAAGCGATTGCCCTCCAGGAATGCCACGAACGCATCCATATTCCCTTTGAGTGCGGCACTTGAGTTGCTGGCAACTCCTGTCGAAGAATAAGCTATTGTTACCGTACCATCTTCATGGGTAGTCATATCAAAGTATATCCGGGCAAAAGACACACTACCTGACGCTCCCTGCCCCGCAGGATAGCGATACACCCGAAGGATCAGCTTGGTTTCAGAAACAAAATAAAACTGGACATAGGCGATAACCCTGTCGGTTTCATTGAGCATCTCCTCCTCGACCGCTGCCCATACTGCTGCGAACCCCGGTGAAATGTCGGCGGGATTATTCACCTGGATGAAGCCAAACTCCTTATCAAAGCCGAACAGATCGTCAAAAGTCGGGGGACCTGGGTCGGTGCAGACCCATTGCATAGTGGCGCCTGGGTCCGTACAAGTGAACGTCTTCGTGTCCGCGTCCCACACAAAATTTTGCATCGAAACGCCTCTGAATAAGACCTCTTTATTAAGTCGCAAACCATCTGGAGTGTACGTAAAAAACAACGTTTTTGGATTATCTCCAGTCTCATCGTTGCCCTCTTGTCCACTTCCGCTGGAAGCAGTCATTTCAATCTTGCGAAAGGTCAGGCCAGCAACTTGTGCTGCGGAGAAGCTTAGATATCCGATCGAGTCGCCGTTCTCATAAAAGGTAAAGTTCCGGTTCCAGACCATTTCCTCGGATAACGCCTTTACCTGGGCAAGATAAGCTTTCGGATCTACGCTCTCTGCCGCCCGACGTAGGATCATTCGGTTGCCATTTCGCTTTCCTGTCACCACCATGTTATCGCCCATCTCAATATTCCTCCGAATGATGAACTCATAGTCACCACCGAGACCTGTAATATCCGACTGGGAGGGCTCGCAAAAGTATTGCAGCACCTTGTTATAGGTATCAAAGGAAAGTACAGGAGCCTGCTCAGGCTTAACATCCCAGAACGAAGTAGCCGACTCCGTTGCCGGAACGCCATTCACATCCGCCTCGCAAGCCACGTCAACAGTACCGTCGGCATTGAACATCCAGTGCATCGCGAAACCACCCATCGCGTATTCTGACTCTGGGTAGTAATCGACGAACCATCCATTTGGCGCTCCCGCTAGCAGCGCCATATCGGTTCGGATCTCTTCGTCCATCCTCTCCCGCTCATTCTCCGCCTGCCGACGCACACATACATATTCAGCATTCAACACTCACCGTGCTGGTTTGCTTGGCACCTGCACAGAGTACTACGCACCAGAAACGACGCCAAGTCTTCGACCGAGGTGCGCAATCTCGCTCAGCGTAGCGCGTCGGCCGCGCGCGAGATTAAG
>JBIQJZ010000146.1:0-9582 GCA_044507115.1 Flammeovirgaceae bacterium | reverse complement strand
CTTTTTTCTGGGAGCTTAGTCCGATCGCGGTATACACTCCAACGAGCGCTCCCGAGAAATGCGACTCCCACGAGACACGTGGATCCGTCGGAAGCACCCCATAGATCACCCCGCCGTACAAGAGGATCACCACAAGCGAAATAAGCATCGAAAGGAAATCCCTTCGGAAGATTCCGAAAAATATCAAAAAGAATGCTAATCCATACACTACACCACTCGCGCCGATGTGATTTGCTTCCTGCCTTCCAAAAATCCACACAAGTACATTCGTCCAGAGATACGCGCGAAAGAAAACAGTACCGGCAATTCGCTCATAGAAGAAGTAAAGCACCGTGCCGAGAAAAAGAAGTGGAATCGTGTTCGAAACCAGGTGATCCAGGCTCCCGTGCAGCAAGGGCGCGGTAAAGATTCCTACCAATCCCCAAAGCGTATGCGGTACGATACCGAAGGCGCTCAGCGGATATCCGAATTGAAACTCCAGATAGAATGCGGCCCACATCAGGAACACTAACCGGAAAGGAACGTTGGAACTCCCGAACCACGACTGACTCATGTGCAACGGATCATAGGCACGCAAATAAGTAAATTACGCTGAATCGCTTTTCATTAAAGCTTAATTTTGTCATTTCTTTACGCTAAATTTCCAGTTATATTTACCTAACAATAGCCCACTGCATGTACGAGAAGGATCCGGTCAAGATTTTTGTTGTTGAAGATGACCCTGCCTACACAAAGTTCATGAAATACGTCCTCGGCCTCAACCCGGATTTTGAGGTAGAGATCTTCGCTTCGGGTAAGGAATGCCTCGACAACCTTCACAAGAATCCCGCGATTGTCACACTCGACTACTCCTTACCGGACATGCCCGGGGAATCCGTTCTTGAACAGATCCGCAGCTACGATCCGAACATCAGCGTTATTATCGTATCCGCCCAGGAAAAGATCGGTACAGCGGTAGAACTGTTGAAGCTCGGCGCCTACGACTATATAACCAAAGACCAGGAAACAAAGGATCGGCTCCTCAACTCGATCAACAATGCGCGCAAAAAAACGTCGCTCATACGCCAGATCGATCACCTCAGAAAGGAAATATCTGAGAAGTATGAGTTTGAGAAGAGCATTGTCGGAAGCAGTGCCGCCATCAAGAAGATATTCGGGTTACTTGAGAAGGCCTGTTCCACCAATATTTCCGTGTCGATTTCAGGTGAAACGGGAACCGGTAAGGAACTCGTGGCCAAAGCGATCCACTATAACTCCAAACGCCGCAACAAACCTTTTGTCGCCGTAAATATCGCCGCCATTCCTCGGGAGTTGATCGAAAGTGAATTATTCGGCCACGAGAAAGGAGCCTTTACCGGTGCGGTTACACGCCGGGTCGGAAAATTCGAAGAGGCCGACGGGGGTACTATCTTCCTCGATGAGATCGGTGACATGGAGCCAAGCCTCCAGGCAAAAATGCTGCGCGTCCTTCAGGAACGGGAAGTCACACGGATCGGCGGCAACCAGGTTATCAAGCTAGACGTCCGCGTTATCTCGGCTACCCACAAAGACCTCGCGGAAGAAGTAAAGGCAGCTAGATTCCGTGAAGACCTGTACTACCGACTCCTTGGACTGCCCATTCAACTCCCTCCCCTTCGCGAACGCGGCAGCGATGTCATCCTGATCGCCAAGCACTTCCTTGACCAGTTCACCAAGGACAATCAGATGCAGCGATTCAAGATCAGCGAGGAAGCACAGGAAAAACTCATGCGCTATCCGTTTCCCGGGAATATCCGGGAACTTAAGTCAATCATTGAACTGGCGGCAGTCATGGCGACGGATCAGGAGATCAAGCCGGCGGATATCAGTTTCAATACCTCAACCCGCATCGAGTCTTTCCTGTACCAGGAGATGACAATGCAGGAGTACATGTACCGAATCATCCGACACTTCCTGAACAAGTATGACAACAATGTACTCGAAGTTGCCAAACGCCTTGACGTCGGAAAGTCCTCACTCTATCGCTATCTAAAAGAAATGGAAGCGACCGGCATATGAATTTCAAGCAGTACCTCCGCAAAGGATCCTTTTACGCAGCTGTCGTCGAAGACGGGTCAGACGTTATTTTCGTCGTCGACTTCGAAGGCAACATCCACTATCACAACTCATCCGTCAAGTCAACACTGGGCTACCGGGGAAGAACCCTGACGGGTAAGAACTTCTTTGACTTCATTCCACCGGAAAAGGTCGACGAACTCAGGAAGAAATTCAAACGAAGCGCAAACCGCGCCTATACCGAGAAGGTTGAGATCCAGTTTCTTTGTAAGGACCAGTCGTACAAATTTCTCGAATTCAATGCGATCAACCTCAAACACAAGGTCGGCCTCAACGGGTTCATACTAGACTGCCGGGATATGACGCAGCGCAAGCGCGATGCGGAAGAGCTGCTGCGCCTGCAAAAAGCCAAGGAACAATTCCTCGCGAATATCAGCCATGAAATCCGAACGCCGATCAACGGGATCGCGGGAATGGCGGGTCTTCTCAGCCAGGAGTCCAGCCCGGAAGAACGTGCGACGTACCTGAACGCTATCAAGCACTCGGCCGAAAACCTGAAGGTGATCATTAACGATATCCTGGATCTTGCCGCGATAGAATCAGGTAAACTGCGGTTTGAAAAAATCCCCTTCAACCTGCACGACCTGCTGCCGTCCCTCGTCGGAACGTTTGCCTATCAGGCTAAAGAGAAAAGGCTTCGTCTTGAATACAAGATCCAACCCTCACTCAATCGCCTCCTGCTCGGCGACCCCGTTCGCCTAAATCAGATTCTGATCAATCTGATCAGCAACGCCGTGAAGTTTACACACGCAGGCCAGATTCAGGTCATCTGCACTGCGGAGGATCGAAACAAAACAGGATGTGTCGTTCGGATTGAGGTTATCGATACCGGTGTCGGCGTTCCCTCGGATAAACTTGATACGATATTCGAAAGTTTCAGTCAAGCCGACGCCAGTGTTACGCGAAAGTACGGTGGAAGTGGCCTCGGACTTACCATCGTTAAGCAATTGGTAGAATTACAACGCGGAATGATCGACGTGACCAGTAAGGAACACAAGGGCTCAAAATTTACAGTCAGGATTCCTTACGCATTTGATGTATCTACCCGCAGACGTCAGACGACCGAGCCGAAAGAGGTCGGATCCACGCAGGATGTTCGTCTTGATGGAAAGAAGATACTCCTCGTCGAAGATAATGACATTAACAGGCTTTACGCGAAAAGTATCCTGCAACAATGGAAGTGTTCAGTAGATATCGCAGAGAATGGTCTGGTGGCAATTGAGAAAATCAAGTACAATTCATACGACGTCGTCCTGATGGACGTCCAGATGCCGGTCATGGATGGTTACGAGGCAACCCGCGGCATCCGCCTCATGGATGCTCCCATGTGCAACACGCCAATCGTAGCCCTAACAGCGAACGCTACCAAGAGCGACATCGAAAGGTGCCTGGCATCTGGGATGAACGACTACCTCCCAAAACCTTTCACACCGGATGATCTCTTTCGCAAGATCACTGGCGGCCTTCCTTCCGCATCGCAAATCAATGGACACGTTTCGAAAGAGTCGTTAATGAAGAAGCACTCCTTCGACCTGGCGTACCTGCGATCAATATCCGGCGACAACAATGATTTTCTCGAGGAAATGGTGCAGACTTTCGTCCAAAGCATCCCGCCGGTACTCGCGGGGATGCAGGATTCCTTGCGTGATAAGAACTGGAAAAGTCTCTCCAACCTCGCACATCAGATCAAGCCTTCCTTCAGCCTAATGGGAATTGAATCGCTGCGAAAAACTGTCTCGTATATCGAGGAGCACGCCGGGCAGGAGGCCAATCTGGAGGATGTGACCAAAACTACGGAGGAGTTCATCAGTGACTGCACAGCGGTAGTAGCTGACTTGCAGAAGTCTTTGACTACAGGAAAGTTCTAACAGTACTGACTGCGCGTCCGGTCACTATCGGTTCATCACAGCAATCTTGCGGTACACCACCATCCTTCCGGCAATTCTAAACTGCACGAAATAGATACCGTTGGATAACTGCGTAAGTTCCACTTCCTGTGGCGTCCGCAAATCGTGATTTAGAGCGCCTTCGAGAATCGTGACTCCACGCTGATCGATTATGCGGTATTCATAGTCTCGCGTCAGAGGATTCTCCAGCGCAAAGTTCACGTACCGAGAAGCAGGGTTCGGATACACGCGGATACCGCGTATTTCGGCATCCATTGGATTGTCGACAATACCTACTGGCGGTGCACCTTCTTTCGCAGGCATTTTAGCTATCGCGGATTGGAGGATATGGTTCGTCAGCCTGTCTTGCACAAAGACTATGAGATAGAGATTGTCAGGGTCAGAGATCGGCACATCAACCATGTAGTTGATCGGTACGGTGAGTTGATCTCCTTCAGACCACACGCGGGTTTCCGTGCGTCCCCCGCTTCCCAGCAGTAACTTCCGAAGCACATTCCGATTGCCCGAGATATTTCCTTCTACCAGCGCAGCATGTAGTGCCACCGGCGAACTCAGGTCTTGCATCGAGTCGAGATATGTGAATACCAGACTCGCTGTGAGCGGCTCAAACGACGACTGTGCCATATCCACCGCCACACTTATCGAAAACTTGGGGTCATCCAACGCGCGGCGATCTATCTCCGTAGCGGTCACAAGAGCGTGATCCCCGTTGAACGGCGGCAAGTTCGTGTACTGCTGATATGGGGATGGACCGAGAATACCATCCATCACTGTCGCCGGAGGTGTGTCGGTTTTATAGATCAGCGCACGACTCGTTGGATCGACTGTATTGTCATCGTACAACTGATCGAAGGCGCCAATTGCGGCGATGTGGTACTGAATCTTCAGGAAATCGGATTTGGACTTCAGACCGGCCGCGGTCTGGTTGTCATACAGGTTATCAAGGTAACTGCGCGCCGCGTCACTCGGTGGATTCGCACTGTTCACAAACTGTTCGACCAGTACGGTGCGCTTCTTCTCGCCGATGTAAACGTCATCGAACGCGAAGCCGTTGAGAACGCTGTCGGGCTGGTTGTCACTATTACTTCCGAAGGCGATCCTGAAAACCACCAACCCGCGCTCGGCCGGCGGAATTTCATCCAGGTTGAATCTCGCGTTGCGCCAACCGTTTGTCTTGCCCGACCATGCAAAACGGTCTTCGCCACCTATGGATCCAGGCAAGTTCTTGCTGTTATACCAGTTTATCCCGCGTCTTTCCGCATCTCCAATCGTCCGCCACGTCGATCCGCCGTTCGTAGAATACTGAACAACTGCGCCGTCAAACACTTCCTGCGAGTGCGACCAGTAATTAAGTGAGATCATCGGCCGCTCAATACCACTCAGGTCGAGACACGGACCGGTAACTTCAGTGCTATCGTTCCGATAGTAGGTACTGAAATCGGCAGCAGGATTCGGATTACCTCCTGTCCACCACGCGTTGACTCCGGAATACGCGCGGTTGATCTTCTCCCCCGAAGGTGTCCCGAAGACCCAGCTATATTCACCAGCTTTAGCCGGATCTCTGTGCGAGGATGTTTCAACCCACGTACCTCTGCCCGCCTCGAAATTCTCATAGTAACCAGCAGAAGAGGTCGGCGTACTGTAGTCTAATATAAATACGCGTTTGGTCACGGTGTTCTCACATCCATCATCGGTCCGGATTGCTAACCTTACCTGGTACACCTGAAATTCGTCATACTTATGGTGAGGATCCTTGTATGTATTCGAAGTCTTACCGCCGTGCGTTCCGGGCAGGATCGTTTTACCGGGTCCACCAAATCCAAGTGTATCGCCATCTGCGAAGTCCCACGAGTACTGAACGATGTTGGCGATACCGGGATTCGACAGGTCTCTGAATTCCGTTGTCTGTGTTCCTACACATATCTTGCTCCAGGAAAAGTCCGGACGCGGTGGACTACTGATGCGAATCACTCGCGTCGTGTCATGGGCACATCCCTGATCGGTCGTGACGCGCAGGCCGAGGGTCTTCAGCCCCTGGGCAATGTACTGGTACGTGGGGTTCTGTGAAAAACCGTCGTTTGTATTTCCGCCTTCTCCATATGACCACGACCACCGATCGATCGCCCCTCCTGATGAGTTGTTGGATATGATCGAAGCATCGGTGAACGTAATGACATCTTCAATACAACTGTTGGGCACATCTATGATCGCCTTCGGCGCCGAGTTGACCTTCAGGGTCTTCGTCAACGTCTCCGTGGCTTCCAGGGTATTCGTAAAAACGTATTGGATCTCGTACTCGCCGCCCGGGAGGTTTTTCGTATTGATCAGGAAGCTTGTACCATCAAAAACGATACGCGGTCCAAGAATTGGATCGGTACTCCGGAAGAAGGTCTCGTCTTGTTTCGACGCCGAATCGTTCCACTCGGGAATACCAACAATCCGCAGCAGATTATTGGTACCGGAGTTCTCGCAAATAACCAACCGACCCAACTCGTCAATTTCACTCGGCTGTGCAATGACGAAATCGATCTGCGTCACCGGGTTCACAGTCGTTGTACGCGACGCTGAGTTCGTACAACCATTGAGGTCGGTATATGTATACGTGAGCACTTTCGATCCAATTCCTGCGTTCGAAGGATAGAACTGATTTGTCCCCGCAAGAATACCCGGACCGGTATAAATCCCTGGCGGTGAATTCGGGAACCCGTCCAACGTAACCGGGTCTGCATTCTCCGCATAGGAACTTGCCAAGGGCGAGAGTGCTACCAGCGGAAGTTTGTTGATCGTAACCAACACATTATCGGAGGATGGCACGCATGGACCAGCCCCGTCCGGATCGTTTGTAGTCAACGTCAGCGTGATCGTACCAGCCGCAATATCAGCCGGCGTCAGATTGTAATCTGAAACGTAATGGGTCGCGTCCGTAAATCGCGCTGTTCCACTTCCACCGCTCCAAAGCACCGACGTAGTGGTCCCGGAAATACTTCCTGTCACTGTGACAACCTCATCTTCACACACCACCTGCGGCAACCCGGCGTCAACTTTTGCCGATTCGTTAATCGTAATTGTGATGTCGTCTGTCGCTGGTGCACAGGGTCCAAAACCATCGGGGTCATTGGTCGTCAGTCGGAACGACACTGTTCCGCCCACGTCCGAAGGCGCCGGCGCGTAACTCGCCGTCACCATGTCTCCTGTGATGCTACTAACCGAGAGTACACCCGCCCCGGACAACACGCTCCACGAACCTGCCGTCGCGCTTGGATCAAGGTCTCCTGTCAGAGGAATGGACAGCGGCTCGCACACGGTAAAGTCGGCGGGGACCGTCACACGGGGCGCCTGGTTCACAGTGATCGTAATATCGTCCGAAACGATCGAGCATGGCCCGCCGGCATCCGGATCATCCGTTGTCAACCGAAGAATGACCGTTCCGCCTATATCTCCTGCCCCTACCGTATAGGTTGCGGTTACATCCGTGCCTGTCGTCGTGCTCGCACTGACGGACCCGGCGCCCTGTATCATTGACCATGTCCCCATCGTCGCACTGCCGCCAATCGTTCCAGGTATTTGTATCTCGGCAGGTTCGCACACGGCAAAATCGGGTCCTGCATCTACAGTGGCTATCGGATTGACGGTAGCGGTGACGTGATGAACTGGTCCGGCGCAACCGTTCGCAAACGGAGTAATCGTATAGTCGACCGTCCCGACCAGCGCGTCAGTAGTTGAAAGCACCTGGCTGATTGTTGAACCATTCCCGTCGACTGCTCCTATGAGATTTGCACTGGCCAAAGCTGTCCACGAGAAGTTCGTTCCCGAAACGTTCCTCGGCGTCGCGTCAATCGTGACAACAGCGGTCTGACCGCTGCAGATGGTCAGGTCAGAAGCGGATGCAGATGGCAGCGGTTTAACGGTAACTACCAGATTCACTGGGGTACCGCTGCAGCCATTGTATGTCGGCGTGATCCGATAGGTCACGGTAGTACTTACATTCCCGGTGTTGATAGGAGTATCCGTAATCGCGCCGCTGCCAGATGTGGTAATCGAAGCGGGGTCAATCAGCCCGCCGCCGATCGCCGTCCACGTATATGTTGTCCCCACAATTGTCGAGGACGGCAGGAAGTTCAGGCTTTCCTCACTGCATATTTGCAGCGAGAAATCGATGGGGTCGTTGGTGAAAACAGGAACAGGTGATACATCGACTGTAACATCGAGGTAGTCGCCCTCGCATCCGTTCGCAATTGGTGTAATCCGGTACACGACTGTCCCGGGAGTAACCCCATCTACGGTCGTCAGCGTTTGACCGATGTAGTTGCCGGTTCCCGGTGCTGCACCACTCACATTGGTGCTGCTGAACACAACCCAACTATAGGTTGTCCCCGCCACGCCGTTCGGATTGGTAATGGCGATGGTGGTCGACTGCCCTGCGCAGATTTCTTCATCAGTTGCCAATACGTCGGGCCTGGGCCGAACGGTAACAACATAATTAACCGGATTGCCGGCACATCCCTGCGCTTCAGGAGTGATCACGTATGTAATGACGCCAGGTGTGCTAGCGGAGTTGACGGGGGTATCCGTGATGGGACCGATTCCATTGGGACTTACGTTTGAAAGTGATCCGGTGAACGTAGCCGTCCAGGAGTAGGTCGTGCCTACGACCGTGGCGGTCGGTGTGAAGTTCAGTGTTTCGTCGCTACAGATTACTGCGCTGAGATTGCTCGCCGGGGTGTTAATAACCGGAACGGGATCAACCGTGACGATGACATCAACCGGCGTGCCGGCACATCCCTGTGCAGTCGGTGTTATGCGATACGTAACGGTTCCCTGCGTTGTTCCATCCGTACTCTTTAGTACCTGGCTAATGACGTCGCCGTTACCAGCAAAAGCGCCGGTGACATTCGACACACTTTGCACGACCCAGCTGAATGTCGTCCCGGGAACAGCATTCGGATTGGAGATCGCGATATTTGTGCTGCTTCTGGAACAAATCGTAGCAGACGACGCCAATGCATCGGGAATACTCTTCAGTTCGATCACAACGTCGTCGTAGGACGGCTGACATGTTCCGTTAGTGATCGTCCAGCGCAATATGTAGGTTGTTCCCGCAACACCATCGAATGAGGTGTTCGGATCGTCAATGTCGGCGATCACGCCATCCGCACCGCTGATGATAGACCATTCCCCGGTGCCGATTACAGGCGTATTGGCGGCGAGGAGCGTAGTGGGTGCTCCGCACAGACTTTGATCCGGTCCGGCAAGTGCTGGAGTCGGCGACTGGTCGAGCTGTATCTCGACTTCGTCACTCGTCGGCGAGCAAGTTCCGTAGATGCTGCTGGTCGTCCATCGCAGCGTGTAGGTTGTACCCGGAACACCGTAAAATATGGTAGCAGGATCAGTCGGGTTCGCAAAGGCACCACTCGCGCCTGAGACAACTGTCCACTGACCTGTCCCCGGATGTGCATTGTTTCCGGCCAGTGTAACGGTCATACCACACGCTTGCTGATCCGGTCCTGCGGCAGCAACTGCTGGCGGTTGATCGAACCGTATCCGAACTTCATCAAAGCTGTCGGCGCAGACGCCGTTCGAG
>JBIQJZ010000145.1:5974-9599 GCA_044507115.1 Flammeovirgaceae bacterium | reverse complement strand
GGCTGTCCGGTCTGAAAAAACCGGAGCCTACACCTTCCGCGAAGAGATCGTACCGGCAGAACTGGTAAAAGAAACACTTGCTAAGAAGTAATCTTCCTGCAAAAGTCTCCAGAAAAGTCCTCGTATGAGGACTTTTGCGTTTCTAGACATTGACCCTTGACTCTCTGACTTATGTTTGGCCTGTTCTCGAAAGAAAAGAAGGAATCGCTCGACAAAGGACTTGAAAAAACCAAGGACAGTTTTTTCACGAAACTTGGTAAAGCCATTGTCGGTAAGAGCACGGTCGATGACGAGGTGCTCGACGGGCTTGAAGAGGTTCTTGTAACCTCGGATGTAGGTGTGGAAACAACGCTTAAGATCATCGACCGTATTCAGCAGCGTGTCGCTCGAGACAAGTACATGAGCACTGCTGAACTCGACCGCATTCTGAAGGAAGAAGTGATAGCTCTGCTCACTCCGCGCAGCACCTCTCCGGGAGCAGAGTTCGACACTCCCACTGACAAAAAGCCATATGTCATAATGGTTGTGGGGGTTAACGGTGTCGGAAAGACCACGACCATCGGAAAGCTATCCGCCCAATTTTCCAGGAATGGTAAGAAGGTCATTCTTGGCGCAGCCGACACGTTCCGTGCCGCAGCGGTCGACCAGCTGAAGTTGTGGGGCGATCGGGTCGGAGTACCTGTGATTGCCAAGGGTATGAATACGGACCCATCTGCCGTGGCTTTCGATGCCATCCAGGAAGGTGTCAAACAAAACGCCGATGTCGTGATTATTGACACAGCTGGCCGCCTCCATACGAAAGTCAATCTCATGAACGAGTTATCGAAGATAAAAAGGGTGATGCAGAAGGTCGTTCCCGATGCACCGCACGAGGTATTGCTCGTTCTCGATGGTAGCACAGGCCAAAACGCCACCGTTCAGGCACGGGAATTCACGAAGGCGACAGACGTGACGGCGTTGTGTATCACAAAACTCGACGGCACCGCAAAAGGTGGGGTTGTGATCGGCATTTCCGACGAATTTCAGATTCCGGTAAAGTATATCGGTGTCGGTGAAAAGGTCGACGATCTACAGGTATTCGACCCCGCAGCATTTGTCGAATCTCTTTTTAGCAAGGGCTAGAATCACTTGGTAACGGGTGGCGCCGGTGATTTTCGCACCGGTATCCTGAACATCACGTAGTAGTTAAATCCCCACGTTGCGTCTTTGTCGTTAAACCCATAGCCGGGAACATCGAAAGGAATCATATTGTCCGAGCCCTTCGCATTAAGCGCGAATTTGAAGCGGGCGGTATACCCGAGCCACCACAATTTCCACACTCTTACGCGAAGCCCGGTGGCGAGTTCCAGCCACGATGCGCTGGCGTCGTTCTGATGGAATGTCCCCGAGAAGAGTCCCCAGTCAGGATCGTAACGGACGACGTCCAGGGTTTCCGAAAAAGCAGACCGTCCATATCGCATTCCGAGAAAGAACATGTTTTGATCCGGGTCTTTTGTCAGGAAGTTTACGTCTACTCCTACTCGCCAGTACCTACCGTCGTTCGCGTATGATGCCGAATCGGAAGCCCTGTTCATACCCGAGTTGCCATACTCCAATGCCAGGTAATATCGATTGAAGTCGACGTCGCCCTGGAATTCCCAACCCTTGTAGTTATCCTGAAAATACGTCTTTCCTGCACTGATCAGATCGTACCCGATCCGGATACCGGTAGGAATATACTTTGCCGCTAGAGTGTCACCATTTGCACTCTGACCAGCACAACGTGCTACAGGCAATGAGCTGCAGGTAGCAGCGAAAAGCAGAAATGGCAGCAGCGCTTTCTTCATTGAAAAATCTCTATCTGAACGGAAGTACCATCTCGCGTGGGCACATTCGTTACGAGGCGAACGGAATCAAACGAATGTTCAAGCACAGTGAGGTCCGTAAGGACAAACTTTTCTCCACATTTCTCAGACACAAATTGCACCTGGGCGCGATACCCAACGCGCAAATAGCGGGTTGATTCAAGGTCCTTGATAAATAGGGTGGTCTCGTCCTGAAAGTAATTGAGTGGCAGGAAGAGACGAGTTGTGCTAACTGTATCGCGTGTAACGATTTCCGGAAACGGCGCTACGCCGGTTATGGCCACTGTGTCCGCGCCGCCGGTGTCAATCTTCTTGAATGCAATCCCCATAATGTGGTTATTCAAGAGAAAACAATCTGGCTCGTCGAGACAACTGACGGCCACAACACACAAAAATACCAGCCAAATGCCCTTTTTGATCATGTCCTTGCGTGCGTAAAGATATGGGAAGCTGCAGAAGCCCAAATTTTGAGCCAGTATATTTTTGCTATTTTTGCGTTCTTTCTCGGACGTCACAAACGCAAAATCGGCGGTATCTGCAGAATTAATAGAAAAGAGGGGCTGTTCGTAGGAACTGGTATCATGAAGACAAAAGGCAACAAGTCAACAAAGATTAACGTCGTCACACTGGGCTGCTCAAAGAACCAGGTCGATTCGGAAGTGCTGCTTGCGCAGCTAAGAGGAAACGGTATCGATGCCGTGCACGAATCGCGTGATGACGATGCCAGTATCGTCGTAATAAACACGTGTGGATTTATCGACAATGCTAAGCAGGAATCAATTGACACCATTCTCCGCTATGTCGACGCAAAAGAAGAGGGAATAGTCGACAAAGTATATGTGACCGGGTGCTTGTCGCAGCGTTACAAAAACGACCTCGAAAGGGAGATCCCCCAGGTTGATGCCTGGTTCGGCACCCGCGACTTGTCCAGGCTGCTCAAGGTTTTTAAAGCTGACTATAAGCATGAACTTGTAGGCGAACGAATTCTCACTAATCCATCACACTACGCATACCTGAAGATCTCCGAGGGATGCGACCGGCCTTGTTCCTTTTGCGCTATTCCGCTAATGCGTGGAGGCCATATTTCACGACCCATCGAGGAATTAGTTGCTGAGGCTCAAAATCTCGCGAAGAACGGCACACGAGAGCTATTGCTCATTGCACAGGACTCGACGTACTATGGGCTTGATCTGTATCGAAAAAGAAACCTGGCTGATTTGATGAAAAGGCTTTCCGACGTTGACGGAATTGAGTGGATCCGGCTTCATTATGCATTTCCCTCCGGATTTCCCCTCGATGTCCTCGATGTCATGCGGGAACGCCCTAACATCTGCAATTACCTCGACATCCCTTTGCAGCACGCATCTACGCGGATGCTGCAACTGATGCGCCGCGGGATTACGCGTGAAAAGACAGAGCAGTTGCTCGAGACAATCCGGGAGAAAGTTCCTGGAATTGCACTGCGGACAACTCTGATTACCGGGCATCCCGGAGAAACTGAGCAGGACTTCGCAGAGGTATTGGAGTTCATTCAGAAAACCAGGTTCGACAGGCTGGGTGTATTCCAGTACTCGCATGAAGAAAGTACACACGCGTTCGATATGGCCGATGATGTTCCTGCCGATGTAAAGCAGGAGCGGGCCGACGTCATTATGGAACTGCAACAAAGTATATCGCTTGACCTGAATTATGACCGCATCGGTAAGACATACAAAGTGCTCATTGATCGCAAAGAAGGAAACGAGTATATCGCGAGAACCGAGTATGATTCCCCCGAGGTC
>JBIQJZ010000145.1:0-5964 GCA_044507115.1 Flammeovirgaceae bacterium | reverse complement strand
AAACTCGCCCGACAACTACCTGCGAACCGGCGACTTTGTCAACGTAAAAATAACCGATGCCTCCGAGTTCGATCTAACAGCGGTGCCATTGGCATAACACAATAAAAAATCCTTGAACGATATTCCTATATTGCCGTTATTCCATTCACGATGACAAGCCCGATCAATTCACTCATCAGCCGTTGTTATGCTGCACCAGAAACTTCCGCTTGCTGATACCCGAGCGTTCTCATCATTCTTCCTTGACTATATACGGCAAAACGAATCTCTTCGCCCCTTTTATCATCGCTATCCCACACTCTCGAACTTCAAAGACCAAATCGACGAGAAATCAAAAGTATTTCCACAGACCCACCGAGACGTACTAGTAGCCACGCTGAAGAAGCAATACGATGGCATCGCCATTAGCGATGCGGTTGCATTCAACCTCGACTCACTGTCTGACAGTAAAACATTCACCGTTACGACTGGCCACCAACTCAACATCTTCACGGGGCCGCTCTACTTTATCTACAAGATTGTCACGGTGATAAACGCTTGTCGACAACTGAAGGAACGTCATCCGGACTACAACTTCGTACCAGTCTATTGGATGGCCTCTGAAGATCACGACTACGAGGAGATCAAATACTTCCGACTATACGGGAAAAAGTATATATGGGAGACCTCGCAGCAGGGAGCAGTAGGACGATTCAAAACCCTCGGGTTCGACAAGCTTCTATCAGAAATACCCGGCGACATAGCAGTGTTCAGAAACGCATACCTGAAAAACGAAACACTCGCAGAAGCCGTTCGGGACTATGTTAACGCTCTTTTTGGCGAAAGTGGATTGATTGTCGTAGACGCAGACGACGCAGACCTCAAGACGCTATTTGCACCGGTTATAGAAGACGATCTTTTCAATAATACCACCGTCAATCTTGTCAACCGAACAGACGAAGAGCTTGCCAGCCTTGGATATAAAACGCAGGTCTATTGTCGAGATATCAATTTTTTCTACCTGGACGACAACACTCGCGCCCGAATTGAGAAGCAAGGCGACCGATATGTCATTGTCGACAGTGACATAAGCTTCTCCGCGGAACAGATTAGAGAACTCCTCCGGCAGTCGCCAGAAAAGTTCAGCCCTAACGTAATCCTTCGCCCTCTCTATCAGGAATACATACTTCCGAACCTCGCTTACGTGGGAGGACCTGCCGAAAACATCTATTGGTTACAACTTAAGAAGGTGTTCGAGCATCACGGAACACCTTTTCCCATGTTGATGCCTCGAAACTTTGCGCTGGTTATTGATCATCCAATCCACCAAAAACTTAAGAAGACCGGGCTTGAATTAGGAGTGTTCTTCGAAAACAAGAATACGCTCTTTAATCAGTGGACGCTACAACACGCAAAAACAAATCTGACGCTCAGTGCTGAACGCAACGCAATCCGGGAAATTTATGACCAATTAAAGGAGCGAGCGGAGTCGATTGACGTTACCCTTGGGCCTTTCGCATCGGCCGAAGCAAAACGAGCGATGAACAGTCTGGAGAAGATGGAACAGAAATTCCTCCGGGCTGAAAAGCGCAGGCATCGCGATAAGCTAAGACAGATCGAGGCAGTGAAGGATGCTCTGTTTCCAAATGGAAGTCTTCAGGAGCGAACAGACAACTTCCTGAATTTTTATCAGCAGGACGACCAGTTTATTACGAGGTTGATTCAGCATCTTGACCCCTTCGATTACGAGTTCAATATTCTTATCTACGACCGTGCATGACCAAAGCTGAACTCAGAAAAATCTACCTTGAAAGGCGGATGAGCCTCTCAAACGACGAGCACCGAAGGCTCAGCGACGAACTGTGCGACCAATTTTTTAAGTCCGCAAATCTGGACGGTGTCAGCGTGCTCCATACTTTCCTTCCGATCCAAAAAACCAAGGAAGTCGACACCCTCTGCATTGTTGAGCGCCTCCGCGAGCAGTACCCCAACATTCGGGTCGCTGTTCCCAAGATGAACAACCAAACTTCGACACTTGAAAACTATTACCTGGAAGGGCCCGACCAGCTCAATCTCAACACTTGGGGTATTCCCGAGCCGGTAAAAGGCGTACCGACTCCCACGGAGAAAATAGACGTTGTGTTAGTACCTTTGCTGGCATTCGACATGCAGGGCCATCGACTCGGCTACGGGCGTGGATTCTATGATCGCTTCCTGGCAACCTGCAGACCCGATTGCAAAAAGATAGGCCTCTCATTTTTTGAAATGGAGGAGCGCATCGATGACGTCACGGGAAAAGATATTCCACTGGATGTCGTCGTGACACCACGATCTGTGTTTACGCCTTAGTCAATCTTGCGACAATCCTCCGGCGTTCTCTTCTTTGTGATAATCGAATGTTCTGCCAGGTTTGTCCTACGCAGATTTTGAGACATGCACGAACGATTCATCTTTTGACTCCAGCTCGGAAGAACCCATCAGCCAGACGTCAACTGCGCGGGCCGCTTCCCGACCTTCCGAGATCGCCCATACTACAAGTGACTGTCCGCGTCGCATATCGCCAGCAGCGAATACACCCTCGCTGCTCGTCATGTAACCGTCTGTCTTGATATTGCCGCGCTCGTCGAGCACCAATTGAAGTTCCCCTACAATACCACCTTTCTCAGCGCCGACGAATCCCACTGCCAGCAAGGCCAATTCACACGGTACAATCCGTTCGGTACCGGCTACTTCCTGGAATCCCATCTTGCCTTGTGCATTCGGGCCCCAGACGATATCCACCAGTTTCAAACCCGTCAGTTTGCCGTTGCCATCGCCGATGAATTCCTTCGTCAGGATCGCCCACTTCCGATCAACTCCTTCCTCATGCGACGAAGAAGTCATGAGTACCATAGGCCAAAGTGGCCAAGGGTTATCTGCATTGCGTGTAAGCGGTGGTTTCGACAGCAGTTCAATCTGCGTAACGCTCGTGGCTCCCTGGCGGTTCGACGTACCTACGCAATCCGACCCGGTATCACCTCCGCCGATAACAATAACATTCTTATCGGTTGCCAGAATCTCGCCTAGTTCGACCTTGTCACCGGCCACTCGTTTATTCTGCTGTGGCAGGAACTCCATCGCGAAATGAACGCCCTTCAGATCTCGGCCGGGAATCGGGAGATCCCGTGGCGCAGAGGCACCGCCGCAGACGACGACGGCATCGAATTCATCCTTCAGATGCTGCGCACTGAGGTTCACGCCAACGTGCGAGTTTGTCCGGAAGATGATGCCCTCCTGTTCCATCAATCGCACACGCCGATCGATTACATGTTTTTCAAGTTTGAAATCCGGGATCCCGTAGCGAAGCAGGCCGCCGATCCGATCGCTGCGCTCGTATACAGTGACCCAGTGACCGGCTTTGTTAAGTTGTGCGGCCGCGGCCAAGCCTGCCGGCCCGGAGCCAACGATCGCGACTCTTTTGCCTGTTCTTGTCTTCGGTGGCGTTGGTTTGATGTATCCTTTCTCAAAACCCTTTTCAGCAATAGTCTTCTCGATATACTCGATCGTGACGGGATCGTTGTTAATACTCAGCACACAGCTCGCCTCACACGGAGCGGGGCAAATGCGACCGGTGAAGTCGGGGAAGTTATTTGTACTACTCAGAATTTCGATCGCCTCTTCCCAACGGTCTTGATACACGGCCTCATTGAAGTCCGGTATGTTGTTGCCCAACGGACACCCGTGATGACAAAAGGGTACGCCGCAGTCCATACAACGTGCAGCATTCTGCCGCACCTTTTCCTTATCCAATGGCGTGTAGATCTCTTTATAGTCTTTCAGGCGCTCCTTTGGATCGCGGGAAACTGGCATCTCCCGTTTGAATTTCATGAACCCATCTATCTGACCCATGTGCTAGTGTTTTTTGTCTGGTTAAAAATTATCAATGCCTAGGCAGCCACTTTCTTGCCAGTGACGCCCGAGGCCTTTTGCTTTTCGAGCACAGCCTTGTAGTCCTTCGGCATCACTTTGACGAATAGTTCGCTAGCGACTTCCCAGTTTTCGAGTATCCACTCCGCCGGATCGCTGCCCGTGTACTGGAAATGTTTCTCGATCATGCCCTTCACTTCAACTTTATCTTCGTCGGTCATGCGCTCAAGCTCGACCATATCCTTATTGCAGAGTTTTCGAAGATCGTTTTCAGTATCAAAGACAAACGCGATACCACCGCTCATTCCAGCGGCAAAATTGCGCCCGGTTTTTCCCAGGACGACGACACGGCCGCCCGTCATGTATTCGCACGCGTGATCTCCAACTCCTTCTACCACGGCCTTCACTCCAGAGTTTCGTACACAGAAGCGCTCGCCCGCCTGACCGCGGATGTAAGCCTCTCCCGACGTTGCCCCGTAGAATGCCACGTTTCCAATGATGATGTTATCCTCCGGCTTGAATGTCGCTTCATGATCGGGGTAGACGATAAGTTTACCCCCGGACAACCCTTTGCCAAAGTAGTCGTTAGCCTCACCTTCCAATTCAAAGCGCAGACCCGGTGCACCGAAAGCACCAAAACTCTGACCCGCCGATCCTTTGAATGAGAAGTGGATAGTATCCTCCGGAAGTCCGCTTGCTTTATACTTCTTCGAGACCTCGTTTGAAAGTAGTGCTCCAACCGAGCGATCTGTGTTGCGTATCACGAATTTCTGCTGAACCGGTTCTCCTTCGTCGATTGCAGCCTTGGCAGCTTCGAGCAGACGCCAGTCGAGCACCTTCTCCAGTTCGAAATCTTGTTCGATTTGCTTGAACACGCCGACGTGGTCGCGCGCAGGCTCGCGATGCAGAATAGGCGACAGATCGAGTTTTTTCAGTTTCCAATGATCGAGGTCCTGACGGACGCGGAGCACATCTGTTCTTCCTACCATCTCGTTGATTGTGCGGAAGCCCAGCTTCGCCATTACTTCCCGAAGGTCTTGGGCGAGGAAGTGGAAGAAGTTAACGACGTCATCCGGACTGCCGGTAAACAAATTACGGAGTGTGGAATCTTGCGTCGCGATCCCCACAGGGCACGTATTAAGATGGCACTTACGCATCATGATACATCCCTCAACCACCAGCGCGGCGGTTGCAACACCCCATTCCTCAGCTCCGAGTAATGTGGCAATCGCGATGTCGCGTCCTGTTCTGATCTGCCCGTCGGTCTGCAAAACCACGCGGCTCCGCAGGTTGTTCTTCACCAACGTCTGATGCGCTTCCGCCAACCCGAGCTCCCATGGTAGACCGGCGTGACGAACGGAACTGATTGGCGACGCACCTGTACCACCGTCTGCTCCTGAGATCAGAATGGCATCGGCTTTCGCTTTCGCTACTCCAGCCGCTACCGTACCAACTCCAGCCTGTGACACCAGCTTTACATTTATCCGCGCTTGTCGGTTAGCATTCTTGAGATCAAAGATCAGTTGTGCCAGATCCTCTATCGAATAGATGTCGTGATGTGGCGGCGGAGAAATAAGTCCAACACCGGGTGTGGAGTGACGCACGCGACCAATCCATTCGTCTACCTTGTGGCCAGGTAGTTGTCCACCCTCGCCGGGCTTAGCACCTTGGGCCATCTTGATCTGCAATTCGTCAGCGTTCGAGAGGTAATAACTTGTCACACCAAACCTGCCCGATGCAACCTGCTTGATCGCTGACCGTTCCCAATCACCGTTCTCTTTACGTTCAAAACGGATCGGGTCTTCTCCTCCTTCGCCGCTGTTGCTCTTTCCACCGATACGGTTCATCGCAATCGCAAGTGTCGAGTGAGCTTCATGTGAGATGGAGCCGAAGGACATCGCGCCGGTAGCAAAACGCTTGAGAATTTCTTCAACCGGCTCAACTTCTTCCAGCGGAACCGCATTGCGTTTCTTGAACTCGAAGAGACCGCGAAACGTCAGGGTATCGTTGCTCTGGTCGTTTATTTTTTCTGCGTACTTCTTGAAAAGAGTGTAATTCTTTGATTTAGTCGAGTGCTGT
>JBIQJZ010000144.1:0-9601 GCA_044507115.1 Flammeovirgaceae bacterium | reverse complement strand
GAATTGGACCCTCTCCTATCCCTGCCCTTGAAGTAATCAGGTTTTACCCAAATTACTATCAGGAGCAGGTTCACAGAGAAACGCTATGGCAAACAGCTTTATTCACTGTGTTTGGAGAGGACTTTAAAGTAAGGGCATTCACCTGAATTTTCCTAGGGAATTCTGGAAAGTTTGTCGAGCCTGAAAAAATGGCTTTTTAGTGTCAAAATAGCATGTTTGAGGACAATTACAAGCAGCGCGGATTGCGCAATAAACTGGTGAAAACCCTCCAAAAAAAGGGCATTTCGGACGGCCGCGTCCTGGCGGCAATTGGCAAAGTTCCGCGCCACCTGTTTTTTGACAATGCACTTCTGGAACACGCCTACCAGGACAAGGCTTTCCCAATTGGGGAAGGACAAACAATTTCACAACCCTATACGGTCGCTTTCCAAACCGAGAAGCTTGAAATCAAGCCCGGCGACAAAGTTCTGGAGGTAGGTACCGGGTCGGGGTATCAGGCCTGTGTCTTGCTGGAAATGGGGGCGAAAGTGTATACCATCGAGTACAACCGAAAGCTGTACGAAACGGCGAAGTCGTTCCTGCCTCAGCTCGGTTATACCCCCTACTTTTTCTTCGGCGACGGATCCAAGGGATTGCCCCAAAAAGCTCCTTTCGATAAGATCATTGTAACTGCCGGTGCACCAGTGGTGCCCACAGCCCTGACCGACCAGCTGGCGGACGGCGGCATCCTGGTAATCCCGGTCGGCGACCGCGAGCGTCAAAAAATGCTCCGGATCAGGAGAAAGCGGGAGAAATTGTTCCGGGAGGAGTTTGATAACTTCGCCTTCGTTCCACTGCTCGGAAAAGAGGGTTGGGGTTAATTCCCACCAGCAAGTTCGCTTTTAAGCACTTGCCGGAACACAGAATACTCCGACCGCGTGGGAATTGATTGTTTGACACCCTGTGCAAATCGGGCCAGCGTGTCGGGCAGCACAATCGGAGTGCCCAAAGCTTCTTCCACCACTTCCCGAAACTTCGCGGGGTGAGCCGTTTCAAGGAATATTCCGTTCGCGTCAAGCGCGGAATCAGTCAGAAACTTCTTCATCCCGAGGTATCCCACCGCACCATGCGGGTCGAGCACATAGCCTGTCTCACGCGATACATGCGCAATCGCGGCCTGCGTCTCGGGATCGCTGAACGCGTATCCGACGATGTCGCGGCGGACCGCCTCCACATCGTTCTGATACAAATCCATCATGCGCGCGAAATTACTTGGATTGCCGACATCCATCGCATTGCTGATCGTTTGGACCGATGGCCGCGAAGTCATAACGCCATCGCGGAGATATTCCGGAACCACATCATTGCGATTCGTCGCTGCGACAAACCGGGCTACCGGAAGCCCCATGCGCTTCGCAAAAAGCCCCGCTGTCAAATTCCCGAAGTTCCCGCTGGGAACTGAAAAGACAACCGGTTTATCACGACGCTGACGGCGCGCATATCCGTAGAAGTAGTAAAACGTCTGCGGAATTAATCGCGCAATATTGATTGAGTTGGCCGATGTGAGAAAATATTGATCGCGCAACTCCGAATCGAGGAACGCGGTCTTCACCAATCGCTGGCAATCATCGAACGTACCATCCACTTCAAGCGCTGTAATGTTTCGACCGAGCGTTGTAAACTGCTTTTCCTGTATTTCACTGACTTTCCCGGAAGGATACAGAACGACGACCTTTATTCCTTCAACTCCCAGAAATCCATTCGCCACAGCGCTACCGGTGTCACCGGAGGTCGCCACGAGGATGACGATCTCGCGGCTGATCTGCGAGGCGAAATACCGCAGCAATTGCGACATAAACCGCGCACCAAAATCCTTGAACGCCATGGTCGGGCCATGAAATAACTCAAGTGCGCTGATTCCGTTTTCAACATTCACAAGCGGCGCATCAAAAGTCAACGTTTGAGTGATAATACGCTTCAACTCGTTCTCCGGAATATCGCTGCCGATAAATGCACCCGACACCGCGAGGGCTATGTCGTCAAAGTCCAGCTCGTGTATACCGCGGTAGAAATCCGGTGAAAGGACTGGTATGTTCTCCGGCATATAGAGACCGTTATCAGGGGCCAGGCCCTGTAAGACGGCGTCTTTCAATGATGCGGTTAGCGTTTTGTTATTGGTGCTGTAATACTTCATGATGTCAAAACTGTCGCGCCCTGCGAGTTTATCCGGGAAACAAAAACTTCGCTATTGAGATGGATCCTGGCAAACTCTTCGCTTACCACATTCCCGACTTGCTCTGCAATCCCGGGATCGGCTGACAAAGCGAAGATCGTCGGACCTGATCCGGAGATTCCCGATCCCAGCGCGCCGGTTTCGCGAACTTTTTCCTTGATGCGATCAAAACCCGGTATCAGCAAGGAGCGTATCGGTTCCGCGATTACATCCTTGAGCGAACGGCTGATCAGACCATAGTCCGGCTTCATCAAGCCGGCAACAAGTCCGGCGATGTTTCCCCATTGCGTGACTGCATCTTTGAGCGATATATTCATCCGCAGCACCTGTCGCGAATCCTGCGTATTCAACTCCAGATGAGGGTGTATCAGCGTACAGTACAATTCCTCGGGAGTGGGAATGTTCACTACATCGAGCGGATCGTAACCGCGGATTAGCACAAACCCGCCTAGTAGAGCCGGTGCCACGTTATCGGCATGTGCCGAACCACAGGCGATACGCTCTGCTTCCATAGCAAACGGAAGCAAGTCCTTCTTCTCGAATGGATCGCCCATCAGCTGATTGATCCCGACCAGTGCGGCGACCGAACTGGCCGCGCTTGATCCCATCCCGCTTCCGAGCGGAAGATTTTTTCTCAGGACAATATCAACGCCCTGATCACTTCCGATCGCGCGTAGGAATTCCCGTACTGCGACACCAGCGGTGTTGCGATCGGACTCAAGTGGCAATCGCCCGTTGTCGCCTTCGATCTTTTTCATGCGAACGCCAGGCGTGTCGGTGAGTGTCAGCGTAACCTCGTCACCGGGGTTCTCAACAGCGAATCCGAATACATCGAATCCACAGGATACGTTCGCAACCGTAGCCGGTGCAAATGCGCGGATAGTTTTCATTTTATCGTGCATAATGGCCAATCCTGATGATATCCGCAAACACACCTGCAGCAGTGACTTCGGCACCGGCACCGGGACCGCGTATGACCATCGGTCGATCGTTGTATCGCTCCGTGGTCAACAGTATGATGTTATCGCTACCCGACAACGAGTAGAACGGATGCTGTTCGTCTACGCTGTCAAGTCGCACCTCCACCTTTCCATCGCGAAGCACGGCCATGTATCTCAGCTTTTCACCCCGCTTCGCCGCGTCGGCACGCAACTTTTCAAACGCATCGTCGTGGTTTCTCAGCGCTGACAGGAAATCCTCAACGGACTTCGCTGCGCGACAATCCTCGGGAACAAGATTCTGAATCCCGATATCGCCAAGTTCAAGTGACAGGCCAGCTTCGCGCGAAAGGATAAGTATCTTACGCGCGACATCCATGCCGCTCAAGTCGTCGCGCGGATCCGGCTCGGTATATCCCCTTGCCTTCGCTTCTGCAACCACCTCGCTAAACTTCCTTCCGTCCGCAAAAGAGCTGAAGATATAGTTGAGTGTTCCACTGAGAACACCTTCAATGCTGATCACCTTGTCACCACTAAGCAACAGATCGTTCAGCGTATTGATCACAGGCAAGCCGGCCCCCACATTCGTCTCGTAGAAGAACCGAACTCCGCGGCGAAACCCGACCGAGCGCAGCGTTTGATACTTCTCATACGCCCCAGAGTTAGCTTTCTTGTTGGGGGTAACAATTGAAATACTCGACTCCAGGATCGCGGCGTAATGATCAGTCACCTCTTCGCTTGAGGTACAGTCGACAAAGATGCTGTTTGGTTTGTTCAGCGCGCTCATCCGATCGACAAAAACACCCATGTCCATAGCCTCGCCATGGCGTTTCATCGCGTCGATACACGAATCCAATGACAGCGCATCTTCTGCGAATAACATCTTTGTACTATTCGCAACCGCCACGACGTTGACTTCGAGCAGGTTTTCTTTCGCCAGCTTGTTGAATTGCTCCTTCATCATTCGAATGAGCGTGTTGCCGATCAGCCCGGTTCCAACAAGGAAAATATTAATCAGTTTGCGATCAGAGAGGAAGAATGCTTCGTGAAGCGCATTCAGCGCCTTGGCTATATCCGACTGTCGGACGACCGCTGAGATATTTCGTTCGGACGACCCTTGTGCGATAGCCATGACGTTGATCCCGTTTCTTCCGAGCCCTCCGAACATACGTCCACTGGTTCCCGGGCTGTGCTTCATGCCATCGCCAACAACTGCCACAATCGACAGTTCGCTCTCGACCTGAACCTCATCAATCTCTTCGTTTCGTATTTCGTGAATGAACTCCCGCTCAATCGCCTGTTTTGCACGGCCTGCATTCTGGCTTTCGATCGCAATACAGATCGAATGCTCCGACGACGCCTGGCTAATCAGGATAACATTGATATGCTCGCGAGCAAGCGTCGCAAACAACCTCATGGAAACGCCGACAACCCCGAGCAATCCGCTTCCCTGGATGTTCAGCAGCGACACCGCATTCATCGATGATATCCCTTTGATCAGCTTGCCGTTGGTGGAGTGAGCATGAATGAGCGTACCTCTGAACTCGGGATTGAATGTATTCTTGATCCAGATCGGAATCTTATTGATCATCGCTGGCTGCATGGTCGCCGGGAAAATCACTTTGGCCCCGAAGTGTGAAAGCTCCATCGCCTCCTCATAACTCATCTCCGGAACGGTGAATGCCTTCTTGACAAATCGCGGATCCGCGGTCATCATCCCATCGACGTCGGTCCATATTTCGAGTGCCTCCGCCTGCAACGCTCCCGCAAAGATCGCTGCCGTGTAGTCCGACCCACTGCGTCCGAGCGTAGTCGTTTCACCGCTTTCGGCAGAGGCTATAAATCCGGTAATCACCTGAAGTGGACGTGGCTCTGAAAAATATGCGGCAACCTGCGCGTTAGTCACATTAAAATCCACCTTCGCATATCCAAAGTTATTGTCCGTGCGAATCAGTTTTCGCGCATCGAGATAGCCGGCCTGAATACCTTGATCCTTGATCGCCTCCGAAATAATAAAAGCCGACAGCTGTTCGCCGAAGCTCATGATATAATCCAATGTGCGGAGCGTGCGCTCTTTGACCAGATAAACTCCCTGCAGCACGTCGTCGAGTTCGTTCATCCGGATTTTTACCTGAGCGAGAATACCACTTTGCTTCTGCACACTGATCAACTCGCGGACTGCTTCGAGGTGACGCTTGGCGAGGTCATCAACGCGCTGCCTATACGTCTGGTCACCACCGAGTGCGAGTGTACTGATAGCAATCAACTCATCCGTAACTCCGCCAAGAGCCGAGAAAACAACAGCAATATCTTGTTTCGAATATGACTTGATAATCTCAATAACCGACTTAATGCGCGCAGGAGTTGCAACCGAACTACCTCCGAATTTCAGGACCTTCATTTTATGTTGTGAGTTAAATGTCTACCACGTGATTGTTTGTTGAACTTTCAGGCACGGCATTTCCTGGAAATGGACACGATAAAGCCTGGGAGGGGGAATTACATCATACGGGTCACCCCGTAATGATTGTGGTAGTGATGGTGATTGTCGATGAAACACAGACACGCTCAACCCGCAGGGCTGAGTTCGATGAAAGGTGATTCACGAGTGCTGTTTTCATAATTGCGGACCGAATTAATAAAATCATTGAGTTGTTTCCAAAGTATTTTTTCTGATTTTTGTGACAATCCGTCAAAAAGCGAGTCGCAAACGTTGGCAATTGTCTTTTTCGGACTACGACCAGCAATAAAAAGAGACAAACGTACATGCAGACAGCATGAGCAGAAAAAAGAAATCA
Source organism: Flammeovirgaceae bacterium (assembly GCA_044507115.1). GTDB lineage: Bacteria > Bacteroidota > Bacteroidia > Cytophagales > Cyclobacteriaceae > Chryseosolibacter. The sequence continues at coordinate 3,653 of JBIQJZ010000144.1, read as the reverse complement.
CCGCGCGAGTCGTTCGTCAGCATGACAGAACTTGTTCTTCCCAACGACACGAACACGCTTAACAATCTTATGGGGGGGCGCTTGATGCACTGGATGGATATCGTTTCGGCGATATCTGCTCAAAAGCACTCAAACTCGACCGTCGTCACTGCGTCGGTTGACAATATTTCTTTCCGACATCCGATTAGGCTTGGCAATGTAGTTACATTGAAAGCCAGCGTCACCCGCGCATTTAATACCTCGATGGAAGTGATCATTCACGTGGAAGCGGAGGACATCCCCTCTGGAAAGAAACTGGATAGCAACAGCGCGTATTTCACATTCGTTGCCCTCGACCAGGAAGGAAATCGCGTAGAGGTTCCGGAAATCATACCCGAGACACCTGAAGAAATCGCGCTCTATGAAGGGGCGCTCCAACGCCGGCAACTCCGTTTGATCCTTGCAAACCGAATGAATCCGAGCGATGCAACGGAACTTAGATCTTTCTTCGATACAAAACCGTGATCTTGTGGCTACCGACGCACTGACATATCTCTATCAAGAGGAACTTTACAAGTTCGGATCACCACTCGTGGTTGTGCTGGCACGCGAGTGGCATACGTACTCGGACGAGGACCGCCTCGTCTTGACGAGGTTGCTAAGCGCGGTAAAAGTGGGAAGTGACGCTGCCACGATATTAACACGGCCTTCCGTAAAGGTTGAAGAGCTAGCGGTATATTCGCCGGCAAGTGTGCTTGTCTTCGGAAGTGAAATATCTCCCGACTTCCCCCGCTGTGAACAGATCGAGACTAACGGATTTAAGCTGATGCGCGCGGACGATCTGCACTTGCTTGACGAGCCGAAGAAGAAGGAACTCTGGGCAGCGCTCAGGCGGATGTTCGGCGTAAAGTAGACCCTTTCGCAATTTTAGCACAATAAGTTCCCGTTCGCGAATGGCAGGCTTTGGGTGTTTTGGTACTTATTCTATCTTTGCGCAAATTTTTGAACCATCCGCGGCAATAACCGGATGGTTTTTTTACCGTAAACCGGACTCCTAACTACTGTAAATATGGACAACATTGCTTATCTCATTCCTGCATTCGGGGCCGTCGGCCTCATCATTATGGCGATCAAATCAGCATGGGTCTCGAAGCAGGATGCCGGTGACGCAAACATGCAGGAACTTGCTGGGTACATTGCCCGCGGTGCAATGGCGTTCCTGAAAGCCGAATGGAAAGTCCTCGCTTATTTCGCCGTTATTGCCGCAATCCTGCTGGGGTGGTCAGGCACACTAATCGCCGAGTCACACCCGCTCATAGCCGTCTCATTCGTGATCGGCGCCGTCCTTTCCGCATTAGCCGGTTACATCGGTATGCGAATCGCTACCAAAGCTAACGTCAGAACGACGCAGGCTGCCCGAAGCAGCTTGTCAAAAGCTCTGAAAGTTTCCTTCACCGGTGGCTCAGTAATGGGTATCGGCGTCGCCGGTATCGCAGTTCTCGGACTCGGAAGCCTTTTTATCGCACTCTATCATTTCTTTGTACCGGAAGGCTCGGCCATGGACGGTCTCGAAATGAAACGGGCTATTGAAGTGCTTGCGGGATTCTCGCTCGGCGCGGAATCTATTGCGCTCTTTGCCCGGGTTGGCGGGGGAATCTACACCAAGGCGGCGGACGTCGGTGCTGACCTCGTCGGCAAAGTGGAAGCCGGTATCCCGGAAGACGATGTCAGGAACCCGGCAACAATCGCGGATAACGTTGGAGATAATGTCGGGGATGTCGCCGGAATGGGTGCAGACCTGTTCGGTTCCTACGTAGCCACCATTCTCGCGACGATGGTCCTCGGTCAGGAAATTAGCGCTTCAGGAGATAATTTCGGCGGGCTTTCGCCCGTACTTCTTCCGATGCTGATCGCCGGTATCGGACTGATCTTCTCGATTGTAGGTACCTGGTTTGTTCGTATCAAAAACGAGACGGATAGCGTCCAGGGAGCGCTGAACATTGGCAACTGGTCATCCATTATCCTGACCGCAATTGCATCTTACTTTCTGGTTACATGGTTGCTTCCTGAAACGCTTGTTCACCGCGGCGTAACCTTTGCATCAATAGACGTCTTCATCGCCATCATCATCGGACTGGTTGTGGGCGCACTGATGAGCATGATCACCGAATACTATACAGCCATGGGCAAGCGCCCTGTTCTCTCAATCATTAAACAGTCTGGAACCGGTCACGCGACCAACATCATAGGCGGTTTGTCCGTCGGAATGGAGTCCACAGTCCTCCCCATCATTGTTCTCGCGGGAGGTATCATTGCGTCGTACTCTTTCGCGGGCCTTTACGGGGTAGCGATAGCTGCTTCAGGAATGATGGCAACAACGGCCATGCAGCTCGCAATCGATGCCTTCGGCCCGATAGCCGACAACGCCGGTGGAATTGCCGAAATGAGCCAGCTGCCCGCGGAAGTTCGTCAACGTACGGACAACCTCGACGCAGTCGGAAACACAACGGCAGCGACCGGTAAGGGGTTTGCGATTGCTTCTGCGGCGCTGACTTCGCTTGCGTTGTTCGCAGCATTTGTGGGAGTATCGGGAATCTCGGCAATTGATATCTATAAGGCACCCGTACTCGCGGGCTTGTTCGTCGGAGGGATGATTCCATTCATCTTCTCTTCCCTTGCGATCGCAGCGGTAGGACGTGCAGCGATGGATATGGTGAATGAAGTCCGCCGTCAGTTCCGCGAGATCCCGGGTATCATGGAATACAAGGCTAAGCCGGAGTATGAAAAATGCGTCGCTATTTCGACTAAGGCGTCACTCCGTGAAATGATCGCGCCGGGTGCTATCGCGTTGCTGACTCCTGCAGTTGTGGGATTTGCGTTTGGCCCTGAAGTACTTGGCGGCCTCCTCGCGGGGATCACGGTTTCTGGCGTATTGATGGGTATCTTCCAATCAAACGCTGGTGGAGCGTGGGACAACGCCAAGAAATCATTTGAGCAAGGAGTTGAGATCAACGGTCAGATGTTTTACAAGAAATCCGAACCCCACAAGGCGTCGGTTACTGGAGATACGGTAGGTGACCCGTTCAAGGACACGTCCGGCCCCTCAATGAACATCCTGATCAAACTGACGTCAATTGTGGCGCTGATCATAGCCCCGCATATCTCCGAGACGCCGCACGATACGGCACAGAAGGAAAAAGCTCCAATGGAAGTCGTCTCAACGGATCTTAGCGAAGACCGCTAGACGACACCAACATAACGCACAAAGACCCCGGAATGTACCGGGGTTTTTCTATTTTTGGGAGGCCTGTGGTCCCCGGAGTCCGCGGGAAACAGGCTTTCCCGGTTAAATCAGTTGCAGAAGGGCCATTTATCAGCCCAAAGTGACTATTATTAACCCCAAATCGAAGCGCCGGGTGGTGAAATCGGGAGTATTTTCAAAGACAGCGCAAATACCCGAAGGGTTGTGATGATTGGAGGGAGCCGAGAGGTGGCGCTGCGCGGAATTTGCTGAATTCAGACGAACGACGGATACCGTCGACAAAGAACCGAATATCGACAAATCAGAGAGGTTACAAAGCCACGCAACAATGGTATACAGGACAAGCTCCAGCATGAATGAGAAGGAGATCTTCGAAAGGATCCAGGGCGGTGATGAGAAGGCGCTCGAGCTG
>JBIQJZ010000143.1:0-9635 GCA_044507115.1 Flammeovirgaceae bacterium | reverse complement strand
TCGCTGTGCTTCTCGACCTGGCAGGCAATCCTCTCCGGGTAGGCAGCCAGGAGACACTTTCCAACATCAGTGTCCGCGACAACGGTGTTGTCGACCGTGATACCGAGGATGTTTCGCCACGAGGACGCGAGCTTGCCGATTCGCTCGAGTACCTGCTTTTCGGCGGACACACGCTCGCCTCCTCGCCATCGCCGAAGCATTTCAACGCGAAGTGCCAGATCCGCTCCGACTTCCCTCGGCAATGGGTCGCGTTCCTCCAATATCGCAGCGACGTCGGTCGCGAGTGAAGGAGCAGCAGCATTCTCAGTCCTGACATTCATCGCTTCCAATAACATATGGCCTATGCGCGGATGTGTAGGTAAGGCCAGCATCTCACGTCCGCGGTTGGTAATCTTAAGATTGCTCACGGCATCAAGATTCTCGAGCAAGTCGACAGCCTGACTTACAGCGCCTGCAGGCGGCGGTGTAATCCATAACAACTCGCTCACATCCTGGACTCCCCAATTGATGAGTTCGAGCATGAGTGGCGCAAGGTCCGCTTCCAGTATCTCCGGTTTTTTGCTCGCAACCAGACCCGCATGTGCTCCCTGCGACCAAAGTCGGTAGCACTTGCCCGGCCCTAGTCGTCCAGCTCGTCCCGCGCGTTGTTCGGCGGCATCCCGTGTCACCCGTACGGTCTCAAGCCGCGTCAACCCACTTCTTGGATCAAATCGGGGGACACGCGCGTAACCACTATCGATCACCGTTGTCACCCCTTCAATTGTCAGCGACGTCTCCGCTATCGAGGTCGCTAGTACGATCTTTCTCCGATTGTGCGGATCCGGAAGGATGGCTTCTTTTTGTTTGCTGAAGTTGAGATCACCATAGAGCGGATAGACAATCGCGGGTATCTCTTCTTTTTCCAAAAGTTCGGCGGCACGCCGGATCTCGGGCGATCCCGGAAGAAACGCGAGTATATCTCCCTCGGTTTCGCGCACAGCCTTCCTGATTGCACGGACAACTTCGACCCAAACCGGACTTGAGGGGACCGGTTGAATGTATTCCATCGAAATAGGGTATTGGCGTCCCGATGCGCGGATGACGGGGGCGCAAAGTACTTCTGACAAGCGATCTCCGTTGAGCGTGGCCGACATCACGAGGATGCGGAGATCTTGGCGGAGCACCTGTTGCACCTGCAAACTCAGCGTCAGTGCCAGATCGGCCTGAAGGTTGCGTTCGTGAAATTCGTCGAAGATAATTAAGCCAACATCCTCTAGTGCGCTATCCTGTTGAATAAGCCGCGTCAGGATACCCTCTGTCAAAACCTCAAGACGTGTTTGCTTTCCGACACACGATTCAAATCGCACGCGATAACCTACGGTGTTTCCGACGACCTCGTTCCGCAGTTCTGCCATTCTCATCGCGACGCTCCTCGCCGCCAGACGCCGCGGTTCAAGCATTATGATCTTTTTCGAGGAAAGCCATGACTCTTCGAGCAATTCAAGCGGAACTACGGTCGACTTCCCGGCGCCTGGCGGTGCCTCAAGCAGCACCACGGGGTTGCTCGCCAGTTTGGCTTTGATTACGGGCAGAACGGAATGAACCGGAAAAGTCATCGCGCAAAAGTACAAATGAAAAAGGGTAGTCCGTTGGACTACCCTCGATCGGATGCCGTCTCCGACGTTCCCTTTCTATCTCCTTTATTCCATCCTACATCCGTCTCGTCTTCGCCGCCTTCGCTGTTCTCGGCGCCTTTCCGCCCAGGCTTGATATCTTTTTCAGTTTCTCCTTATCCATCGAGGCAAAACCGCGGTTCGAAGTATTCTTGCCCCGGGCTGACGCAAGTCCCCCTTTCCGAGCGAGACTCTTCTTGCAGTCGTCATCCAGCGATGCGAATCCCTTCAATCTACGTCGCTCACCTGGTGCCATGATACTGTGCAGCGTTTCGGGTTTCGATTACCCATCTGGCTGAATAATATTATGCCGCCACACTTTTCACAATAGAACTGCACGAAGTCAATCGGATTGTATTCCCGGATCACGCGTCAACGCCGAGTTGCCACGTGATTCAACGGACGGGATACTGCTTCGGTAAAAAAATATCCCGGGCTGGCCGGGATATTCACCAATCATGCTCTCCGAATGACGGACTTGTGCTAGCGCTCACGATTCTCACCGGAAGGAGTTCCCGAATTCCCTTCACTTGCGGGGGTATCCTGGTTAGCAGAATTATTCTGTTTCTCCTGATTCATTCTATTCTGCGCAGCAGCCCGGCGGTTTTGTCCGCTGGCTTCTCCGCCTTTTCTCCCGATTTCAGCCATATGAGCACGATTCATACTGACAGCCTCTCCACCCTTCCTGGCAATCGCACGTTGCTGCTCTTGGTTCATTGAAGCGAAACCACGATTAGAAGTCCCGCCTTGTCCTTGATTCTTTTTTTGTGCCATAGTTATTGATTTATTGAAAATTGATTTCCCAGAAGGCCTAACAAAAATAATATGCCCGCTACTCCTCAACCTTCGTCGCAGATACCGGCGGAGGGCGTCCTTCTCCCCTTAAGACAATTCTGCCGCTGAAAAGATTCCAAGCTTATACCGCTTAGGCGAAAGAAAATCGACTCTTTTCCGCCTTTTAGCGTGAAAACGCCGGATCCGGCGGAACGTCTGGCCCCGCTTACTTAACGTCGAATTTGCTGCGTATTGTGGGTTCGGCAGTAATAAATCGCCGCGTCAGGGTGGGGGAATAATATATACAATAGCGGCGGCCCGCTCCTGACTTTTTTCTATAATATCGCAAGGTGAATATCCTCGTTTGTCCCGACAAGTTTAAAGGATCTCTGACCGCCAGGCAGGTCTGCGACATTGTCGGAGGAGCTATCAAAGAGGTCTTTCCTGACGCAGCGGTACAGACCACACCGCTGGCCGACGGTGGGGAGGGAACGTGCTCCCTGTTGACCGAATGGCATGATGGCAGCCAGGTCCACGCCAACGTGCACGGGCCGCTCTTTGATCCTATTCGCGCAGCATACGGGATTTCAGGGGATGACAGCACAGCTTTCATTGAGATGGCTGCCGCGTCCGGCTTGACCCTGCTCGAATCACATCAGCGAGATCCGCGTTTCACTACGTCCCTGGGAACAGGCGAACTGATCACCCACGCGCTCGACCGCGGGGTCAAAAAGGTTGTCCTGGGAATAGGCGGAAGCGCTACCAATGATGCCGGGATCGGAATGGCAACAGCCCTGGGGTATTCATTCCTCGATGCTGGCGGCCACCCACTCAAGCCAACTGGTGAGAATCTCACCTTCATCCGGTCCATCCGGACCGATGGCCTTCATACCGGACTTCGTGCTGCCGACTTCATTTGTCTTTGCGATGTAACGAACCCTCTGTTCGGGCCTCAGGGAGCTGCTTACGTTTATGGTCCTCAGAAGGGCGCAGACCAGCCATCGCTTGCACTCCTGGACGAGGGACTGCGAAACTTTCACGAAGTGGTTATGCGTGAGTTCGGCATTCGCTCAAACTTTCCCGGCGCGGGTGCCGCGGGCGGACTCGGCGCGGGCGCGCACGTATTTCTGAATGCCAGCATAGAAAAAGGTATCAACTATATCATCGATAGCACCGACCTTGTGGCATCGATCCAGGAGGCCGACTTGATCATTACTGGTGAGGGAAGGATCGACGACCAGACCTTTTCGGGTAAGGTGGTCTCTGAAGTTGCACGGTTATCAACCGAAGCTGGCAAACCTGTGATTGCATTCTGTGGTGGATGCGAGCTCTCTCCCGCGGAACTCCGCGCACACGGAATCTCCAACGCCATCTCATTGGTCGACCCGGATACTCCTGTGTCCATAGCCATGAAAGAAACGGCTTCGCTGCTACACAAGAGGGTAATTCAATACTTCACGCAAGGATTCTAATTCGCTTGACGCTTTTTGCGTGTGGTGCATTAAATATTTACTTTCGTAAAAATCAGTCTGCCTTCATGAGTAAAGTATCAATCAATAGCTTTGCGGAATTCGAAAAGTTTGTTGGAAAATCTATCGGCGTGTCCGACTATCTCAAGATAGAGCAGTCGCGGATAAATCAGTTTGCTGACGCGACGCTCGACCACCAGTGGATACACATCGATCCCGAGCGCGCCTCGAATGAGAGCCCATTCGGAAAAACCATTGCCCATGGCTACCTCGCCTTGTCGCTCGTTCCACACCTCTGGAACCAGATCGCTGAAATCCGGAATATCAAGATGTTGATCAACTACGGAATTGATAAGCTTAAATTCAATCAGCCCGTGGTCGTTGACAGCGAGGTCAGGTTGCACGTAAAACTCGCCGCACTGACAAACCTTCGTGGCATTGCGAAAGCAGAGCTGGACGCCGAGTTGGAAATTAAGGATAATCCCAAGCCGGCTTTCTCAGCAACCGTGATTCTCCTGTATCATTTCCGGGAGGAGTTCAATTCCTGAAGGTCGGCCCGCCTCAGATCAACATATACAACAAAAAAATTATTGCAAGCAGGAAAGCAACCCACTTCAACAAAGGGGCGCTGGAAGGGAACTCATACGCGCATATTGGACAAACCTTACTGTTTGCCTCAACCTCCATTGCACAGGAAGGGCACTCCTTCTTTTTCATGAATAAGGATCGCAAATTTACAGGAAACCACAAAGCGGCTACTATGACAAAAATCAGTCGCTGCTCTGATCAAAAGCTGAAATTATTGGTCCCAAAAGCATGTTATATGATAAATGCTTTTGATATCTTGAAGCATTCACAGATAAGTAACGTAATCCAAATTCGCTATGCAAATACACGTAAACACCGACAAGAATATTGAGGGAAGCGCGCGCATGTCAGCCTATTTCACAGAAACACTCCAGAGTTCACTGGATCGCTTTGCGGATATGATTACCAGAGTCGACGTTTATCTTAGCGACGAAAACGCAGACAAGCAAGGGAGCGATGACAAGCGTTGCCTTCTTGAAGCACGCGTCAAAGGCATGAAACCCACTGTCGCATCTCACCGGGCGGAAAACATAGATCTCGCTTTCAGCGGCGCCATTGACAAGCTGACGAACGCGCTCGATACCACCGTAGGTAAACAGAGGAAATACTAGTTAAACAAAGACATATGCCCACGCCGGAAATGGATGATGGTAAAAAAACCTCCATTCATCCTTCCGGTGGTTTTCGCCATTTCTTTTTTTCGGAAACAATCTTCTTTCTCTTAAGACGCTCCTTAGTCGCAGATTTTGTCGGTTTAGTCGCTTTCCGAACTTTCCTCTTGCGAAACGCTTTCTGAATTAATTCTTCAAACTTCTGAAGTGCAATCTCTTTGTTAGCTGTTTGTGAGCGGGTCTCCTGAACCTGTATCGCGAGCAGGGCATCACGGCTTATCCGGGAAGCAAGTCGCTGGGTCAGGGTGACTTTTTGGTCGGGTGACAATACCCGTGAATTTGCGATATCAAACAGCAATATGACCTTGGAGTTGACTTTGTTAACATGTTGTCCTCCCGCACCGCTACTTCTCGATGTCTTAAACTCGACCTCCTTGGCAAGGTCCCGCACAGACGGCGGAGAACTTGCCGGTTGTTGTCTTTCTTCACTCATTGACCAGCTTGTTCAACCGGGGTTGGAGAATCCAGAATCCGATCGGTGAAAAACAAACTAAAAAGAACTCAACAGCATAGTCGCTGAACCGAGCAAGGCGCCCGAGTTCGACAGATCTCAGGGTCTGTGCCGCGAAACGCAAACCAAATAGTATACACACCATGGAAACAACGTGCAATATCGCCACATAGACGATCACTGACGCTATATAGGGACTTACTTCGTAGAAGTGGAAATAGAATTGGTAGCTCATCCATGCTGTCAAAGCGATCACGTAAGCGACCGGAACCGCAAAAACCCATTTAAAGGTCCGGATGTCTAGACGCGCATCGACCGGAAGTTTTTTGTGGAGTTCCGTGGCAATTGCCCATATCCATCCAAATATTCCGACGATAAAAGCCGCCATCATCACCGGATACAACTTGACGGCAAGTACGGGCCGTGAAAGTTTGATGATGTTTACAGCCATCGGAATACCCCATGTAAAAAGAAAAATCTGCCAGTGTTTGAGTCTCAGTAAGAATCGCATGTCAATCCCTTCACATTTGCCTGGTTGTATGAGTGCCGACCCTACCGTGCGGCCTCCGCGTTGTTTCAATCCAATATAACATCGCTTCACGAATATCCCGCCAGGGTTTCCAAAGTTCCCCCTCTCCTGCCATTCCCAATGGCGAATTGCCGCGGTATTTATAACTTAACCCCATGAAAGAGAAAACCGCAGTCATCACCGGGGCTACATCGGGTATCGGTCACGGCATCGCCAGAGGGCTCGCGTCCAGAGGGTTCCAACTCGTCTTGATCGGACGCGACATCCAACGAGGAGCAACAACAACCGAAGCACTAAAGACGTCTTACAACAACCCAAACATACACTACTACAACATCGACCTATCATCACAAAAGCAGATCCGGGAAACGGGTACGGCGATTCTCGCCCGTCACCCACGGATCGATGTTCTGGTCAACAATGCCGGTGTGTGGACATCGCGCTGTGAGCTAACGGAAGAAGGCATTGAAAAGCAGTTTGCCGTGAATCACCTTGCGTATTTCCTGCTAACACACATTCTGTATCCCAACATTGCGGTGGCTCCTGATGGGCGTATCATCAATATCGGATCTGATTCCCATCGCTATGGAAAGATAAACTTCGATGACCTCAATCTCGAGAGGTCCTACCACGGCCTTAAGGCCTACGGGCAGTCCAAGCTTGCAAACCTGCTGTTTACTTACGAAATGAACCGGGTCAAAACCCATAGCCACGTGTCTGTGCACTGCGTGCAGCCGGGCTTGGTTAAGACTGACATCGGCGTAAAGCATACAAATCCATTCCATGGTTTCATGTGGAGGCTGAGACGGCTTAGCGGAATGACCCCCGACCATGCTGCGCAAACCGCAATATATCTCGCAACCGAACCGGAAGTCGCAAAGCAGAGCGGATTGTATTGGGACAGATGTAAACCAAAAACTTCGTCGGAGCGAAGCAGGAACATCGCGGACGCTCAGCGACTCTGGAAGATTAGCGAACAGCTATGCGGCATCGAGCGGTTCTTTAAGTAGTCTTGTAGACTCGAAAGAGGCGCTCAAGAATATTCATCTTTACTCCGACCGGCAAGAGCGATCCAAGCCAGAAGAAAAACGCATTTAGCCGTCCCGGGACAATCACCTGACGACCGGCCAACATTCCTTTTATTGCGATACGCGCCACCTTGTCTGGATACATCATCAGCAGTTTTGAACGCTGGCCGTGGGCATTAATGCGGCTCAACCCATCAGGGTTAGTCAGCACCGGTCCGGGGCAGAGTACACTCACCCTGACGTTTGAAAACTTGAGTTCCTGTGCAATTGCTAACGAGAAAGCATAAATGAAATTCTTTGTACCGGTGTATACAGCCTTGTAGGGAAGCGGTAGTCGTGCCTCCAGGCTGCTAACGCTGAGGATATGTGCGTTTGGATGCTTTTGCAGCTCAGGAATAAAATGATATGTCATTTCAACCGTCGCCTTCGTATTCAACATCATCATCTGCTGAATATCTGGCAGCAGCATGCTTGAAAACGTCCCCCCTCTGCCAAGGCCGACATTGTTAATGAGAACATCTACCGAGAATCCGTTTTCATGGACCCAGCGGTGGACCTTCGCGGCTGCACCCTCCCCCATTAGGTCGATCGCAAAACAATGACTTTCCACTCCCGTTGTGCGATGGATGTCTTCGCATACTCCGCGAAGGCATTCTTCATCATTCGAAATAAGCAGGACATTCATTCTCCGGGCGGCACATTCGTATGCCATTGCCTTCCCGATTCCTTTGCAGGCCCCTGTGATTAACGTGAAGTTCAACGTGCTAAAATTGATTTGACAACCATGTACCGATCGCGATCATTTACTTTTTCAAGCTTTCCTTTGCGGCTAACAGATAGATCAGTGATGCCGTCCCATCCATCGTAGGCTCGTTCGTCACATAATCGCCATAGTCGTCGTGATAGACAACAAAACTGCTTTGAAATTCGGCGTATTCGTCACCGCGCACAATCGTGACGCCGCGCTGTTGTCGGTAGATCGTTCCAAAGACGGGACCATCGACGAGACCGCCCAGTGTTTGCATTCCGTGAAGCAGATTGAGAGATGAATGAGGGTCATCGGGGAAATCGGCGTGTTCCGGGTAGCCAACAATCATACTTGTACCCCAGGGGTTACACCCGAGCAGGAAATCAAACGCTGCTTGTTCCAGTTCCAGGTAGGTCTCATCACCTGTCAATTGTCGATACCAATAGCACTGAATTGCGAACGATGTCTGGAGGTTGTTACTGCACCAGATATACGGAACGCCGCGGTAGAACGCGTTCCTCTTTGCCTTCTGCCACACTACATCGATACCGTCGCGGTAATAACTGATTACCTCCTGACGCTGGGTACCCGTTGCCGCCTGCGCGAGTTCAAAATGACCGACGTTGATAAACGGATACCACTGGTAATGGTTTGCGGTATCAGCCTGCATCCATGGAGTCTGTTTCTCCTGCTGCGCGTATTCAAATGCAGACTGAAGGAGTTCCTTGTTCCCCGTGAGTCGGTACAATTGAGCCGCCGCCAATTCCATATCATCCACCCAATTGTCTTCTTCATAAAAATACGGCGAGGTATAACACGCGGTCTGCGTATTTCCAGGTTTTTTCAAGCCGTACTCATAAGCCGAAAGCGCCCTCTCACGGAGCGTACTTGCATACGCAGGGTCCGACTTCACAAAGAGCGTATGACCCAGCGAAAATGCGCTGGAAAACTTTCCTGCAATAGACGACGTTCCCGTCGTCCGATTCTTGTATTTACCAAGTCCCTGTGGTTCTCCGGTTACAAAATACACCGGGCGCTCTTTGCCCTTTCCATAGCTAGCATTGTCATTCGTTGGTAAACGAAATCCGATGTGGTCGCGATCGTCAGCAAGCTGGTTGAACATCCAGTCCGACCGCGGGTGCATCTTAAGCAACCAATCAAGTCCCCATCTCGCTTCGTCAAATACGTCCGCCACGTTATTTTTACCTGGAAGGCCGTTCGCGAGGTGCTCGTCTCCAAATACTTTCGGGAAGTCCCTGTATGCCGCCAGTAGGTGATACGCAGCGTTAGCGGATGTCATGGAGTACTGAAGATAGTCTGTTGCATCGTGCCATCCGCCGCTGACATCAATATGCGTACTGTCGGACATCGGTCCGTACACCGTGTATCCGTCATCTGTATGGCACGAGTCTTTAAGATAAGGATTATAGCCACTTCGTTGTTGTCGCATGTACTTTAGCGCGAAGTCTGCCGCTCCCTTATACACATCGGCCCCGATCCGGAAGACTTCCGATTCCGCCGTTCCCGCGCGCAGCACATACGTCCCGGGTTTGCGAAACGCTGTAAAGTTTAGGCGATAGGTCTGCCTGAAAGGTCCGTACTCCCCGTAGGGTATACCAGCGCCATTTTCGTAAACAACCTTTCCCGTCCTCTTATCTACCAATTCAAAACGCTCGAGGGTTGCATCACCCTTCGTGCCCCAGACTGCTACCTTGATGCTGCCCG